>DATDGY010000149.1:0-26295 GCA_036521855.1 Candidatus Angelobacter sp.
CATCAGCAGACGCGGCAGCTTCATTACGGCACTTTTACCTGCTATCACCGGCAAACATATCTAGGATCGGGCTCGGCTGGCGATGTCTTTGAGCAAACGCTGGAGCTACTTGTACTTCATTATGTAAACGCCGTCCCAATCGGATGCAGGTGCTTCAGCTAAATACCCCAAGACGCGGTCCCGGAATATACGTGCAGGGCCGTCGTTAGGCCAGCGCACCAGAATGTTTTCAAAGAGGCGCGCCGCCTCCCGCCAATCGCGGCGTTTGTAGGCTTCGCGGCCCTCGCCGAAACATTCCGCTAATTCCACCAGGCCTCCTACGATACGGCTACGGCCTAACAACTCATGGATCTCGACCGGTTGTTCTTTGCCCTTGACGCGGATGTAATCGAGCTCCCGGAGCAGGAAGGCGTCCTTGGGCAGGGCCAGGCGGGTCGATTCACTCAGGATGATGGCGGTTGAGTATTCCTTATTCAGACCCTCGAGTCGCGAGGCTAGATTCACCGCATCGCCCATGGCCGTGTAGCTGTAGCGGAGAGTCGAGCCCATATTGCCGACAGAAGCGATTCCGGTGTTGATCCCAACTCCTATGTCAAGACAGGGGAGGCCGCGAGACACCCACTTCTGGTTGAGTTGGCGAAGCCGGGCGATCATTTCTAAAGCTGCATCGCAGGCGCATGCGGCGTCCTGTGCCGGCGCTTCCAAGGGCGCACCCCAAAAAGCCATCACCGCATCGCCAACGTATTTGTCAAGCGTCCCGCTGTGGCGAAACACGATTTTGGTCATCTCAGTTAGATAATCGTTGAGTAGATCGGCGAGCACCTGAGCATCCAGTTTCTCCGAGAGAGTCGTGAAGTCGCGAATATCGGTGAACATTACGCTGACAGTCCTCTTGCGGGGATCTACTTGCTCGGGATTGTCGAGAAGCAGGCGGATGACTGCCGGACTCAGGTACTGTTGGAACGCGCCGCGCACTCTACGTTTTTCTTTTTCTTCGACGAGGACGCGATACAACGCCACCAAACCCACATTGGGCACTAGAGTGAAAAGCGATGGCGTAACGAAATTCAGCCACCAGTCGTGCAGGAATGCCCAATATACGAGAGCTGCAAAGGGAACCAAAAGCAGGAGCCCGAACGCCAGCCAGCGTGGTCGCACCAGGGCCAGCCAGATCCCGAGCGGAATGCCAAAGAGCACAATAAAAACCACGTCCGTGAGCGCTTGCTTAGGACCGCGGAGCAGGAGATTCTGGTTCAATAGGTTGTCGATTATGTTGGCATGAATCTCGACGCCGGGAAAATCGAGCCCGCCAAAAGGCGTGGTTCTCAAGTCGCCGATTCCGGTAGCCGACGCGCCTACGAGCACCAGTTTGTCTCGAAATGTGCCCGAGGGAAAGTTCTTGTTGACCACGTCCGCGATCGAAACATAGGGATAAGTGCGCACACCGCCCTGATAGTTGATGATCATTCGTCCGATATTGTCGGGGTGAATTACGCTTCTGCTGCCAAATTCCAGACTGGTAATTCCGGCAGGGCCAAAATCAAGCACTGTCTGCTCATTCGGGAGATCGAAGTAAAGACGAATCGCCTGGACGTCAAGGGAAGCATACATGTCCCACTCGGAGCGCTCCTGGCTTCGCCCATAAGGCAGGGCCAGGACTGCGCGACGCACAGCGCCGTCGGGGTCCGGGGGAACGTTGAAGAAGCCGGCGCCGGCCGTGCCAGGGGCGAGCGCGGACATCAACGATTCAGTGTTTGCCTCGGCGCCTTTGGGCACCAGGTGAAGGTCCTCGTAATTCCGGATCGTTTGCAGGTAATCCCGCTCACCGCCCGTGCCCACAGCACGCACCTGGGGATAAGGAAAATAAGCGAGCGAGTTTGCATAACGGTCGAGCGTGGCATCGGTGACGCCTTCGAGATCTGACTGCGTGTAAAGAAAGTAGTTTCCCAGGACCACTTTGCCGAAGCGCTGAATACTCTTTGCGAATTGCTGGTCGGGGTTGTACTGCCGTTCGAGCTTCGCCATCTCTTCGAGCACGTCCGGGCTGACCGGCACACCCTTTCGCTGGCGTTCAACAAGCTCCTCCATGAAGGGGCGCAAGGGCTCATCGGGCTTGCTGAAGGTGATGTCGAAGGCCACCACGCGCGCACCGTCTTCACGCAGGTTGTCGAGCATGCGTGCGAAGTGAAGGCGGGAGAATGGCCAGCGTCCCAGGACTTCTTGCGAGTGCTGGTCGATGTCAACGATGATGAGGCGAGGGTCAGGACGAACACGACCGCGCCATCGGAATCGCGCGTCGAGTGTGCTTAATTCCAAACGGGCGATGGAGTCAAACAGCGGAGTCGGCCGTTCGCCTATGAAAGTCGCCAGGTAAACCAGGAGCGCTGCGAGGGTGACTCCGAGGCTGATTGTTAGCGAGCCCTTGCGGCGACTCCAAATGCCCAGAACAGTGGACCAGCCGTGAGTGACGCTGTTCATAGGCCCATCCAGCTATAGCCTTGGCTGCACTGGAGTGAGCGGATGACTCGGCTGGTCCAGGGCTTGGTCCAATTTATTTTCTACACCCAAGTCAAATTCACCCTTCTCAAGGCCCCGTCCCGTGGCGTCTAGGCGCGCTGTTCCTGAAGCATTAATGTTGCGAGCTCCAACACGATAGGTAATTGCTGCACCACTGATGCTGGCCCCGGGCGTTTGGCTGCGGAACTCCCCGAGGATGGCTGGGGTATTGTTGGTGACAGTGGTGATCTCGATCGGCCGGCCCTGAACAAACTGATCGAGTCCAGCCAGCCCTCGAAGTTCGATCCCAAATTGGGTACTTTGTCCACGGAGCAGTGTGGGTGGTTTGGGGAGATCGTAGGAGATCTGGACCAGGTTCATTTCTCCCTGCGCCACCGCCCGCCCGCCGACATAGAGCGCAACCGGGTAGGCGCCGCCAGGCATTACGGGGGCAAGAAGCCCCGTTCCGCACGAACCCACCCATAGTACTGTTGCTGGCTGATCGGCAAAAGTGAACGCCACTTGCCCGCTCACTCCGATAGGGCCCAGAACATAAAAATCGGTTCCGACAAACGCGGCCCGTGACCCGCGCCAGCCCTGACCTTCGGCAGTCTTCATCGGAGGCCAGATCTTGGTCGGAACAGGAGCTTGCCTGCCTTCCGGGACAAAGGTCCCCTCCGAAGGGCGATTTCCCGGGGCGTTGGCCAAGGCGGCGCGGCCGCCTGCGACGGCCACAGTCATATTGCCAAGGAACAACTTTCCAGTAACCAGCTCTGGGTCGACCGGCGTTTCGATCTCATTGCCGTCTTGCGTCCGTCTGGACCAGGCGCGAACCATGAGCGTGAATTCCTGGCCGCAATTCGGCGGCGGCCAACTGATTTCCGCGCGTGACCAATCAACGGGTACGGCGGGAATCGATGTTGCGACTTCGCTTTCGTGGAGCTGCTCCGGGGAAGCGGGCTTGGGAGGAGTGGGCGGCCTCCCTCTCCGCACTTGCGTGAATTCGCCGGCGTGGAGAAGGACTTCACCCACGACGCGATTTTCTGCGTTGCGTACCCGCACTGTATGATCAAGGCAAAGGACGACTGTCATAACGCTCGTCGTCACGATGTCAAAACCAGTTCCCACCACGCCCGTAACCGCCACCGGCGTGCGCACCTTGAAACTTCCGCCCGGCTGCACAATGCGCACCGCCTTTGCGCGGATACGACCGTACGTCAACTCAACTTGTGTCTGCTGGGTAGCAGGATCATGTTTGGTGATAGTCAGACTCGACTGCGATCCAACGTTCAGAATCGAGCCGTCGAGCAAACCGATGCGAACTCGCCCTCCGAGTTCTGTGCGAACCGTATCTTGCCAGAAGAGTAGATCATTGCGCTGTGCCGGAATGTCTGAGGCAGTGCCGCGCTTAACATAGCCAACGGGAACTAGGCCACGGATTTCCCCCGCCTGATTGGGTCTCGATTGTGCTGTGCAGGGTAATGTCGCGCCCGCCAGGGCCCAGAGCATGAAAGCAACGATTTTCCGGTGGGCTGCCATCTCCGGTATCACCTTCACGAATCGCTTCACTAAAAGCCAAATCATGCGCGCCCTGTCGTGTAGAGATTACAGAGCGGGAGAATAATCAGAATCCAATTGAATAAAGGAATTGTACCCGAACGCCTTGGCGGCACGCGGCGGAAATAACTTTGTTTTTCCTATATATCAAGCACCCAAAACACGGCCACGCTCGCCAGGGAAGTTAGTGGGTCCGCACAGTTGACGTAACACCACCATCTCAACAGTTACGCCCCGGCTCCTTTTGCCAACGACACTTCAAATACTTCGACGGGATCGAAGAAGCCCTTTAAGAAAATCGGGCGCAGCGGTTTGATCGTTACCTGGGTATCCAATTCAATCCGGACGGCTTGGGATACCAAGATCTGTCCGACTGCAGCGTTGGAGCAAAAACGGGCCGCCATGTTCACTACGCTTCCAATTGCGGTGTAATCCTTCCGGGTTTTGCTGCCGATCGAGCCCACAACAACTTCGCCCACGTGGATGCCTATGCCGATGGTTGTTCCCGGCTGTCCAGCAAAACGCGCTCCCAAAGTGCTGAGCATCTCATCCGCGGCTCGGACGGCCCTCAAACAGCGGTCTTCGCCGTGAAACCAGGCAATCACGGCATCACCTACAAACTTATCGATGTCACCTTGATGCTTCTTGATGATCTCCGCTTCGATGGCCAGCACTTCGTTAAGCAAACCGATGACCTCTTCGGGATCACGGGTTTCGGAAAACTTGCTGAACTGGCGGACGTCAGCAAACAGTATTGCTAAAGAGGTCCTTACATTTGCCGATCCGCCTTTCGTGTTCCGGCGGATGTCGGTGAGGGTGGCCTCAGATATGAAGGGAAACATAGCCAAGCGTTCCCTCAATCCCTGCAGCATGTCCCGAAACGACCTGCCCAGCACACCGATCTCATCTTTCGCGTGCATAAGTCGCTTGGGATGGCTCTGCAGCAGATGGTCGGCGATTTCCAACTGGTCGCGAGCCACGTTCTCAGCGGCCCTGGCGAGGTTCACGAGAGGCGTGGCGATGGGACCGGCCAGAAGCGCCCCGAGAAGCCAGCCCAATACCAGCGTCAGGAGAGCCATGAAGGCTAGCAGGTATTCCAATCTGCGAAACGGCTCGAGTTTTCCGTCCACAGACTGCACGAGAGCAACGTGCAGCCCTTCGGGGTTATAGACCAAGTCGGCATGGTCTTCTACGCTGCCATCAAGGATGGCGTAGCCGCCGGACACGACCTCAAAACCGGTGCGCCAGTTTTTTACTGCAGGCGCCAGCAAGTAACGCAACGATGGGTCACTGGCTCCCAGGAGATGCGATTTATTTCCCTCTTGATGCCATACCAGGTTATCCTGCCCCGTGTGTTCCTTGATGTGTCGGGCGAGCGCGTCACTTACGTTGAACCCAAGGACAAAAGCGCCTATCCTCCGGTCCTGGGTGTCATGAATCGGCGCTTCAATCAGTTCGAACAATTGGCGATTGTCAGCCTCCCAGTTGGTAATTTCAGGATTCAGATCTTTGTTGGAGAGAACCGGCAAGCGCCATTTCAGTTCACGGGCTTCGCAAGCCGGCGCTCCCCGGAGCACAACTCCGAACGCATCTCCGTTGGGCAGGAGAATAGCTACGATGTCGAAGGCATCCTCGGGGTTGACCGGAGTGCTTTTTCCGGCTAGCACACGGCTGAGCCAGGCACAGACCCCTTTTGTGTCGCGGGAAGATAGAAGAGGCGGCAAGTCGTCATCTTCGGCGATGGCAGCAGCTTCCACGGCGTGCTCATGCAGATGCTCACCTTCGTTGATGACAAACGCTCCTCGCGCTACCAGGAGCTCCCCGCGGACGTCGTTTCTTACCTCTCGCCGCGCGGAGATCCATACACCGACCAGTACAGCGATGGTGAGGGCAGCCACGGCGGCCGCGACAATGAACGTCAGCTTGCCGCGAATGCTGATGTCGTCAAAAGAACGAAACAGGATTCCAAGTCTCCTTTCAGCCAGCCTACCTTACCAAAAGTCCGGCGGCAGGCAATGATATTTTCAAGACCCGGCATTGCACGATGGGTCGATGCCCGGTTGGAAAACCCGGACCGTGTAGAAGTCAGATGTTCTCGCTGGCAGGAACAAAAGTTGGTAAACTACCCCGGTCATTTTCGGTCCGGTTGTTTGCAGCGCTTCGGTTCCACCACAATAAAAAGGAGAACCAACGAATGGCACGGCCGGTTTCAGCAAGTGTGTTGTTCAGCGTGTTCTTTGGCCTTTTGCTAACCATTGGATGCTCGGGTGGGCAGGGCGTAACCATAGCGTCTCCACCCTCTCCTCCCGCGGCAGTACTCACCGCGGCGGATGCGCAAAACGTGGTGCAGAACAGTGCGATGGCAGTGGATGCTCCAGTGGTCATTGCCGTCACCGACCGCGGAGGGAATATCCTGGCAGTCTTTCAAAAGACTGGCGCGCCGGCAACGGCGACCGGCAACTTTGGTACGAGCGTAGCCACAACGGAGCTCGCTGTTGCTTTGGCACGCACCGCTTCGTTTTTCAGCAACGACCAGGCTCCTCTTTCCTCACGAACCGTGCGCTTCATCAGCGGCATTCATTTTCCGCCCGGCGTCACCAACACGCCGAATGCCGCTCTCTACGGTATCGAAAACACCAACCGTGGCTGTATGTTGAATGTTAGTTTCCTGCCCGGGCAGGCAATTGCTCCGGCGCGCTCCATCAGCGGAGCTTCCCTCGGACCCGGAATCATCACCGGCAAGGCCGACGTCTTCGATTCCGATCCCAATGCCGTGAATCCGGGGGGCGTCCCGCTGTTCAAGAACGGGCACCTGGTAGGCGGGGTGGGAGTGGCCGGAGCCTCTCCGCCGGTTGCCGAGTTTGCCGCTTTTTCCGGTGCTGTGAATGCCGGGTTCGGCGCCAATCCCGCACCGCCGGGAGTCGTTGTGATCGACGGCATATCTCTTCCTTTTGTTTCTCAGACCACTCGCCCAGCTGGCGTCAACTCTGGATCATTTACCGGCGCTTTTCTGGTTGGTCCTGTGGCCAGCCCGGGACAAGTCCCCGAGGGCGATTTGATCATGGAACAGCCGGGACTGGTCGGCGGACTAACACTGAATGAGGTGCAGGGCATCGTAAATCAGGCCATTGCTACAGCCAATCAAACTCGTGCACTTATCCGCTTGCCAGACGGGCAGAGGGCAAGGTTCGCTATTGCCATCGCGGATTTGGATGGCACGATTCTCGCCCTCAACCGCATGCCGGATGCGACGGTCTTCAGCGTGGATGTAGCTGTGGCCAAGGCGCGCAACCTGGCGTACTTTAGCAGCGCTGGAGTGAACCCCAACGACCTTCCTGGAGTGCCTGCGACGACCGCGGTCACCAACCGCACCATCGGTTTTGGAGCGCAGCCTTTGTTTCCTCCCGGGATTGATGGAACCGCGGCAGGTCCGTTCTTCAATCTCTATCAGTTCGACGTGGCAAATCCCTGCACCAACGGCAGTCAGCCGGCGAGTCCGAACCAGAACGGCGTTGTCTTCTTCCCCGGCAGCGTGCCGATCTATAAAGGCGGCGTGCTCGTGGGAGGCCTTGGAATCAGTGGTGATGGCGTCGACCAGGATGATTACGCAGCGGCCATGGCGGCGCAAAGCTTCGCAGCTCCTGCGGCTATTCGCGCCGACCAGATCATTTTGCGCGGCACGCGCCTGCCGTATCAGAAATTCCCCCGCAATCCCACCCTGTGACGGCGGGGAAGGCTTGGAGGGATTCAGATGCCGGCTTCGCGCAGCGCCGCGCCCACCTTGCGCATCTGCGCGCTAAAGCGAGGCGCATCGTAACTTGACGGGTTGTTCAATTCTCGGAACAACCCATCGATGGCCGCCCGCACCTCGGGATGACTGCCTGCCTGCTTTTCGTAACTGAGAAAAATGGTGTCGAGGGCCATGGCCGCCTGCTCGGCTGAGCGGGTATCGTCGCTGGCAATGGCATCTCCGTGGCCCGAAATCTCTTTCAACAAACGGGCCGCACGCGCTTTGTCAAAACTGGCCTGAGCGATCTCCAAAGCAAAGCGATCAGCAAGGTCCGCCGCGACCACAGCGCTTTCCGCAATGGCCTTGGGTGAGCTATTCCAATCGTTGGCGAGTTGAGAAACTGTCTCCAACTGCGTTTCGAGTTGTTGGCTGGCAGAGGCGTCGACATCCCTGGCCAGAATCCGGAAGACATCGTAGTGAGCGCTGTCCCAGGGCGGCGAGCCCGCGGAGCGGTGCGGGTATCCCCGTTCCTGCCGCCAGCTGGTTTCTGGTTTGGTAAGGCTGTGATGACAGCTGAAGCAACTGTATTCGGAAAACTCCGGCCAGTTCGGACCTTGCGCGTGTCGCGCCAGTCGCCTCAGTGCCTCGCGCAGCTGGATTGCTTGGCCTACGGCCCAGAGACGGACATCGTGGTTAGGATCCGAAGACGGTTTCCAGTGCGGCGGCTGAATGGCGCTGTAAGAATCAAGTTCAAAGACAAGGTCCGGGTGCCCGGCCGCGATCATCTTGTGGTCCACTTCCTTCTCGGCCGTTCCCAGATGGCAGCTCAAGCACTTCTCAGAGCGGCGTGCGGCATCGCTGAGGTCCAACATTCCTGAGGCATAGGACTTCTCCGGCGTCCATGCTTTGAGGGTGTGCGAGCCCAGCCACGCGGACGCCGGACCGTGGCAGCTCTCACAACTCACTCCTTCCACATCAAAGTCGCGGAGCTTCAGTTCCGGCGCGATGACCAACGCGTGGCAGCCCAGGCATTTTGGCGAAGTCGCAGGATTGCCAATTCCCAGAAGGCGCCCCATGCGCTGGGACACGGCATTGTCGAGGCTATGAAGCGCCTTGAAGTGGGGATCTTTGGTCACCCAGGTGCTGTACTCGTTTTGCAAGACGGTCGTTAGTGAGCGCGGCTGCACACTTCCGTGGCAAGCCGTCGCAGCACAGGAACCGGGGCCGACATATTTTCCGGCGACGGGCAGGGCTCCGGCTTGCCCGGCCGCCGGCTGTGCACCGGCGCAACCGCAAAGGAGACTGCTGACGAGAATCATTCGCAATCCAAGTTGGCGCCACACCCGCGATTCAGCCATGGTTGCCCCTCGTTTGAATTGAACCTGTATTTTCTAACCTGTGTCCTGTCAAAAGGCAACCAAAGAATGCGAAGACGATTGTTTTGTGGACGATAAGGGCGTTGTCTGCTATAGTCCGCCCCAAGTCGCTTCCTGAATCGCAAAAAGGAATGAACCGTCATGGCTGGTCCCGCGCCGTTCAAAGTACTGCCTATTGAACATAAGACCGATGGCGTGTTTGAAGAACTCAAGGACATTCAGCGCAAGTTTGAGTACCTCCCTGCGGAGGAGTTGAAACGGGTCGCCAAACGACGGGGGCTGGCTGCGCGCGATCTACACTCGATCGCAAGCTATTATCCGCATTTTCACTTGACGCCGCCGGCCAAGGTAACAGTAAGAGTCTGTGATGATATGAGCTGCCATCTGCGCGGGGCGGCAGGCTTGCGGCAAGAGCTGGAGCACAGATTGCAGGGCGTAGCCAAGCAAGATCTGTCCATCTGCACCGTGTCCTGCCTGGGCCGCTGCGACCACGCTCCCTCGTTCGTCATCAACGATCGCTGCTATGACGGGTTCACGCCTGACGAAGCAGTCACTGCCGTCGTCGAGACGTTGCGCGGCGCCGCTCCCCAAGGTTCTTCCTACCGCCGGGGGGAGATGCGCCTGGCAACCGATCCGTACTCTGATGAGAAGCCGTACTCGGCTTTAGAAAAGTTGGTTCGATCGCGCGACTGGGCGGACCTTCTGGCGGGAATCAAAGCGGCAGGCTTGCGCGGCATGGGCGGCGCGGGATATCCCACGAACCAGAAATGGGAGAACGTGCGCAACTCGCCGTCGCCGGAAAAGTACATCATCTGCAACGCCGACGAGAGCGAGCCAGGGACCATCAAGGACCGCTTCATCCTGACCCACCTGCCGCACCTGGTCATCGAGGGAATGGTGCTGGCCGGCCTCTGCACGGGAGCCAAGCGCGGATATTTCTATATCCGTCACGAGTACCAGGAGCAGGAACAGATTATTCGCGAAGAGTTGGGCCGGGCCTACAAGAACGGTTGGGTGGGAAAGGAGATCATGGGCACCGGCCTCTCCTTTGAGATTACTCTTTTCATCAGTCCTGGGGGGTACATCTGCGGCGAGGAAACGGCGCTGCTGGAAGCCATTGAAGGCAAGCGCGCTGAGCCCCGCAACAAGCCTCCTTTCATGGCCAGCGCCGGCTTGTGGGGGAAGCCGACCATCATTGATAACGTTGAAACCCTGGCCTTCGCTGCGGCCATTGCCTTGAAGGGCCCAGATTGGTTCAATTCCTTTGGGGCCAATGGGTTCACTGGGCTGAAGTTCGTTGCCGTGACAGGAGATGTGGAGAGGCCCGGTGCCTATGAAGTCCCCATGGGAACAAAATACTCTGATCTGATTTACAAGTTCGGTGGCGGCATCCTGGGGGGACGAAAACTGCTGGGCTTTGCGCCCTCCGGACCTTCTTCTGGTTTTCTGCCCGCCAGCATGAGCGAGCTCCCCATGGACTGGAAGACCTTGAACCAGGCAGGCTCCATGGTGGGCTCCGGCGCCATTGTGGCTTGTGCCGACAACCGCTGCATGCTGGACATGGCGTTGAATGCCGTGCGCTTCTTTCGCAATGAGTCGTGCGGAAAATGCGTTCCTTGCCGCGTAGGCTCGCAGAAGCTCGTAGAAATCCTGGAGGGATGGACGCGAGGAAGTTATCAGGAATCCGACCTGCCCCTGGTGAACGAACTTTTCCACACGCTGCGGCAGACCTCCATTTGCGGCTTAGGTCAATTCCTGCCGGCGCCGATCCAATCCGTCCTCAAACACTTTCGTCCTGAAGTTGACGAACATCTGCTGAACCGCCGCTGTCCGGCGGGCGTCTGTTTCCAGGGGAAGAAGTCATGACCCACCCTGCAGGGCCAGCTTCTTCCACAGTCCAGCTCACGATCGATGAGCAGGCCATTACGGTGCCGGCTGGGACCACCGTCTTCGATGCCGCGCGAATGAATGGGATTGGGATCCCCGTGCTCTGCCATCAGCAGAATGAAACCCCTGCCGGTGTTTGCCGGGTTTGCGTGGTCGACGTGGGCGGCCGGGCCTATCAGGCAGCTTGCATCCGTCCAGTGGAGCCGGGCATGGTGGTGCGGACCAAGACTCAGGAAGTGGAAGCGGCGCGAAAGACCCTGCTTGAGTTGATGATGGCAGATCACCCTGTGCCGTGCGTCCGCCAGCAACATACGGGAGACTGTGAACTGGAAACGCTGGCGCGTCGCTATGGGGCGAAGGAAACGCGCTATCCGCGCCGGCAACTTAGCGGCGGGCGAGACGATTCGTCCCTCACCATCCTGGTGGACCATGCTGCCTGCATTCTGTGCGACCGCTGCGTTCGTGCCTGCGCCGACTTGCGCCATAACTTTGTGATCGCGCGCCAGGGAAAAGGCTACGACGCCGGAATCGCTTTTGACATCGGCGAACCCATGGGCGGATCGACCTGCGTGTCCTGCGGAGAATGTATGGTCTCCTGTCCCACAGGGGCCCTTACCAATAAGGTCGTCGTGGGGCAAAAACTCGAAAGGGGCGCTTCCTGTGAGACGGAAGAACTGTTGCGCCTTCCAGTCTTTCAAGGCGTCTCGGGGACATTTCTCGAGCTGAATCGCGGCTCAGTGATGATGCGCCGGGTCAAGAAGGGCGAGATTCTGTTCCGCGAAGGCGAATACGGCTCCACCGCGTTTTACATCCTGGAAGGGCAGATGGATGTCTTCATCTCCAGCCCGCGTGCCCACGTCAACACCGAGAAAGGTTCAAGCGGCCTTTTCAATATTCTGAAGAACAAACTGGTCGGCAGGAAGGAGAATCCCCGCCCCGACGAAAATTTGCTCCGCACCCACATTTCGATTGACGCGCCGGTCGAGCTCTCCTATGAGTATCCGGTAGCGCAGCTCGGCCCCGGCGATCTGTTCGGTGAAATGACGTGCATGAACTTCTATCCACGCTCGGCCACGGCGCGCGCCGCGACCGATTGCCTCGTGCTGGAGATGCTGCGCAACGTGCTCGACGTCCTGCAAAAGAACAAGACCTTCCGCGCCAAGCTGGAGAGTGACTATCGTTTGCGCGCGCTGGAAACCCATTTGCGCACAGTTCCCATCTTCGCCAGCCTGACCACCGAATTCATCAATGATTTGCGGAATCGAGTGGAGCTGGTGCGCTACGCGCCCGGCGAGGTCATTTTCCACCAGGGAGACGTAGCCGACGCCTTTTACCTGGTCCGCATCGGCTTCGTCAAGATCAGCGAGAACTATCCCGGCGGCGAGCTGGTCCTTTCTTACGCTTCCAAAGGGAATTTTTTCGGCGAAATCGGACTGCTCGGCGAAGGCCCGCGTACAGCTACGTGTTCGGCGCTCGACCATGTGGAGGTCGTGCGCATTGCGGCGGAAGACATCAAGGCCATGCTGAGGGAGTTCCCGGAGACCCGCTCTCAACTGGAAGCAATCAGCGCGGGGCGGTTGCGGGAAAATCAGGCCCGCTTCCAGCGGGTGAGCACGGTGCCGGTGGATGAGTTCCTGCGGCAAGGGTTGATGGAGGCGCAGAACCTGCTGGTGCTCGATCTGGACCGTTGCACTCGCTGCGACCAGTGCGTGACGGCCTGTGCCGATGCCCACGGCGGCGTCACCCGCTTGATTCGCGATGGTCTGCGGCTGGACCGGTTTCTGATCGCTACTTCCTGCCGCCACTGCCGCGATCCTCTCTGTATGGTCGGCTGTCCGGTAGGAGCGATTCGCCGCCAGAACTCGCTGGAAGTCATCATTGAGGATTGGTGCATCGGCTGCGGCCTGTGCGCTGAAAATTGTCCCTACGGCAATATCAATCTGCAGGAGTTCAACGTGGATGGGCCGGTTAGCGAAGAACTTGCTTTGCTTGGCGCCGGCCAGCAAAGCGCTAAAAAGAAGGCACAGGTGGTACGCAAGGCCACAAGTTGCAATCTCTGCAACGACTATCCAGAGCCCAGCTGCGTCTACGCCTGTCCGCACGATGCGGCCCATCGCGTCAGCGCCGCTGAGTTTTTCAGCGAGATGATCAAGAAATAACGAGACGGTCAAGAAATGCGGAACACTCGGGGAATTTGAGACTTGCGGATTGATCGAACACATCGCCCATGGGCATTCTGGACAACGGTCTTGCTTCTGTTGGCCGCGCTGGCCTACGTGCCTTACGCCCTGTTTTCGCTGAGGGCGCCTTCGGGAAGCAGCGCTCTCGGACTGATTTACGGCATTGCCGGTTACAGCCTCATGATTTTTGCGGCATTGCTGAGCTTGCGCAAGAAATTCCGTATTTGGCGCATCGGAAGGGCCCAAACCTGGATGCGTGGCCATCTCTGGCTGGGACTGTTGAGTTATCCCCTGGTCGTTTTTCACGCCGGCTTCAGCACAGGACACGGGCTTGCCCGCCTCCTCATGGTGATTCTTTCCGCGGTTGTGGTGAGTGGCTTGATCGGAGCGGCCATCCAGCACTACATGCCGCCTGTCATGACCGAACGCGTTCCCATGGAGACGATTTACAACCAGATCGACCGTGTACAAGAGCAACTGCTGGCGGAAGCCGACGGCTTGCTCGCGTCGCTGGCCCCGGAGAAGAATGAGTACGGACTGATTGTGCCGGCTTCCCGCCCGGCCGATACCATGACCACCACGTCGACGCTGGTCCGGCTCACCGAGCAATCTGCAACCAAGCTGCGTGAGATGTACGACCAGAGCGTCCGGCCGTATCTTGCCCATCGCACCCCGCATCGCCAGTCCATGGCCGACCGGCGTGCCTCCAAGGCGTTATTTGCCCAGTTGCGCGCGGTTACGCCGGAGTCGCTCCGGACCGTGATCGACGATCTGGAAAACATTTGCGAAGAGAAGCGCGATCTTGACCGCCAGTCGCGCCTGCATCGCGTCCTGCATGGCTGGCTGCTGGTGCATATACCGTTGGCTTACCTGCTGCTGGCGCTGGGCGCGGTCCACGCGATCATGGCGCTGCGTTATAGCTGAGAGCCAACTGTGCGACAACGAACCGCAAAAACGCTGGGCACGCGCCACGATCTGAACTACTTCAAGTACTTCACTCCATTCCGCTTGTGGCGAATGGCGCTGGGCCTGGCCGTGCCGGTGTTGGCCCTGCTGTGGCTGGGAATCTCGAGCCGGCAATCCTTCTACAGCAAAGGCCAGTTGTCTTCAGCGCATGCCTTCTTTTCCGACCAATGCAGCGTGTGTCATACCGGCCAGGCGAGAGCGACGTCCACAGCAGGCTTCAGAAAGCCGGTTACCGACAGTGCCTGCCTGAGTTGCCACCAGGCTCCTGCTCATCAGCCCAACCAACTCTTTACTCCTTCATGCTCGTCATGCCATGTGGAACACCAGGGGCTGGTCCAACTGGACCACGTGCGGGACGCTCAATGCGTGCAATGCCACTCCGGCCTCCAAACCATCCAGGGACCTCCGCACTACGTGGCGGACATTCGCGGTTTCAACCGTAACCACCCTGAATTTGCGCCGCTGCGCAATGGCTCTGCAGGCTATAGCGCGATCACCTTCAGCCACCACGAGCACCGCGGCGATTCCATCCGCGGTCCTCTTGGGCCAGTCAAGCTCCAGTGCGATGATTGCCATCGGCCTCAAGCCGAGATCGGCGGCCCCTGGACTTATGCCGACCCGCACCTGCAAGGCACGGCAACGCCGGCTGACCCCACCGCGAACCTCTTTCTTGACACGACACGCGAGCTGATGGCGCCCGTTACCTACGAACAACATTGTCTCTCCTGCCACGCTTTGCAATTTGACCAACGCTTCACCGCCCCCGTTCCCCACAAAACGCCCGAGATCGTGCACGCCTTTGTGGTGCAGCAATTCCAGGACTACATTGCCGGTCATCCCGAGGCAATTCACGAGTCGCGACCCGCTGACCGCAACATTCCCGGGGTCGCCATCATGCAACCTACGGCGCCGAGAAATGCCGAGGAGTGGGTGCAGCAGAACGTCGACCGGACCGAGCAGTTGCTCTGGGGAGTGACCTGCAAGCTATGTCATCAGCTTGAGTTTCCTTCATCGGGAGGTGGGAACGCGTCCGGGTTGCCTCGTATCAAGCCCTCAAGTATGCCGGCTCGTTGGCTGCCTCATGCAACCTTCAGCCACGAAGCTCACAGCGGAGTCGCCTGCGAATCCTGCCATGCCTTGGCGCCCGCCAGCGAGACGACTTCCCAAATCCTAATCCCCAGCATCAAGACCTGCCAGAGCTGCCACAACGGTGATCCGTCGGCCGCAGGGAAGGCCGAGAATTCCTGTTTCCTTTGCCACCAGTATCATCAGTGGAAAGACCGAACCCACTTCCGCGGCACGCATACGATACAAGAGCTGACAGGAGCTGGTTCCGGTCGCTGAACCGGCACATTTGCAACCATGGCTTGCGGAACGTCCACTTTTCAAGGGGCGTGAGGGACACCCGCTTGGGCCCTACCCGATTCATCATGCGCCACAGGCTTACCCGGCGGAGCATCGCTCACGTTGTAGAGTTGGCCGTTGCGCAAGAACAAACGCTGCATCTCTTCCAGATTGAAGGGGCGCGATCCGCGCCGTCCGAACACGGAGAGTTGGTTGCCGCTCTCATCGACAGCTCGATCGCGGTCCACGCCGCGTGAGACAGCCAATGCCGGCCCGCGAGTGCGGAACAGGCTGATCAGCTTGGGAACCGGTGGGGGACTGAAACCGTAGAATCCGGGCGCCGTTTGGGGTGAGAAGAGCTGGAGAACTTTAAAGCCGGCTCTTCCATCCGCGACCAAAGCAAACTGGCTGGAGCTTACCATGCCGATCTTAATGTCATTGGTGTCTTGCAACTCACCGCCGGCGTTAAAAATCTGGGTCACAACCGGATGCTCCGGACGCTCGACGTCAACGACCACCATGCCTTGCCGGCCGGCAGCAATGTAAGCGTAGGTCCGCGAGACGGTGATGTTTCTGGAGTCTGTGAGTGTTACGCCGGCTCCGGCAACCATCCGGGGTTGGTCCAGATGAGTAACATCAAGAACCTTGAGCCCATCGCGATCCACCACGAAGGCGTAGCGGAACTGAATGGAGAGGCCGCGTGCCTCATGAATTTCAGGCGCTCCGATCTTGGCGACAATCTTCGGCTGCAGGGGGTTCTCCAGGCTCACGACGGCCAGCCCGGCATCGCAAAGCACGTAAGCGTACACTCCGGCCAAGCTGACACGGCGAGCTCCGTTGAGCGCTCCTTCCGGGTTAAACGCCAGGGCGCGCTTCAAGAAATTATTCTGCGGGTCGCCGTCGAGGAGCGTGGAAACTCCCGGCGTGTTGCTCTTGGGCGAAGAATCCCCGACGATCACCAGGCCCTCGTACTTGTCCGCGACGTACAGAAAACCGTACATGGGATGAATGCGCTGCTCTTCGTTCTCCGCAAAATGCTTGCGCGTAGGATCAATCGCGGTCGTGCTCGGGGCCGCCACTGCCATCGCGTAGCGGGTAGGAACGTACAAGCGCTGTCCCAGAGGAGAGACGGGCGCGGTCACGATGCGTTGTGAAAAATCCTTGTTATCGATATTGGCAACGTCAAAGATCCGCAGTCCTCCTTTGCCCATCGCCGCGTAGAGATACTCGCCGCGCAATTGAACGTCGAGGACGGTTTCCCCGGTGTGCTCGTGTGCCTCCTTGAGCATGAACTTGCGCTGTTGGTGTTGCCGATAATTGTCGGCATACGCGACCTTGTGGAAATCGCTGCCGATCACGGCTTCTGGTTCGCTGCGTTCGGCGAATGCGATTGCAGCCAGCCCTTTGTCTCCCGTCGCGACGTAGGCGAAGCGGCCCAGATAGTTCAGGAAATTGGTGCCTTGCAGCAGCAACTGGGCCATCCACGCGTTGTTGTCGTTGGCGCTGGAAACATGGCAGTCGGTGCAGGTCTTGGTCTCATTGCCACGCACGGTGTGAGGCACATATGGGCTGAAAGCCTGCCCGCTGAATCCTTCCGCGGAAATGGTTTGCTGGCCGTAATAAAGCCAGTCACGGTTTTGGTTCTGGGAACTCACCACCACGGCGCACGCGGAACGCACGGGCGCTACCTTGTTGCCGGTCACCGTGCCATCAATGCCCAGCATGTACATGTCATTCCGCAAGACCTGAAAGTCGTATTCCGTCCAGTTCCGCGTCATGATGCCTTCATTCTGCAGCATGGGCTTGCGCTGGTTGGCGGTCATGGAGAGGTGGCAGCCAAAGCAGCTTGTGGTCCACGAACTGTGGCAGCTAAAGCAGGTCATGCGCTCGTCAGAATGCGCAAGCTTCGTAAGATCCATGGGAACCGCGCCCCAGGTCGTGCCGTCACGCTGGAGGGTCTTCGCCAGGCGTGACTTTTCGCTGTAATGAGGATTGCCGGGCGTGATGGTGTCCTTCACCTGTACAACTTCCCACTCTCGTCCTTGCTCGATTTGCGATCGTTGGAACAAGCGCTGGTCTTTCCAGTAGAAACGCAGCTCTTTCCATGGCGTGCGCGCGCCTTGCACCAGCGCGCCATCTCCAACAGCGGGACCGCTTGTAAGCGGCGTTGCATAGCGCTCGATGGTTCCGTGGCAGTCGGCACACGAAATCTCGATGGCGTTCCGCGTCTCACCATAGAGTTTGCCGTTGCCGTGGACGTCCTGATAGAAGTGGCAATCTACACAGTGCATCCCTTTTTCCAGATGGATATCTTTCAGCTGCACTGCCTTCGTGAATTTCTCAGCGTCGTCAGGAGAGATGATTTGTCCCTTTTCGTCCAGCAAGTTTCCCTTGCGGTCCTGCTTGAAGACGGCGCGAAAGATCCAGCCGTGGCTGTGAAAATCCGCGAACTGAGTATTCTTGAGCTCCCGATTGAATTCCGGCGTGCCGACCTTTTTCAAGAAGTCCAGGTCTGACCAGAGCCCTTTTGCGGTTGCGCCCTCGGGATTGCGCATGTTGGCGTTGCGGTATTCCTCCTGGCTGGGATTGCGCTGCTTCGCCGGATACATTTTGTCGCCGTCCACTTCGTTGTCCCACCAGGTGTATCCGAAATAACTGGCTACCATATTCGTGCCCGGATGCATGTGGCAGACCACGCACTGGCTGGAGGGAATACTGTTCGTCAGGACGTGGCGGATGGGATGTCCTGATTCGTTCCTGGGGATGGTCGGATCCGCCGTCGCTGTCTTTCCTTCGTTCCCGAATTGTGCGTAGAAATCAGAGTGCGCAGGATCACGATCGTTGGCGTAGACCACATGGCACCCCGTACAGCCGCTGCCGCGATAATCGCCCGGCTGATCGTTGGTTCCAGGAAGATAAAGGAGGGGATCGAACAGGCGCGTTTTCTGAAGCGCCAGAAAGCCTGGGTCCGTCCGCAGCAGGGTACCGAAGCCCCGGTCGCTTAACTTGACATCCGGTCGTCCCGGTTCTTCCCCGGGGTTTGGGTTGGCCGCCTCGGAGCGTGGGCCGCCGCCGCGCTCAAACACGCGCAGCACGTTGCCCGGTTGCGATACCTCCCAGCGTTCCAGCGGCTGCAATTCAGGAAGAATGCCTTTTTGGCGAGTCTCCTCTGCGCTCGGCGCGGGAAAGGTCTGCAGTTTTTGCGGGACGCCGTTTAGATCGTAGCTTTGACCGAAGTGCGGATTCTTCAACGGAAAAGATCCGTTGTTGTAGAGCGCGGCGCCCCACAACATGGCGCCGTGCGTCATCATGCTGGTGCGCGTATTCCGCACTTCGAACTCATGACAACCCGACGTACCGCAAGTCTGGCTGGCGATCCTTAGGTCGCCAGGGTTGACGAACTGAATATACTCAGGGCTTTCTTGCAGCCACTTGGCATAGGCCCGCACCGGATTGGCCGAAGAGCGGGCATCCTGTTGCCAGCGGGGAGCAACGTGCGCCTTGGTTTTGATGGCTTGATATTCCTGCGAACTCACTGCCGTGCCGGGTGCCAGCGTGATGTCGCTCTTTCCGCCATGGCAGTCCGTACATCCAAGCCTCACGGTTGTGCTGGTATGCATGCTGGCACTGTCGGTTGATGAATGGCAGGAGATGCAGCCGGAACTCTTGGCATCCGCGTCTGCCTGGGATTGACCGGCCCAACCCGGCAACGCGGCTTGGGAGACCTGGGCTTGTGCCTCGTTGGATTCGACGCTTGCCGACGGCAAGGAAAGCAGCAGAACGCAAGAAACACCGATCAACGGTACGGAAATCCAAGAGTGCTTGGCGCCAGCTAGCTTCATGAGAGTAGCAGCTCCCCGGTGTGTTCGGATGACCTCAACTCAACAGAACGTAAATCGCGCAAATTATAAGTCTGGCCACGGCCGCAATTACAGGAAATAATGTCGCTGCGATTGCGCCATCAGAATTGAAAGCGCACGGTCGTAAACGTGGAGAGCAGCGTCTTGCTGGTAAAGATCTCGCGTAGCCCAGTGCCGGGTGTGAGCGCAGCCACTCCTCCGGTAATCACCATGTTCTCCGACAGCGGCGGGCGGTAGACGAGTCCCAGGTTGTAGTCGAAACCGATGCTCGGATCGATGTGAGGCTGAAAGAGTAAGAACTCCAAAGGCTCGGTGTGATCGAACCGCATATAGTTTACGTTGGCGACGGCTGTGATCTTCGGCGTGATCTTGAAATCGGCGCCGGCGTTATAGAGGAAGAGCCCGGGATTGACGAAATTGGCCTGCCCCTCATCTTTGCTGGAACGCAGATTGGGCAGGAAGCTATCGGGCGCTACCAGGGCTACGCCGGTTCCGGTAAGCCGGATGCCTTCGCGGTTAAAGAAGCTGAAAATACCGCCGGCGAAGTTTTGCGCTTCGCTGATGGCATCGAATCCGCGAGCAACGCCGTCACGCGGGTTTGCGTCTCCGGATGCGAACAACCCGGACACGCGCACGCGGTACCAGTTTCTATCCACGGAAAGCTCCAGGGCCGCCATCTGGGCGTTGATGTCGGTGCGGCGACCGGCAAAGGGGTTGAGGTCGTCATGTCCCAGAACTTCATAGATGGCGTGGCTGATGTTGATCCACTTGATGTGCCCGTTGCCGGTCCAGCCGAGGTAATGAGCACGCACATTGTGAGGAAGCACGCTGCCGATGGGCGCCGGCCGTACCAGGAAGCCGTTGTCGTCAAAGTGGACGCTGGCGTCATCCTTGTTGTAGTGATAGCTGAATTGCGCCGTGTATCCCTTGGTAAGGAAGTCTTGCATATAAAAGTTCGCCAGCCACACCTGCTGATGGCGGCTGTTGAAGGTGTTCAATCCGCTGTTGGTGTTTTTCTCCAGGAAGAAAAAGTATGCTGCGTTGTATTGCAGCCGGTTGGAGCGCAGGTTTCCAAAGATGCGCAACCCGGGTTGTTCCTGCGTGAACAGCAGTCCGCGAAAGTCGCTGTTGAACTGCTGAATGCCTGCGCGGACTGAAATAAAATCGTAGTTGGGGCCCAGATCGGCGATCTTCTTTTCAACAAACGCTTCCTGCAATCCAATGTACCCGTCGGTGCGAGCCGTGCCCTCCCGGACATCGATATTGACAATCCCGCGTTCGCTCGCCCAAAGCTGATTCACGTTGAAGGCCGGCGTGATTCTGATCTGCCAGTCCACGGGTTTAAAGCTGGTGTCGCCATGAAAAAGGTCGAATGAGAGGCGAATGGTCTCTTGCAGCGCGGTCTGCCCGCCTTGTCCAAAGAACTGGCTGCTGCCTGGATTTTGCGCGGAGATGCCGCTTGGGACAAAGAGCCTGCGAACATCAAACCCCGTCGTACTCGTGCCGGTAAAGCGGAAGAACGTCCCTTGACCGAAGATAGGCTTATCGCCTTTGATGCGGTTCTGATGGAATGGATCCCACCAGTGGCTGCTGGTATACGGGAATTCGCCGTCCCGGCTGTACCTCCGCCATTCCGGCATGGTGGTGTCCCAACGGTCCGGATCCTGGCTCATTAGCTTGCTATCGGGGAAAATCTCGGGAGAAAAGAATTCACGCATGTCCTGGACAGGCCGGCGAGTAAGCTCACGGAAATCCGCCTGGTCTTTCTCTCTGTTATCCGGCGTGGCCGCAGCCGGGGGCTGGGCTAAGCGGGTCGACGCGGCAGATCCGCTCGCGCTGGCATGCAGGTTGACGGCAATCATCAGGGCTTCACCCGCATTGAACAGAACGTTGCGGTGCGTCAATGTTTGGAAACCGGACAACTCAAACACGATCGTGTATTCTCCGGGCGGCACCTCAGGCACGCGAAAGATTCCGTCCGCTCCGCTACGGGTTTCAATCGGGTCATCGGCCTCAGCCGTCAAGACAACGCGGACGCCCACGAGCAGTCTTCCTTCCGTGTTCATGGATTTCCCCAGCAGAGCCGCCGGCCCTGCGCCCTGCTCCGGGCTATGCCTCGGTTGGGCAGCGGAAGAGTAGGGCCGTTTGCTCTCCTGCGCGATCAGAGTCAGGCTCAAAGCGAGCCCGAATGTAAGCAAGAGCGTTGCGCGGCGCAATGTCGGGAGGTGTCTCATAAGGCAGGGCAAGTCTACTGAAGATTTAGAAAAAAGGTGAAAGAAATTTTGATACCGACGTGCATCATTGTTAGTTACGTGGTCACGCCGGAGCATGGACATCTGCTAGTGAGCGAGCCGGAATGGTCCAGCCAGGCGGTTGCCAACACCGGGCGAAAGCGTGGGCCAGCCGGCCGCGTCAAGGATTCAAAAGTCCTTTGGCGACCGCTGCCTTCGCTGGGTTTGACACGGTGATTGTCACCGTTTCGGGTCGACTCCAGGAAGCAACACCGTTCTTCAACTCAAGGCGTTTCATTTTCGCCACCATTTTCTTCCGTTTCACCTTGACGTCAATGTAGTGGTAGTTGATCTCCTTGCTCTGGAATAGGTCTGCCGGCTGGCGCTCGATGGGATAGGCATGGGCGCCACCGCCGCCGGTAACGAAATAGGTGACGCCGCCGTGTTCGTGATGTTCATAGTTGTGTACATGCCCCGCGAAAACCACAATGCGCGCGCGCATGTTCTTCTGGCGTTCTTCCAGTATCCGCGCGAGCGCTTGCTCGGGCGGGCGGGCGGAGTGTCCGCCGCCAAACCTCTTTTCGTCAGACGAACTGGTGTACGGCGGGTGATGCAGAACCACGATCACAAAATCCACGCTGGCGGGAACGGAATCAAGCTCGTCACTGAGCCAATCGCCTTGAGCGCCGGATGTCTCGTTCAGCGCGCTGTCTAGCGTGAGCATCAACACGTTGCCCGTGCTCACGGAATAGTAAAGGCTCTGATCCAGCTCCGGATAGCGTTCGAAGTAATTCGCCAGACTCACCTTTAAGTCGCCGTGAAGATCGTGGTTGCCCAGCGCAGGATAGACGCGAATATGTTTCTTGCGCCAGATCGCGGTCTCGCTGTCATAGACTTTCCAATCGTTAGGATCGTTCCCGTTGTATGTGATATCGCCGCCGAAGGTGACAAAGTCCGGGTGAGCCTTGGCAATGGCCTTGACCAGTGCGCGGCGTGCTTCCGGGTTGGCCGCGTCGGTGTCAGCCGGATCAGTAAAACGCGTATCGCCATAGGCGATGAAGTGCACCCGGTTGCCGTAGTTGAGCTCGATATGAGCCGGTGGCGTCTGCGCCGCCAAGGTAACTCCGGCAAGCAGGCACGCGAGCAGGAAAGGCAAATTCTTCCGCGACTGGATCATGGCCCTATACCCTACACGCCTTCTGTAAAAGCTCTATTAAAAAAACCGTACTCTTATTGCTTGCAGGGCTCCCCGCCGAGGGGTTTTCGGAGAAGGACATTCATCTTTATTGCCGGGTGGAGGCAACACGGCTACGCGGGCTTCCGCGGCTTTAACGCTGCTCTGGGCCAAGGAAAGCGAAAAGTGGAAGATCATCGCGTCATGCGGACTTAAGTTCTCTTGGCGTAATCCACAAAAGTTCGCGTTTACTAAACCTTTTACCGGTTGCTGGTATCTAAGAGAGCTTAGAGATGGTCAATACGCGGAAAACAGTGATCGTGACCGGCGGCTCGCGAGGCATCGGAGCAAGTCTGGTGAAGGCCTTTCTGGATCGCGGTTACAATGTGGTTGCGAATTCGCGAAACATCACCCAGTCGGGCGCGTTTGAGGCGTCAGATAAACTCGCGTTGGTTGACGGAAGCATTGCCGAAGCTGCGACCGCGGCGAAGATCGCGGACGTCGCCAGGAGCAAATTCCGATCGATCGACGCGCTCGTCAACAAGGCCGGCATATATTTCGCGAAGCACTTCACGGATTACACGATCGACGATCTGCGATCTCTCGTTGCCATCAACATCGAAGGTTTTCTCTTCATCAGCCAGCTCGCGATCAAGCAGATGTTGGCGCAGAAGACCGGCGGAAGCATCGTCAATATCTCGTCGACGATGGCGGGTCATCCGATCGCCGGAATCAACTCTTCGGTCGCGATGATCACCAAAGGCGGCCTTGAGGCCGCCACGCGGAGCCTGGCGATGGAATACGCGAAACAGGGCATACGCGTGAACGCGGTCGCGCCCGGCCAAGTCGATACGTCGATGCACAAGGATCAACCGAAGGATTTTCTCAAGACGCTGCAACCGATGGGACAGATTTCCGAAGTGAAAGACATCGTGGACGTGATCGTTTATCTGACGGAAGCCGGTCAGGTGACCGGGGAGGTGTTGCACGTGGACGGCGGTGCGCACGTCGGCAAATGGTAGCCCGCGAAGGCTCTCGGCCGGCCAGCGCCCGATGAGATTGCGGAGCTGGTACGTGAGTTCATAACCAGACAGAAGTAAACAGCGGCAATCAGCCCCCCAGGCGTTGGCCAAATCTAAGGAGATCCATCATGGTGAAGTATCAGTATGCAACCGTTGACGGCGACAAGATCTTTTATCGCGAAGCCGGCTCAAAAACAGCTCCGACCATTCTCTTACTGCACGGCTTTCCCACATCGTCACACATGTTTCGCAACCTGATTCCCGCGTTGTCCGACCGCTACCACGTGGTCGCGCCGGACTTGCCAGGCTTCGGATTCTCGGATGCGCCCGACCGGAAACGGTTTCGCTACACGTTCGAGCATCTGGCCAAGGTCATCGACAGCTTCACCCAGACAATCGGTCTCGACCGTTACGTAATCTACCTTTTCGATTACGGTGCGCCAGTTGGACTGCGGCTTGCATTGGCGCATCCGGAGCGGGTCACCGCCCTCATTTCGCAGAACGGCAATGCTTACGAGGAGGGCCTAAGCCAAGGCTGGAATCCGATCCAGAAGTACTGGAAAGAGCCAACAGCAGAGAATCGTACGGCGCTGCGCGAACTCCTCAAGCCGGAGACGACCAAGTGGCAGTACCTTCACGGCGTTCAGGATGTATCGCTGGTAGCGCCGGAGGCCTACGAACTCGACTCAGCGCTACTAGCCCGGCCGGGGAATGACGAGATCCAACTTGATCTGTTCCTCGACTACGCCAGCAACGTCGCGATGTACCCCAAGTTCCAGGAATACTTCCGCACAAAACAGCCGCCACTGCTTGCCGTCTGGGGGAAGAATGATCCGTTCTTTTTGCCCCCGGGCGCTGAAGCTTTTAAGCGCGACAATCCGGCGGCCGAGGTGTATTTTTACGATACCGGCCATTTTGCGCTGGAAACGCACGTTCAGGAAATTGCAGGTGAGATTCGCGATTTCTTGAGCCGCAAGGTGACGCGGCAACCTTCGGCGGCGTAGTCAGGCTCTGTCTGCGCCGCCATGTGCCAAGGCCGCCATGCTGCAAACTCTCGGTGAACAGGATTAGTGGGCAGTTATTGTGAGTGTGTCACCCTCGATTGCAAAATTCTGGTAGTTCCTGCTGGGTACAGTGTGGCCTTGACGCTCAAAGCGGTCGCCTTGGGGCTACTGGCCGGGCGTGCGGCGCGCCACATCCGGAGGTGGTGTATCCTGCGGACGTTCTCCGGGAAGCCATGCTCCAGGCTGGCCTCGTAGACTTTGCCTCGTTCCCCCAGCCGCAGCAGGCTTCCGGTGCTGCTGCGGGTGCTTCTGCGTGCCAGGTTATTGACATGAAGTTCACGGTTCGCCAAGGTCGGATTGAGGATGCGAACAGCATCGCTTTCGTTCAGGTAGAGAGCTGGAAGACTACCTATGCCGGAATCGTCCCCGACGACTATCTTGCCTCCCTGAATCCTGAAGTACGCACAGAGAGGTGGAGAGAACAGTTCAGCGCAGGAATGACTCTCTTCCTGGTTGCTGAAGATGAATCGGGTGTTTTTGGATTTGCGAGTGGTGGAAAATTACGCGACGCAATTGCCGGGTATGACGCCGAACTCTACGCAATCTATCTCCTCCATCAAAAACAGAAGCAGGGCGTTGGAAAAATGTTGGTACGGAAATTGGCCGAGGGTTTGCGCTCGAAGGGCTTCCAGAATTTGCTCGTGTGGGTCCTTGCAAAGAATCCAGCAGTCGGATTTTATGAGCGACTGGGAGGTTCTGCGGTCGCACAAAAAGAAATTGAGATCGGTGGAGCTCAGTTGACGGAGATAGCTTTAGGTTGGGCCAACCTCGATAACCTGCTCTAAAAAGACTGCGGCGGTTACCTACGGGCACCCCGACCAAGGGCTTAAAAATGCGCCACATCTGGAGGCGGTGTGTTCTGCGGACGTTCTCCGGGAAGCCATGCGCCAGGCCTGGCCTCGTAGACTTTGCTTCTTTCCTCCAGCCGCAGCAGGCTTTTGCTGGTGCTGCTGATGCTTCTGTGGCAACGCTGAGCGATCAGAGCGATAGGAATCGGACCTGGCGGCGGCAAATTTTGGCCGCGGTCCAGGTACAGTGCGGGCCGCTGTTCCTCCATGAAAAGAAGAACACGGCGGTCGTGAAGCCGCATTAGAAAATTCCAACCTGCCCAGGGCATGTCTCAAACCACAGAACGGGCAGCAGACGTAATCAGCGCCCGCTTGCTCATTGTGTGGGCAATTGTACTCCTAAAGCCATAAGAGACAGGAAAATAACCCTTTCCGGCTGACGGTGGCGAGGCAAAACGAAATTCTGCCTCAAGAACAGAATGCCTGGAAGATCGCATACTAGTTTTAAGACTTGGGAGGTGGCAATGGTTAGTAACCGGTCCATTTTGCTCACCTCAACTTACGAGGTTGCTACCTCAATCGCTCCCACACCGATTCAATCGTCACCACAGCCCCCGCCC
>DATDGY010000150.1:0-4081 GCA_036521855.1 Candidatus Angelobacter sp.
TCGTTGACGAACGTGAGGTCGCCGTTGCCGTCGCTATCGACAGGCAGCGTGAGCTGGATTGCGCCGGGCAGGTCGGCATTCTCCTCGATCTCCAGCGGACCCATGACTGTAATCAGCTTGTCGTCCGCCGGGCTGCCATTAATCAGGAATTGGAATGTATCTGCCATATGTTCAAGAAGCCCCTGGAATTCCGATGAGGTTGCGTGCAGCAAGCGCATCCGGCACCACGGAATCGTTGGCGTCGCAAAGGCGCCAGAACACCGTGGAGTCGTTGAGAAAGTGCGACGCAATTAGATCAAGGCGCTGCCCGCTCTGCCGGGGGTGGTAGCCCAACAAGGGGCTTTGCACCGAGACCGGCAGCCGGGTTACCGTGACCGTTGCTCCGGCAGCGTTGGTGACCTGGTACTGCACCAGGTTGGCGTATCGAGAATCAGGAAAAAACACGTCAATCTCCTTCCGTTTTATCCGAATGGCAACATGCCGATGATGGAGTCAGCGGCGTTGGCCAAATTAGCCAGGGCCATGGCCTGGCGGAAAGCCTGGGAGTAGTCGTAAGCGGCCGTGGCGATTTTCGCCAGCGTATCCTTGAGAGCGGTCACCTCGTCAGGCGTAAGCACCTGCACGGCCACCTGCGCCTCAGCGTGGGTGGGATTAAGCAGCAGCGCGTCATAGAGTCTCTCGGTGATGGTAAGACTGCTTACCCGCACCGGGACAATGCGGAACGGCCCCCATACAAACAGGACCGTTGGCATCAAAAATTGAGGGACGTTGGTTGTCTTTTTCGGTGAGGAACCTCCGAGAGCGGAACTGATCGCCGAAGAAACTGCCCCCAACAGTCCCGAAGAAAACGAGCCGGTGGGATACAAAAGCATCTCCAGAGCGGCGAGCCGCGAGTGGATTCCTGTCGCGGTGGCAAGACCGGCGGCGGCCGCAGCCACCGGATTGCTGCCTCCGTCGGCAATCATGTCGTTGGCATCCATGGCCAGGTTGAAGGAAAAGCTCTCTCCCGGGAGACCTTTCACCGCCAGAGGGTTGGGCTTGTTATCCGCTGACGGTGTCGTTTCCGGCGCCGCAGGAGTCCAGGTGTGGGTCATGGTTTCGGGATTGAACTGAAAGATAATTACGTTGGGCAGCGGCACCAGAAAAGTCGGCATGAATTGCACGAACGCGCCCTTGAGAAACTTGCCCGGCATAGTCGAACTTACCTCCTTTCCACCAAACAGACCCGGATGAACGGATCCCGGTAAACGTTCACGATGACCGCTCCAACTGGCGGACCAGGTCCGCCACGATTTGATCCGAGAGCTGCTGCATATTGCTTTCAGCCGCCGCGTTGATACTGGACTGCAAGACCGTGCGTTCACCCGCCGCGTTGGACAGGGGTGTAGCCGCGAGTCCTTCAGCAACCAGACGGGCAAGGCGGCCGGCCTGCTCCTTCGACAAACCGGAAAGCCGCAGAGTCAGCCGCTCAATGTTCAACGCCGGCATATGTCAGATCTCCCATTCTCCGGGCCGTATCACCACGCCCTGTTTGCTCATTTCGCGGCGCGCGGCATGGAGAACGTGGCTCATGGCAATGCGCCGGCCTTCCGCGTGAGCCAGAAAGGCCGCACCCAGAGCGGCAGCCGTAATCCCCGCGCCCGTCAAGTTCAGCTTGTGGGCAAGGAAGTTGAAGTCGATGCGATCCAGAAGTTCCTCGCCGCGCGGCGAACAGGGCAGCAACGTGCGCTGCCAAAGGGCCAGGCGTTCCGCGGGGCCAGGCGGTATGAAATCCACAATGAAACGAATACGCCGCAGGAAGGCCTTGTCCAGGTCACCTTTCCGGTTGGTGGCCAGAACCGCAACACCCTCGAATTGCTCCATGCGCTGCAGCAGGTAGTCGATCTCAATGTTTGCAAATCGGTCGTGTGCATCTTTCACTTGCGTACGCTGGCCAAACAGCGCGTCAGCTTCATCAAAAAACAGCAGAACGTTGGCCCGCTCACAAGCGTCAAAGACCTGCTTGAGACGTTTTTCTGTTTCCCCGATGTATTTGTTCATCACGCCGGCGAGGTCCACGCGATAGAGCTTCATGTCCAGGGAGCGGGCCAGGACTTGTGCGGCCATGGTTTTGCCGGTGCCGCTGGGACCGGAAAACAAGGCGGTAATGCCCCTGCCCAAGGGGCAAAGCCGCTCGAATCCCCAGTCCTCATAGACCCGCCAGCGCAGACGCACTTGTTGCTCCAATTCCCCCAGGTGCAGGCGCAAGTGCGGCGGGAGCACGATATCGTCCCAGCCGAAGGGACAAACCAGGGGCATGAAAAGTTCGCTGGCCGCCAGCCGCAAATCCTCCTGGCAGGCCTGGATGGTTGCGTTCATCCCCGCGGGAGCCATTTGAGCAGCGCGGACGAGTTCGGCGGCCGTGAGGACCCAATCCTCGATGATGTGCGGAGGCGCTTGGGAAGAAAGCCGCCGCCACAAGGCGCATCGCATGTCCCGCCGCAGCGCAGGAATTTGCCAGGAATGACGGGCTGCGGCTGATTCTGCCGAAGCCGCGCCCGGCGACTGGCGGCCGAACAACATGACCCCTGAATACCCACCGGTGGCTTGCCATAGGCGTGCGCCCAACCGCTCGCTGTTCTGCCAATAGAGAACCGCCCCAAGCAGCCGCGCCATCCGCAAGACACGGATGATGAGTTCGGTGGCTGCGGCCGGCGCAATGTCGCCCTCCAGCAGGGAATCAGCGTCCACCGCAACTAGATCCGCGCCCAATGAGGCCGCAAACTGCGACGCCAGCGTGCGTTTTCCTGTGCCACTCTTGCCGATGAGTTCGAGTTCGACCGGAGCCGGACCCGGTTCCCGCTGCGGCGCGGAGGCTGTTGATGAGACAACCCGAAGGAACTCCAACATTTCCTCGAGTTGTTCCGGATAGAGACACAATTTCCGGGCGCTCTCCGCCTTGGGCAGGAACTGCACGGAGGAGCCAAGCGCTGGATCGGCCCCGGAATGTCCAAGAAGCCAAAGCGTGATGTGCGGGTCGGCCAACCACGGGGTATTCGCCGCCCAGAGATTTCCCGTTTGATCGATCGGCCGCGCCAGACGCCACTTCACCAGGGCAGACTCAGGGCCCAGCGAGATTGGTGAGAATCTGTCAAAGAGGCGCGCAGCAAGCCATGGCGTCGCGTACGCCGCAGCCATGTCGTCATGAAGATAGGCGTAAACGCGCCGCAGCCCCGGGTCTACTGCTGCGGCCACTAACAGCGACAATAAATCGGTCTCGAAATCGGAGAGAACAAACTGCTGGCGCAATTGGTTCCAGGCCGCATCGCGCAAGAACTCCTGATCCGCGGCGATAATTTGTTCGCTAAGCCGGCGCGCTGCCGGATCGCTCCGGTAAAACGTCTCTTCCTTTGCCGCTGCCTCCGCCGGATCCTCCAGGATTCGTTCGACCTCTTCAGGAGCGATGGCGAAGCCTCTTAGATCTTCGCCGTGGGCTTGGTTCGATGTGGCGCGCATCCAGAGGATCCGCCGGCGAGCACGTAGGCGCACCCGGACCAGAAGCCTTTCGACCGCCTCTCTCTCGACTTCCGCAGCGGGTACGGTTTTTTCTTCGATATCCAGCATCATTCCGAACTCACACTTCTAAACGTTGATCCATAAAGCGGGGGGCGACTCCACCCCATTCACACGAATGCGCACGCTATATCGTCCGGGGGCGAGATTCGTGGGCGTACGAAATTCAACGGTTGCAATGTCGAGCACGCTAAATTGGCCTGCGCCCGGCGGAGACGTCGTGACGTCAAGCGCGACCGTATCCAACAGCACCTCGGTCTGCCCCGCGACGAATCCCATGCCTTTAACCGTGTAGACTCCTCCTGCTTGCGGGAGAATCGGGATGGCGGGAGACGCCGGGACATCCACTCGCGCAGCCACGCTGAACGGGGTTGAGTTCGTGCGATTGGTAACCGCGTCGGCCGGCGCATTACTTCCCGCGCGCAGCAAATAGACTCCTGGCGATGGCGCTCCCCCGGGCAGAGGCCCCACCGTCCCGGGCAGATCCAACGTGATGCGACTCGCTGTCTCAACCACTCCGGCCGGAGAT
>DATDGY010000151.1:0-13979 GCA_036521855.1 Candidatus Angelobacter sp.
GCGCTTGGCCAATCATAGGGGACCTTCTGGTCGCGTATCTTAGGCTGGCGAATTAAGCAAGTCAACACGCGCAGGCAGCAGCAACTGGCTCACTTCTCTTGGAAGGTCGCTTGATTCTTACTCCCTTCGACGCGGTTGACGGGCAATTCGGAAGCAAGCCGTTCTCAGGGGCATCAGGAGTGAGCGCCTGGTGCAACACCAGGTGGTCGGCTCTGAAGGCGTTCGGCTGCGATGTAAGTGTTTGAAAAGAATTGGTCGGGGAGAGAGGATTTGAACCTCCGACCCCCTGGTCCCGAACCAGGTGCTCTACCAGGCTGAGCCACTCCCCGACTTGAACGATCGCGCCGCCAGACTTGGGGCGCTCGATAGAGCCTCATTATAGCAGACCTCTTGCAGGCTCCGGTTTCTCCTCCGTACGCATCGGCACCGCTCAACAACATGCGTTTTATGGCTGCTGCAATGGCTGGCTGCTGCAACGGCCAGCCCGCTCTGAAGCGCAGCGAAGTTTGAGTTTCCGGGTTGACGTGGTTGCTGCCGGCTTCGCCAGCAGGTGTTTACCTGATTGCGAGATCAACTGATGACGCCAAGAATTGCAGAACTGCAGCAAAGCGATGCCTTCGCCGGAAACAATTGCGTTGAAAGAGAATGAGCCGTCTGAGCTTGTGGCCGACGCGGTATCGCTCGAACCTTCCGCGGGGGAACCAGTTCGGCCTCTCTGGCGACGGGCTACCAGGCGCTTGCTCATCGCAGCCGTGGTTTTGCTCGGTCTGCGGACTTTCGTAGGCGAAGCTTCCGTGGTTCCTACCGGATCGATGGAGGGGACCATCCTGGTGGGTGACCACCTATTTCTCAACAAGCTGCTTTACGGGCCGGAGATCCCGCTGCTGAACTCGCGGCTGCCGGTGTTGAAGACGATCCGCCGCGGCGACATCGTGGTGTTCCGCTATCCGCGGAACCCCGAGGAGACGTTCCTGAAGCGCGTGACCGCCGTGGGCGGCGACCGCGTGGAACTCCGCGACGGCGTCGTCTACGTCAATTCCCGCGCCTTGGATGAGCCGTATACCGTGCATCGCGCGCCGCTGCATTCCGCCTGGGAGGAGATGGGCCCGGTGCTGGTCCCGGAAGGCAACTTGTTCGTGATGGGTGACAATCGCGACAATTCCAGCGACAGCCGGGAATGGGGCTTCGTACCCGTGCGCAACGTGATTGGCGAACCGATTTTCGTGTACTGGTCGTATGACGCGCCCACTTCGCGCTGGCTGGATCAGGACGTGACGCACGAAATGCGCTTTTACGTTTCTATCGTGGCCAACTTCTTCACCCGCACCCGCTGGAGCCGCACGGGAATGCTGCTCTAAAACTATTCATAGGATTCCGGATGAGGTTCCGGTGCGGGATAGGCTCTGAAGTCCGTGTTCTTGTCGAAGCAAACGTCCACAAACTCCGGAGTGTAGCGCTGGGTCACGCTTTCGGGGATATCTTCGCGCTTGATCTCCTGAAAAACGAACTCTATGGTTCCATCGGCGTGGACGTCGCCACGGAGGTAGCCGTAGATTTTCTGGCGGGCCTCCTTGGCGCGAGCTGCCGTCGGCGGCAGAGCGTAACGCATGGCCCCCGCGGTTCCAACAATCCATCCCGGCAGCACGCCGCCGTGCTCGCGCCAGTAATCGCTGTCAAAGATACCGCTCATGTAAAAATGCGAGTGGCTGGACAGCACATAAACGTGTTTGCGCGTTTGTTGGATGAAATCCAGCAAGTCGGTATAGATTTGCCGGCCGCTTTGTGAGCCCAGTTGGGTATCACTCATGCTGTGGCCGGCGGCCAGACTGTCCGGCAGAGCCGCATGCATTCCTACGACGACTGCTTTCACCGTGTCATCGGCGGCCGCCCGTTTCAGCACGCCTTCAAACCAGCCAATCTGGTAGTCATCGAACTGATCTTTGGTGGAATTGTCGAGATAGATGAAATCCACTCCATCCTTGATCCAGTGAAAAAAGCTTTTCAGGGCATGGTCGTTGGGATTGTCAGCCAGACGTTGCTGGCGCAGGACGGGAGAATCCAGCCAATCGGCAAACTGGATGATGAATTGTTCCCGGCTCTTGGGCGAATAAGTTTCATGGTTCCCGATCCCTACAAAGACCGGCATGGACCCAAACGAATTGAGCTGCGCCTGGATGAAATCGTCCCACTCGGTTTTGTCGTAGAAAGTCTTGTCAGCAGGCGACTTTCGGTGTTCGGGCTCGTGCAGGTAGTCTTCATCGACGAACACGGTGGCCCGCAGATCTCCCAGATGCCAGTAGAATGCCGCATTGTCTTTCCGCGCTCCCGCAGCGATGGCGGGCATGATCACGTTGCCGCAATTGCGCGAATCCCCGGAGACAGCGAAGCTCCATGCCACAGTTTCCGCAGACTGCGCGGGCGCCGCGGGAGCCGGCACGGAAATGTTGCCGTCCGGCGGCGCGGGCTTTGCCGGAGACTGGGTGTTGCCAGCTCCTGGTTTCGCGCCGTTGGGAAGGTCTTGCGCCGCGGCAAGGCCGAACGCAAACGCAATGATGAGGATAAAGCAGAGTCGATGCCTGGTTGTTGTCAAGGGTCCCTCGTCCGATGTTTTAGACCACGCCCACCGGTTCCCGCAGTTCCGGATAAAGCGGGAAGGCTTCGGCAAGTTCGTACACCTGCCGGCGGATGCGGCTGAGCGCCTGGGCGTCCTGGTAATGGCGGAGTACGTCGGCAATCCACGCACCTACTTGCAGCATTTCTTTTTCCTGCATCCCGCGCGTGGTGAGGGCGGGCGTACCGATGCGGATACCGCTGGGCTTGAGCGGCGGGTTGGTGTCGAACGGAATCGCGTTCTTGTTGACGGTGATGCCGGCTTGGCCAAGCGCGGCTTCGGCTTCGCTGCCCAACATACCTTGGGAGAAGACGTCCAACAGAAACAGGTGTGTGTCCGTGCCGCCGGAGATCACGCGGAAACCTTCGTCCATGATTCTCTGCGCCAGTGTTTTGGCGTTGGCCACCACTTGGCGAGCGTAGTCCTTGAATAAAGGCTGCATTGCTTCGCGGAAGCACACAGCCTTGGCGGCAATGATGTGCATCAGAGGTCCGCCTTGGATACCGGGGAAGACGATCTTGTCCACGGCCGTGGCGAACTCCTGTTTGCAGAGCACCATGCCGGCGCGCGGACCGCGCAGAGTCTTGTGCGTGGTAGTGGTAACAACGTGGCCATGCGGCACGGGAGAGGCGTGCACTCCACCCGCGACCAGACCGGCAAAGTGGGCCATATCCACCATGTACTTGGCTCCAACTTTGTCGGCGATCTGTCGCATGCGGGCAAAGTCGATGATGCGCGAGTAGGCGCTGCCGCCGCCGATGATCAGCTTGGGATGCTCGCGTTCGGCAATCTGTTCCAGCTCGTCGTAGTCGATGGTCTCCGTGTCCTTGCGGACGCCGTAGGGGATGACCTTGTACATCTTGCCGGAGAAATTCAGCGGGTGGCCATGCGTGAGATGTCCGCCATGCGCCAGGTTCAGCCCTAGGATGGCATCGCCCGGCTGCAACAGAGCCATATAAGCCGCCATGTTGGCCTGTGAGCCGGAGTGCGGCTGGACGTTGGCATGCTCGGCGCCGAAGAGTTGCCTGGCCCGGTCGCGGGCCAAAGTTTCCACCACGTCGGCAAACTCGCAGCCGCCATAGTAGCGCTTGCCCGGATATCCTTCCGCGTACTTGTTGGTGAAGACCGAACCGGCCGCCTGCAACACAGCCAGGCTGACGAAGTTCTCTGAGGCGATCAATTCCAGCCCTTCATGCTGGCGGCGCGTTTCGTCGGCGATAGCGCGGGCGATCTCGGGGTCGGCTTCCGATAGCGGACGTGACATCCAGTTGGCAGTCATAGATAAGAGAATCTTACTAGGAGTTCAATGGGTTGTGGAGCCGCGCACCATCTTTTCCAGCTCGCTGAGCCTTGAGAACCGGTGGTCGGGCCGTTTCATCATCGGATTGCTTGGTCCCTCCGAGGCCCATAAAAGCCTGAGGGCTACCGGCTTCATTTCAGCACGGTCACTTATCGTTTTTGGTGGCGTCGCCGCGGCGACGACAAAGCGGAGTTGAATCCGGCGTCCCCATTGAGGGTGGGGCGGTTTGGTATAGGCAATCACGCAAAGCAGCCGTTCATCCGCCGTGTTAGCGCACTCTTTGACTTCATAGTCGATCTCATCCGGCCTCGCGAGGTCGGCGAACCAGCGTGCCACACTTTCGTGCGGAAGCCCGGTTTCGATCTGGTCCACAGACGCGTTCTTTACCTCGTCAATCCAGCGCGCGTCGTCCTGGTCTTGTACCAGAGGCATTGCACTCACAGCCGTAGAAAATACAAAAAGAGCAAACAAGACCTTCTTCACCATGACATTCTCCGTGTTTCTCAGAGAACGCCGCTAGCCGGCGTTTTTGCATAGACTTCCGGATGATGTTTTTCCATCCACCGCTCCGGAGATTTCAGTTCTTGAAAGCTGAATTGGCGGTAGAGGTCGTGCGCATCCCGGGTGACCAGTGTCCAGCGTCGAAGGTTCTGCAGTTCAGGGTGAGCAAAGATGCATTGCATCAGCCACTTGGCGAGACCGCGTCCGCGAAAGGCTTCGCTTACGAACACATCCGCGAGATAAGCAAAGGTAGCGCGGTCGGTGATGACGCGGGCGAAGCCTGCTTGCGCGCCGCCGCGATAAATCCCAAAGCAAAGCGAGTTGCGGATCGAGCGATGGACGGTCTCCAGGGGAACGCCTTTGGCCCAGTAAGAGGCCGTGAGGAAGCCATGGACGGCAGAAACGTCAATGCGCGACGGGTCGGTGCTGATCTCGAATTCTCCCTGCGGATCGGTCCAAGTACAATGCATCAGCTTTTCCCGCCCGCAGGCGCGATCTTGTCTTTGAGTTCGTAACCGGCGTGATCGGCGCCCAATGCTATTTTCATGTGCCCATCCTACGCAACCATCCTACGCAACCAATGAAACGGAAGTCAGCAAAAATAGAAACTCAAAGCTCGGAGCCAGGCGCCCGCCCGGGAGCTTGGACGCCGGACACTCTACTTGTGATCGGAATCATGGGTGCTCGCTGGTGTACTTGATTCCTTCCTCAGTGTGTTTGATGGCCTCGTCGCAGGCCTTGATGGCAGCGCTGCGGTGACCGCCCTTATCGGGAATGGCCTGCTCCAAATTCCGCTTGGCCAGGCGAAGAGCGTCCAACGCCTGCTGCATGTGCGGCTGGTCATCAACCGCAGCGGTTGTGGTCGCCATCGACGCCGGGATAGTCATCAGCCCGAGAACCACCGCTACAACGATTATTTGACGGATTGCCTTCATAGAAAATTCTCCTTTCATTGCAAACAATGAGCTTGAAGGTAGGTCGGGGCAGGATGCCTTGTCAAGAAAGCTCAGAACGCCACACCGCTGCAAGCATCCAGAGGGTCAAGACCTTCGGGAATGCTTCTCTCCATGGGCATAAGGCATTTGTTGGCTTGTGCCGGACATGAGTTCCGGCGGATAATCAGGCGCGCTGCCCTCTCCAATTGAATCCAGATCGAGGTGACCATGGCCACACGGACCATGCCCGACGCGGATACCGGCGACACCAGAGTCGCTGCTGCTCCGCCGCTCAAATTCATCCAATTTGAGATTACCAACAACATTGCGCGCATTACGCTGAACCATGCGCCTCATAACGTGCTTACCGTCCCCATGATGAAAGAGATGGCGGAAGCCATTGAGAGCCTGAACGGGCGCGGCGACATCAAGGCCATCTTGCTGCAATCCTCGCAACAGGCGTTTTCTGCCGGCATCTCTCTCGAGGACTCGCGGCCCGACCGCGTCTTCCAGACTCTGGAAGCCTTCACGCGCGTCTTCCAGGCCATGGTGGACATCTCCAAACCCGTGGTGGTCGTGGTCAATGGTCCGGCCATCGGCGCCGGCTCGGAGCTGGTGGGCTTTGCCGACGTGGTGTTGGCCACGCCCAAAGCCAAGTTCGCTCAGCCGGAAGTGAAGCTGGGCGTGTTCCCGCCGTTCGCTGCGGTCATGCTGCCGCAGCTTATCGGACCGAAGAAGAGTTACGAGCTTCTCCTCACCGGCGAAGCCCTTAGTGCGGAAGACGCACTGCGCTTCGGCTTTGTCAACAAAGTGGTTCCCGAGTCTGAGCTCGGGCAGCATGTGGAGTCGCTTCTGGACCGTATCGCAGAATTCAGCGGACCGGTCCTGGAGGTCACCAAGCGGGTAATCGCCAGCTCCATCGGACGGCCGCTGAAAGAAGCCATGAAGACCTCGCAGAATCTCTACCTCAATGAGCTCATGAACCTGGAAGACGTGCAGGAAGGTTTGCGCGCGGTCATCGAGAAGCGCAAGCCGGTGTGGAAGAACAAATGAAATCTGGTGATCGTGGGATCCGGTGATCGGGTGATCTGTTTGCAAGACCTTCCGGACGCGAGGTCGTATTCTGGCTGAGTTTCTGTAACGTGATTTTCCGATCACCCGATCACGCGCGATCACCAGATCACCCGATCGTTCCATCTTGGCCGCTCCCTACAGACTTTTCATCAGGAACCTCACCATCTGATAGCCATCAATGTACTTGAACGGCGCTTCGCCGGTAGTGTAGTGTCCGCAGGGCAGCGCCACGGTTTTGAGATCGGCTTTACGGCGTTCGAACTCGGCTCGCACCTGCTGCGAGTACTCAGGAAGGAACGTAAGGTCGTACTTACCGTAGATCATGAGCAGCTTTTTGCTGAAGCGCACGAACTTGTCGAAATACGCCATGGGACTAATGCAGAGCCACGCCTGGCGCAGGCGTTCCAGGGTGAGCCCGCCGCGCTCCAGCCCTTCGCGCACGTGGCGGGTGGACTGTCCGGTCCAGACCACGTCGGCGAAGTAGGTTGAGGCGTGATTGAAGACGTTGACCTTCAGCCGTGGGTCATGCGCGCCGGCAAGAAAGGCATAGCACGATCCCAGGCTGGTGCCGATCATGCCGATGCTTTCTTTTCCTTGTGTCTCCAGCCAGTCCACGCAGGAGCGGATGTCAACAATCGCCTGGCGCGCGGCATCAATCGTCCGGCAAATGTTGGATGAGACCGCGTAGTCGGAGCGCGCGGTTTCGCTGGGCCGGCGAATATCGTGATAGGGCTTGCTCAGCCGCAGCATGGAGATGCCGAAACGGTTGAGCACCGGTCCCAACGCGTTGTAGGCAATTCCGTTGGCGTTCCAGTGGGGCAAAACGATGACCGCGCGCTTGCCTGGCGCGGGAAACCAGCGCGCGTTGACCAGATCGTTCTCCGCATGCGGCGTGCGCACCGGCGAGGTAAAGCGCAGGAAAGCGCCATGACCTTCAGGAGTTTTTTCTGATGCGTTGCTGCCGGTGGGAAAGAGCTCGATCTTGCGCTTTTCCACTCGAAAATCACTGGGCGTGGTGTAGGCGAAGAACTCGTCGCTGCGGGCCACGATGCGATCATTCAGCTCGTGCAGGTAGGCCTCATAGTCTGCTTCCGCATGCGGACAATCGCCGCTGACCAGCGGCCAGCCCTCGGCCCACTCCATGCCCCACTCCAGCGGACGCACCACGCGGTTGTTATCGCGCGTGGTTAGTCGCGTCTCCCAGGCGTACATCCATTTTTCGTAGAGGCCGGGCATGGCGATCTTCAGTTCACTCCACGTACTTTCGCGGCAGCCTGCCGGAGATATTGCAGAGAATCTCGTAGGGAATGGTCGAAGCCAGGCTGGCGTGCTCCCAAGCCGTGATTTTCCGCGACGCAGTCTCACCGATGATGGTCACCTCGTCGCCTACCTCCACTCCCGAAATCCCGGTCACGTCCGCGGTGGTGAGGTTCATGCTGACGTTGCCGATGATGGCGGCGTAATCATCGCGCACGATGACGCGCCCGCGCGAGGAGAGCCGGCGGCTGAGCCCATCGCCATAGCCTACCGGCAGCACCGCGACCCGGGTGGGTGACTGGGTCACGTAACCGCTGCTGTAGCCCACGGTTTCGCCGGCCGGGACGTCGCGCACCTGAAGTACACGCGTCTTCCAGGAAAGCGCGGGCCTTACCGGCAGTTCAAATGATGTGTCTGCCTGTGCGGAGACGGCTGACGCGAAGGGCAGGAAGGAGCCATACAGCGCCAGCCCGGGACGCACCATGTTGAACCAGGAGCGCGGACGCGCGGCAATGGCAGCGCTATTGGCCATGTGCCGGAGCAGCGGGTTCAGGCCAGACTTCTGGGCCAGAGCGATAGCCTGCTGAAAGCGTTCCAGCTGTTGCTCGGCAAGCGGCTGGTCCACCACCTCAGACGCGGCAAAATGGCTGAAGATGCCCTCAAACAAGAGATGCGGCGCCGAGGCCAGGGCATCATAGACTTGCGGCAGGTCACTGATGTCCACTCCCAGGCGGTTCATTCCCGTGTTGACTTTCAAATGAATGGAGACGCGGCGCGGTGGCTTCAGCTTCTCCGCGGCGCTTTCCAGCAGCTCGATTTGCCGCCAGTCCCAGATCGCCGGCGAGAGTTCGCATTTGACGATCGCTTCCTCGTCGCCGGGCCAGAACCCCGCCAGCAAGAGGACCCGCCCACGGATGCCGGCCTGGCGCAGGGCCACGCCTTCGTCGGCGGTGGTCACGGCAAACCACCGCGCGCCCTCTTCTTGCAGGGCCAGAGCGCAGGCTTGGGCGCCGTGGCCGTAAGCATCGCTCTTGACCACCGCGCATACTACGGCTTCCGGATGCACGAACGACTGCACGGTGCGGAAGTTATGCCGCAACGCCGTCAGCGATACTTCAACCCAGCAAGGATGAATCTGTTCGCGGGCTTCGGCGCTCGCGGCTGCCGTGGCGACGGCTTGCGGATTGTGAGTTGGCGCGGCCATTTCTTTCATTTCTTTGGGCATGGGCAAGGGGTCCAGGTTCATATTCCTGCCAAAAAATAGAAAACGCAACGGAAATGACCGTTGCGCCGATACCGTCATTCAACTGCCCCGTCCTCAGCCCTTCACCGATTCCGGAAGCTTCTAATTTTCTTCGCTATTCTAAGTGACACCGGATGTGAAAATCAATGAGGAAATAGTACAGAGCCAGTTAAACGGCGCCGAATCGCAAGTATGAGTCTTTTCCCATCGCCCGCCACCGGAGCTGTGATTCCGACCTTAGTTGCAATATTCTTATGCCCACACGTTCAAGCTTGTGAGGAGACGACTTCTATGAGATCCATCGCGTGCGTCGGGTTGTTTGCCATTCTTGTTGTTCCATTTGCCGCGCCGGCGGCAGGCCAGTCGGGAACCCAGCCAGCCGAGGTAAAGTTCGTTGCCGACACGCTGGTAGTGCAAGCCGACGGGTCCTATGAAAGCGATCCCGATCTGGCCACCCTGACCTTTGACATTTCCACCCAGGAGAAGGAATTGAAAGATGCCTATGCCAAGGCGTCGCAATCCATGCGAACGGTCGTGCAAGTGGCCGAACGCAACGGCCTGGGCAAGGATGCCATTCACACCGGCGTGCTTACCGTAACTCCGTTCTATGAAGGCGGCCGCAAGCAGCGGGCGCGATCTTATCGGGTACACGGCCTGGTAGTCCTCCAGGTGCAGGACTTTTCCAAGGTCGGGCCGATCATGGACGACTCCATCCAGGATGGCATCGCCGACTTCCGTTCCCTTACCTACTCGCTGGCCAACGAAGAGGCCGCAAAAAAGAAGGCCGTGGCCGACGCCATGCAGCGCGCCCTGGGTCGCGCAACCGTGGCCCTGGAACAGACCCGGCAAAAACTTGGCCCAGCTCGCTCGGTGAGCCTGGAGGTCCGCAATCTGGTCGGCATCGCCCAAATCAGTCAGTCACAGATATTTGCGTATGATTCGATCGAGTCGACTAATGGGCCAAGCCTCGGACTTTTTGGGGCGCGCGCCAAGGCTGCTCCGCCGCCGCCGCCGCCGGTGCGTCCGGAGCGGATTACCATCAGCGCCAACGTGCAGTGCGTATTCCAGATTGAAAGGTAGAACAAGAGAGCTTCCTGCGACGGATAGCGCCGGACTTGTGCCCCGGCGTCTCCGTCACTTGGCTGCCGCGGCGGCCAGCGCAACGGCGCGGCGGTCCGCGCGAACGAAGCGCAAACGTGACGACATCTCCTGCGCCGGCTTCTCCACCCAGCGATAGAGCCCGGCGGCGGCGGCGATCGATGCCGCCATCCCGGCCGCATCGATCACGCCCAAGTACGATCCGGTGCGCGGCAGCAGTTGTGCGAGCCAGACGATCAGCCCCACGCCGATAGGCAGATGCAGCAGGTAGACGGAGTAGCTGACGTCGCCCAGGAAATCGGCGATGCGATGACGGAAGGAGACGAAGGCGATCACCAGCCCGGTCGCCACCGAGATCCCGGCCACCAGCCAGCCTGTCGGCCAACGCATGGCCCACAACATCACCGCGATCAGGGCCAGCATCCGTTCCCGTCCAATCAGTCCGATCTTTTGCTGAAAGACAAACACGCCGATCAGAAAGATGGGCAGCGTGTGGGGCACGATGCGATCGCTGGTGCAGAGAAAGTACGTCACCATGGCGATGGCCACGGGGATGAAGCGGACCAGGGCGTTGCGGCTGACCATCGCGCCGAACAGCAATCCCGCCAGCAGGTACCATTGCCACTCGATAGCCAGAGTCCAATAGACCACGTTGATCCAGGGCACGCCGGTAAGATCGTTCAGGAACACCAGGTGGAAAAGCAATTGGCGTCCGCCCACGTGGATGGCGGCATCAGGCATGAGCGGCCGCAGCACATAGTTCGCGGCCAGCAAGCTCACCGGAATGGAAATCAGGTAGGGCGGATATAGCCGGATAGCGCGCTTGAATACGAAGCGCCCGAAATTGCGCAGCGTGTATCCGCCTCGATAAAGGCTGTAAGGGATGATGAAGCCGGAGATGACAAAGAAGATATAGACGCCGGTGTATCCGTACTGGCCGCTCCAGTTCAGCCAGCGGCCCTGCCCGCCGGAGAAGTGTCCCCAGGCCACAAAGATGGCGGCAAACGCGCGCAGGGCGTTCACGATGTCAATGCGGTCATGGGAAGAGGTGGAGGGCACCGTCCATGCATAGTAAATGATTTGGTTTGAATCAGGCGTAGAGCTTTAGCGGGCGCCAGCATTTTGATGGCTTCCGCCTCCTTCGGAGGCTGAAGCGCACTTTGGGATTTGTTTCGTAACAGGGCACGAGCCAGCCCACAGGCATGGGTGAAGGCAGCGAAAAGTGCCGCCACAGACCCGGATAGAATCGGGCCTCGTCATACCTTGAGAATTTGGTTCGTAACAGGGCACGACCTTCAGTCGTGCCGTCACGATGCCAATAAAAATCGGGCTTTAGCCGCTGCCGGTGTTCTTTGATTCGTGCCGTCACAGACGGAGTAGAATCGGCCTCGCGAAAAGTGCTCGTCACAGACCGGAGTAGAAACGACCTCGTTACCCTTGGAGAATTTGCTTCGTAACAGGGCACGAGCTTTAGTCGTGCCGTCACGATGCCAATAAAAATCCCGGCCTTAGCCCCTGCGGGTGTTCTTTGATTCGTGCCGACAAGACGGGAGTAGAATCGTGGGTTTCAGCCCCCGTACATGGCCAAGCCCGCACGAAACTCGAATCGAAGGGACATTGTCGCCGGCCGGCGCACATTCTTTGTAACTTCCACCACGGCGCAAGGCAAACACCTCTTGCAGTCGGAGCGTCTGGCCAACCTGCTCATCGACGTACTTCGTTCTAACACCCTGCAAGGACGATTTCGGGTCCACGAATTCGTGGTTATGCCGGACCACGTCCATGTGCTCTTGAGTATTGATAGGGGCAACGAGCATCGAGAGAGCCGTTCAACTCATCAAGGGCGGCTTCTCGTTCCGCGCCCGGAGAGAATTGGGGTTCCAGAGCGAGGTCTGGCGGCGTGGGTTTTCCGAGGTTCGCATTATGGACCGAGGAAGCTATCTGCGTCAGTATATTGACGACAATCCGGTACGGGCCGGTTTGGCCGACTCGGCGCAGAATTATCCCTATTGTTCAGCGTATTTACGGAAACGAAAACGCAGGGGCTAACGCCCGGGGTCATTCTTGGCATCTGACGGCACGACTAAAGCTCGTGCCCTGTTACGAAGCAATGTGATGGAAGCCGACGATTACCCAAAGCAACCGAGGTAATCAGTACGCCTCCGGCCCGGTTGCCATCGTCAGATTCTTAAACCTTGTTGACCGCTCGATGAACGTCAGCCGAACCACCCGGGTGGGCCCGTTGTGTTGTCTGGCGATGACCAGCTCGCCTTCGCGCGTGCTGTTTAACGATAGACGTCCGGCGGCTCCGCTTCATCCGTCTGGTCCACGAATTTCGTGAACGCCTTACGGAACACCAGAGGGACCATATCCGTTGGACCGTTGCGCTGCTTCGCGATGATCAACTCGGCCTTGCCTTTGAGGTCGCCATCATCCGGCTTGTAGACTTCTTCGCGGAAGATAAATGCAACTACATCAGCGTCTTGCTCAATCGATCCCGACTCGCGGAGATCGGACAACTGGGGGCGGTTGTTTCCGGTTCGCGCTTCCGGAGCGCGGCTTAGTTGGGAAAGTGCAACCACAGGACAGCGTAGTTCCTTGGCCAACGCTTTCAGACCGCGAGAAACTGCCGACACTTCCTGGGTGCGGTTTTCATAGCGTCGGCCGCCGCCTGGCGGTGCCCCGGCAATGAGCTGCAGGTAGTCAACAATTACTAGGTCGAGACGTTCTCTTGCTTGTTGGAGACGGCGGCACTTCGCCCGCATCTCCGAAATGGAGATGCCTGGCGTATCGTCAATGAAGATCGGGGCGTCGACCAAGCGACCGAAAGCATCAACGATCTTAGTGCGGTCGTCACGGCTCCAAAATCCCGTCCGCAACTTATGGGAATCAACAGTCGCCTGGGAGCACAAGAGACGTAGAAGCAGCGATTCGCGCGACATCTCCAGCGAAAAAACGCCAACCACTTTATTGTCCAGAACCGCAACATTCTCGGCGATGTTAATGGCGAACGCCGTTTTTCCCATGGAGGGACGAGCAGCGATAACGATCAAATCAGATTTTTGCAGGCCGCTGGTTAGGTCGTCTAGACGCTGAAAGTGGGTCGCAAGGCCGGTGATGTGTTCGCTTCGAAACAGGTTGTCAATCGAACCGAACGAGGTTCTTACGATCTCGGGGATTGGAAGGAACCCCTGTCCGATCCGTTTTTCGGCTATCTGGAAGATGGCGGATTCGGCGGCGTCAACGATCTCCTCCGCCGGCGCCTCCTGTTCATAAGCCTGCTGGATGGCGCTCGACGCCGCGTGGATCAGCCCGCGCAACAGCGCCTTGTCTTTGACGATCTTGACGTACTGCTCAATATTCTTGACGCGGGGCAGCCCGTCGGTGAGCGAGGTAACGTAAGCCACGCCGCCCACCGATTCGATCTCCTTGTGCTGGCCCAGTTGCTCCGTGAGCGTGACGTAGTCGATGGCGCGGCCGGATTCGGCCAGCTCCATCATGCACAGATAGATTCGGCGATGCGAATCAAGGGAGAAGTCTTCGGCACGTAGCCCTTCCGCGGCTTGGTTGTAAGTAGAATTGTCGAGAAGAATTGCACCAAGGATAGCGCGCTCGGCATCTATGTTGGCCGGCAATCCGCGATCCAGGGTGTAATCCGTAGTGGCCATTCCGGAGCTCCTCGCTGAAGCCGACTGCAATGAACTGCGAACAGCAGGCGAAATACCCTATCACTACCCAAGCTCTGTGGACTCAGTAGCTACCTGGAGTTTCTTTTACGATTCATCCTGAAGTCCTTTCCTTCCATGTCAACAACGCGACACATTTCATGGAGTCGCGAACGCATCCTGTCGGTTATGCGGTCTCCTAAAGTTTCGTTGCGGGCGGCTGCCTTTGCTCGCTCCTTTTGGGAAAAAGCTTCAGCAGCGCCCTCCAGGCTGGGAGCAGGCAGATCAAGAAAGT
>DATDGY010000152.1:0-18646 GCA_036521855.1 Candidatus Angelobacter sp.
CTGCCACGGGCTCGACGGCCAAAACACCGGCGTGCCTTTTGCCGGAAAGATGGCGCCGCCCGTCGCCGACCTCTCCACCAAGGATGTTCAGGACTACACCGACGGCCAACTGAAATGGATCATCGAAAACGGCATTGGACCATCGGGCATGCCGGGCTGGAAAGGCATCCTGGAAGACGAAGAGATGTGGAACATCGTGCGCTACATCCGTCACCTGCCGCCCAAAGGAAGCTTAGGCGCGCCGGCTATCTATAAAGAGGAAGCCGAAGAACACGAGCATATGAAGCATGATGAATCCAAGCCGCCCACCCATCCGCATACGCACTGAGGGACAAGATTCGCACAAACAACAAACGGGAGCGATCATGCTCCCGTTTTTTTGCTTATGATTGCGCAGCCGAACCCGGCTAGCGGACTCTGCCTTCTCAACTTACAAAGCCGATTATCTGATCGTTGTTGCGCGCGCTCTGTATGGCTGTGAGAACAGAACTGAGTGGGGATGTGAGATCCGGAGGCGGCGTAGCTGATGGCGCCGCCTGATTCGCGGGAGGCGCCGGGGCCGGGGCCGGCTCGGGAGCCGGAGCGGTGGCAGGCGCGGCATCAGGAGCGGATGCAGCCGGAGCTGGAGCCGCGACCGAAACCGGAGTCGCTGGCGGCGGGTTGACAGGAACGTTGGGTCTCGGTTGGGCTCCGGCGGCACTGTTGTCGTTGCCGGTGACTTTGCGCACTGCGGCGACAAACGGCTCGCCTCCCCGAGGCGTCGGCACGGCGCCGGTTAGGATGGTCTTAAAGGGGACCATGCGGCCGAAGATTTCGCGAGTGGCGTCCTCGTCCTGCCGGACCACTGCTCCGTTGATCGTGACGCCGGCAAAAAGGCCGCGTGCGCGCGAATAGGTAAGCACCTCCGCCCGCATCTTCCAATCCGTAGCAGCCTCAGCGTGGCGTCCTACCGGGCCGCCGGCGGCGGAAGCATCCGCACCCAGCTTGAACTGGCTGGACAGCAGGGCCTGCATGCCCCGTTCATTCATGATGAGCATGACCAGGTCAACTCCCTGGACGCCAATCTGGAACCCGAAGCTGCCTCCGGTCATGGTAAACGGCGCTGGCGCGCTCCAACCATCCGCGGTGCGGCATGTCGCCATGCCCTTACCGCGGGCGCCGCCGAATATGAATCCGCCCTTGAGCAGCGTGGGGACCACGGCAACACATTTCGCGGAGCCTAGGACCTCTTCCGGAATGCCTTTGTCCGGCGCAGACATGATTTCGTTAAGAACGGTGGCTGCGGATTCGGCCCGTCCGGCCGCGCTTTCCGCAAAAGACAAACTGCAAAACACGAGGGCAAAGAACACAACACTCAAGGGTCGCTTCATAAAAACCTCAACATGATTGTACTGGCGTGGGATGCAGCTTAGGACAGAGATGCTGAAAAATTATGAAGGGTTGGATGCGGCGACCCTCGTTACCGCCTCCAACCCCTGTCTCCCAGGTTCTGTGGTAGGTGAGTAGAGTATCCATTTGCTCCGGAAGCCTGGCAAGTAACTGCGGTGCCAATCGGCGCGGCAAACAGGACATGTACCTGAAGGGCAGCTGCCAGGCCGCTATGTCCGCATGCCGGAGCCTGCATGGTACGTCTGGACCAAGATCGACCGCGTACCAAACTCGATACTGGATTGGCTGGAAAGTGTCCAGCCCAACCGCGACCTGGGCGGTGAGGCGCTGCTCATCGAAGCGCACAGACTGGCAGATTACTTGGACGAGGTGACGAGCGAGTGGGTGATAGCGTGCACCGAAAGCGCGATCCGGTTCTGCACTCCCACTTTGCGCATGAGTTTGGCAACGTGGGCCTTGACAGTGCGCTCTTCAATGCCGAGAACGGAACCGATTTCCTTGTTCGAACGGCCGACTACGAGCAACTCCAGGACTTCTTTTTCGCGGTCGGTGAAGGTAACGCGGCCGGCAGGAAAAATGCGCCCCGGAGAAGATGTAACGCGCTCGATAAAAATGGAAAGCACTCGGCGCGGAGCCCAAACGGATCCCTGGTGGACGTTTCTGATGGCCTGGATGAATTCGGCTGGAGACGCGGCCTCATCGACGTAGCCTTTGGCTCCGGCTGCGAGGGCCTTGAGTATAGTTTCGTCGTCAGCTCCGCTTCCGGTCACGATGATGCGCAGATCAGGCCGAGCAGCTTTAAGTCCAGCCATGACATCAAAAAGGTTCTGGCCCGCACGAGTTCCCAGCAGCACCAGATCGACGTCGCGCCGTGGCCCCAGGTCAGCCAGAGTACAGGAAACCAATTCCAAATCCTCTTCCGTATCAAAAAGCGACTTCAGTCCAATGAATCGCAGAGGATCGCTCTCCACTACGGCGATGTGAATCGTAGCTTTTTTGGGCGCGGCTGCCTTCATCAAAGCTCCTTCCCGGCGATGACCAATGAGAATTGTATTCAAGTTTGCCATGGTTGACCTGAAAGTGTCATGTACTTCGGCCCCTGCCCATTCTTAAGCAGGGTACATGTACCGAAGTCGGCAATGCAAGATTTTCAGGCTTCGCGGGGGGTTACTTGCTGGCTTCCAGGAAGGCGGAATCGCCGCGCAGGGCCAGCGCGTCATATTGTCCCAGCACGTAGCCGCGCTGGTATCCTTCGCAATAACTCCCCGCCGCGGGGAGGTCCTGCTCCTTTTCAGGATGAAAGGGCACGCAGGCGACAGCGTGGAAATCCAAGGGCCCTGCGCCGGGAGTGGACGGTTCTGCCTGTTGCCGGCCCTCCCGGTACCCGGCGGCCAGACCCTGATCAAAATAAACGTTGTCGGGATCCTCCGGCGCCGCCTCCATTGCCGCCGCTACCAGGCGGAGTGAATCCACGGCGCGAAACATCTGGCCGGCGTACCCATCGACATATCCAGCCTTCAGCCCGGCCTCAAAGCCATCTTCAAACAAGCGCTTCGAGCCAAAACTGGGAGAATATCCCGGTTTCAGCTTCAAACCATGAAACTGCGTCTTGAGTTGAGTGCGGGAGACGCGGCCCATGTTGATGTCGACGTTGCCCAGATGGTAGCCCTCCTCATAACCGTGCCGGTACCCGTGAGCAAAGGCGGAGCGCGCCAGAATTGCTCCTGATCCTGCTTCGTTCAGATGGACCTCCTGGACATGACCCAGTGGGGCCAGACACAGAACAGCCACGAGAACGCGGAAAGCGGAGATTCGGGGCATGAAAATCCTGCGCTGCAAAAACTCTTGCAATTAGCTGATGAGATGAGCCACTGAGACCGGCAGGATGTCAGCTCCACTGTTACCTCTCTAAGGTCTATTTGCCCAGCCCCTAAGCTTTTCCATGAATTTCTGTAAATCGTGCCTGCCTGGATACTTGGCCAACCTTAACCCAATCATGAAGGGTTCCAAGACTCGGCTGCGCCGTCAGATTAAAAACCTGGGGGAAACGGCAAAGAAGAGAGAAGGAATTCAGAATGATTTCGAAAGATTCCCCGGGACGGTTAAACGGCCGCCCGGGGTTTTATCTTTTCCAAGCTTTTCGATGGCTAAAGTTAACGAGGGCGCGAGTCAGAGATCGCGACGAGCCGCGCTCAGACGCTGGCGTCAGCCAGTCACTGCAATTTCACATGGATCTCCTGGTCGCCGGTCAGGGAGAATCTTGCCGTTGCGAAGGACGGCGCTTTGATGGTAGCGTGCGGATTGTTCGACATTCCCCACTGCTCTTTGGGAACGCCGAACAGGTTCTTGTCCAGTTTGTGGTTCTGGTTTACGTCATGGAGGATGGCCACGGCGTAGTCGCCCGCGGGCAATCCAGGAACGGTGACCGTGACGGTGCCCGGGTGAGCCGGAACCACGATGTCGCGGAGTGCCGCAAAGCGGTCCTCCGGCCAGCCCTTGGTGGAGTTAAAAACCAGCACGCCGATATTGCCGCCCTGCTGGTTTACGTTTTCTACCACGACGGTCAGCGTGTGCAGACCGGCTTGCGGCAACGAATCCCGGCGCGCCTCAAGAAGGGCCAGGCCGAGAACCAGGAGCAGCAAGACGGAAGATGCGGTTCGCAAGTTATCCCCTAATACTTGTAGATGCCATCCGTGCTGCGCGTGTATCTTGGTCTCTTTCAATCGATCGATCGAAAAATCTTTGCGGTCAGCTCACTCAAGGTAGCCTTTTCCGCCGGCCTCGGTCACTTTGCCGCGAAACATCCTGTAGATAAAGATGTTGTAAGCCAAGGCCAGGGCCATGCCGAAGCTCCAGAAAATCAAGCCTACGGAAAGGGCATAGCTGCCGGTGGCGGCGTTGTAAATGGTAATGTTCAGGGCCGGATCGGTAGTGGAGGTCAGCAGGTTGGGATACACCGCTGCGGCGGCGCCCACCAGCATAAAGATCAAATAAGCAGCGGAGGACAGGAAGGCCGCTTTGTCATCGCCCCGTCTGCGGTGGAGCAGCATGGTCGCAAGGCTCGCGGCCACTGCGACTGGAATGATAAACAGGACCGGAGTGCGGCGGTAATTTTCGAGCAGTTCAGGGCGGATGGAAAGCGTGGCCCACAAGCTAACCAGTGTCAGCAGCACCAGCGCGGGCCAGAGTACGCCGGCCATGCGCCGGGCGCGCAAGTTCAACTCGCCCGCGGTCTTAAGAGCCACGTAGTGAGCTCCGTGAACGGTGAGCGCCACTAGCGCCACCATGCCGGCAATCACCGTGTACCAGTCCAGGATTCCCGGGTGCGGGCCCACGTTCCAGTCGGTCCATAGCGGCAGAAAAAAGTAGCCGTCTTTCCCAAGGGGCACGCCGCGAACCACGTTGCCCAGCGCAGCACCGAAGAAAACTGCAAGCAAACTGCTGGAAAGAGCGAAGCAGCCGTCAAAGAAGCCCCGCCAGACGACGGACTCCAAGTGCAAGCGCAGCTCCACGCCGACACCGCGAAGGATAAGCAGCCACAGGACGATCATCAGCGGCAGATAAAAACCGCTGAAGCCGGAGGCATAGAGCAGCGGAAAAGCAAAGAACAAGGTTCCACCGCCGGCGATCAGCCAGACCTCATTGCCGTCCCACACCGGACCGATAGTGCGAATCACCGTGCGGCGCTCCCGGTCGGTCTTGGCAATCAGCAGGTGCAGCACTCCCGCGCCCAAGTCAAAGCCGTCCAGCACCACGTATGCCGTGATCATGATGGCCACCAGCCAGAACCAGACGAAGAGGTGCATCTTGATCTCCTAACCCTCGGACATGGGGCGTGCGATCTTGAAGCCGCCGGCCTGCGGTCCCGGTCCGTTCTCGATCTCATGCTGGACCATGTACAGGAAGAGAATGGCCAGCACCGCGTACAGCCCCATGAAACCCAGCAAGGTAAACAGGCCGTTGCCGGCATGAACGTTCTTGGAGTATCCCTCGGCGGTGCGCAAGAGACCGTACACCAACCAGGGCTGGCGGCCGAGCTCCGCGGTCATCCATCCTGCGGTGTTGGCGACGAAGGGCAAAGGCGTGGCCAGCATGATGATCCACAGTATCCACCGCGTCTGATGCAACCGCTTGCGCCACAATTGAAACGCGGCCACGGCCATCACCGCCACAAAGATAGTCCCCAGGCCGGCCATGATGTGGTAGCTGTAATAAAGAAGAGGAATGTTGGTGGGCCACACGTCCTTGGGAAACTCGTTCAAGCCTCGGACTTCAGCGGTGGTGGTGCCGTAGATAAGGAAGCTCAGAACCCTGTTGACCACCAGCGGGTTGTCGATGGTCTGGTGCTGTTCGTCCGGCTGGCCCAGGATCACCAGGGGCGCGCCGGCTTCGGTCTTGAACAGTCCTTCCATCGCCGCCGTGGTGACCGGCTGATGCTTGGCTACGTAACGGCCTTGCAGGTCGCCGGTCGGAAAAATCTGGAGAATGCAAACCATAAGCCCGGCGATTACGCCCACGCGGAGGAATACGCGGCCTTCTTCGGCGAACTTTACCTCCAGCAAGTAATACGCACCCACTCCGGCCATCACGAACGCCCCGGTAATGACTGCTCCGCTCATGTTGTGGGCAAACTGCAGGAGCAACCAGGGATTCAACAGCAGCCCCCAGAAGCTGTTGACCTGAAAGCTGCCGGCGGCCGTGCGCTCGTAGGCGACGGGATGTTGCATCCAGGCGTCGGTCGCCAAGATGAAGTAGGCCGAGAGCCACGACCCTAGAAACACCAGAAATGCCGTCCACCAGTGCGCAATCGGGCCCAGTCGTTTTTCGCCGTACAGAAACAATCCCAGGAAGGCCGATTCCAGAAAGAAGGCAAACACACCTTCCATCACCAGCGGCTGGCCAATCACACCTCCGGTCAGCCGAGAGAATTCCGACCAGTTGGTGCCAAATTGAAACTCCATGGGAATTCCGGTCACCACGCCCATGAGGAAGGCAATCCCGAAGATCCTGCCCCAGAAACGCGCAGCATGGTTGTAAACTTCCTTCCCGGTGCGCAAGGCCATGGTTTTCAGGACCACGATGAGCGGCGCGAGTCCCATGGTGAGTTGCGGAAACAGGTAATGGAAAGTGATGGTGAAAGCAAAGTGTAGCCGGTGGATGAGAAGAGCACTTTCCATGGACCTCCTGCTTGGGGCGCCCGCGGAGCGCGCCTGTGCCCGGCGGAGACGCTGAAGAGTCAATGCTACGGGGTGCGTCCCTTTATGCGCAACCAATCATGCGCAACCAGTAATGCGCATCACAACCCAACTCTTAATTAAATGCAGTCAATTCTTGGAAGGGCAGGGCTTCGGCGAATTCTATCGTCGAAGCCCCAAGCGAAGTGAACGTCGCTTGTGCTTACGGGGCGGTGGCTGATGTCGTCGTTTACTGTAAGTGCCCCATCTTGCCGGCATTGTAGTCGCTGACTGCCTGCCGGATTTCCTCACGCGTGTTCATCACGAACGGGCCGTAGCTGGCCACCGGCTCATCGATGAGCTCGCCGCTCAGGACCAGAAGGATCGAATCCTGTTTCGCATACAAGCGCACGGCTTCGCCCTCTGCGCCGAGCAACACCAGCTTGGCCTCGCCTTCCGCGGTCTCAGTGGTGTTCACCTGAACGCCGCCGCGCAATAGCACGAGGCCCGCGTTGTGTCCGTCCGGCAGGCTAAGTTCGACGAAACTCCCGGCTTTCAGGCGCACGTCGAATACGTTGACGGGCGTAAACGTTTGTGCCGGGCCCTTCACGCCGTTCAACTCACCGGCGATTACGCGCGCGGTTGCGCCCTCGCTCAGCTGAACCACCGGAATCTGTTCCTTCAGCAGGCCCTGATAGCGCGGGCGCGACATCTTGAGCGCTTTCGGCAGATTCACCCAGAGTTGGATCATCTCAAAAGTGCCGCCTTGGCGGGCGAATTCGCGCTCGTGCATCTCTTCGTGGACGACGCCTGACGCGGCGGTCATCCACTGCACGTCGCCGGGACGGATGGTGCCCGAGTGTCCGGCGGAATCCCGATGTTCCACCGCGCCCTGGTAAGCGATGGTCACGGTCTCAAAGCCGCGATGCGGATGTCCGCCCACACCGTGCGGGCGGGCGGTAGGTTCCACCCGCGTGGGTCCGGCATAATCCAGCATGAGAAACGGATTGATCTCGCCTTCCACCCCGTTGGAAGGAAACATGTTGCGCACGTGGAAGCCATCGCCAACCCAATGCGTGGATCCGTTTTCATGAATGCCTAGAACTTTCTTCAATTCCGCCATTGTTTGCCCCTTGCCGGGAACCCGCCCGGCTTCTCTCGAAAATTAGTTTGATATAAAGATGCTTGGCGAAGAAAAAAGATGCAGGCCGGCGATAAGTGGCTTGAAGAGTTCCGGCTGGTTCGACGGGAGGCTTACCTGGAAAGGCGCGCCTTTACGTTCCGGACAGCCCGGCTCCTTTGCTTCTCTTGGATCAGGCGCCAGGCTTCGAGCAAGTGTGCCCCCAGCTCTTCGTCGCTGACCGCGGGCAGCTCGATTCCGATCCAGCCGCCCACGCCCACGTAGGGCGGCCGAAAGTACCTCTGCGGTTGGTTGTTGACGAGCGTGGCTTGCAAGCCCGGAGGCGCGGCGACCCAAACGGCGATGTGCCCGTCATTGTGGTGGTTGTTGGCAAACATGCAATAGACCCTCTTGCGCACAAGAACGTGGGTTCGCCGTGGGAGGGTTTTTCGAGGGTCTCGGGCAAAGCAGAACAGATTCGCCGCACGCGCTGCAGATGTTCCTCGCCGGCTTCCTTGGTCGGTAATCGTTTGATGCACAGATTGAAAGACAAGCCAACCGACAGATCCACGAATACTAAGACGGGAAGCGCGATCCGGTCGTGACCAGGAAGCCCGGAATCGGCTGGCCATCGTCAGTGGCTACATCGTTGGGCTCGAAGTGAAACTCCTGGTCGCCCTTCTTGAGCATATCTTTGGACAAATCCTTGTAGGCGGCAGCAACGTCGCTGGCTTCGATCTTGCCGCTGGCGCCGGCCTTGACCGCGGCCACGCCAAAGGGAGTCTCGCCGTCAAAATAGACGCAAATGGCAACGTCCCTGGCGTCCGAGAACAGGCAAGCCGCGCTCCGGCCCGGCTTGGCTTCCTTCACTTTCATGAACGGGCCAAGGTCGCTGTCTTTCAGCCCCGAGCCCCAATTTTCTGAGCTGACGTAGAGGCCGAGGAAGCCGTTCAGCGGGGATTGCTGCACATTGCCGGCGACATCCGCGGCGATCTTGACGAAGAAAAGAGGCTCTCTCCTTTCGAGGCCGGGCTTTGCGTTCGACGGTTGGTTCTGGGCCGCGGCCAACCCTGTCATTAAAAGTCCAGCCAAAAGAAACGACACAGCAGCTTGCGATTTCATGCCAACAATATTACTGGAATCAGAGGAACAGCGAAATGGGACGTCCGCGCTTCGATCCGTTGCGAGCCGGCACAGTGCGACCACCGCCCGCTCGCCGCTGTAGAATAGACGGGCTGAAACGAAAGGATGGGCTTCCGGCCATGTCTTCACCGATGACCCCCGATCAAGGCAAATTTCTTTTTGGAGAGATGTTGGTCGCTCTCAAGAACGAGCACGCCACCACCAAGCGGGTGATTGAGGCTATTCCCGCTGACAAGGGCGACTATCGCCCCGAGCCGGTTGCCAAGAGCGCGCTGGAGCTGGCCTGGCATATTGTGGCCGCCGAGAAACGCTTCCTGGGCGGGATATGCGCGGGAGGGTTTGATTTCAGTCCCATCAACCGGCCGGAGACGATCCGCAACTCTGCCGGCATCGCCGCCTGGTTTGATGAGACGTTTGCCGCGAACCTGGAACAGATGGAGCGGCTGAGCGGCGAGCAACTGGTCAAAACGGTCGACTTCCGGGGGATGTTACAGCTTCCCGCGGTCTCCTTCATTCGGCTGGCGCTGAGCCACACCATCCACCATCGCGGACAGCTCTCGACCTATTTGCGTCCCATGGGCGGCAAGGTGCCATCTATCTACGGCGAGAGTTATGATGCCGCGCAGGCGCGGCAGGCCAAAGAAGCCAAGGCGTAAAAAGAATCGCCGGCATCCACGGCACCCGCGGCAAGCCGGGGCAGGCGCCGGGACAGGTCGCGCGTGATCGGATCATCGCCGTCATCGGAGGACCCAAACCCTCACCGCGGATTTCCGCGGATGAGCGCGGATCAAGAATGCTTGGGTGGGGCCTATCCCTTGGCTTCCTGAGCACCCCGAAGGAGCCAGGCGACGGAGCGGGAGTCGAAGGACCCCGAGGGTGTGTCGTCTGCCATGTTGCTGTACGGAATTCTCCCAGGCTGTCTCGTGAGGACGCCTTGACGCCGCATTCAAACTCTTAACGTTCTCGGGATCCTTCGACTCCGCGCCCATCGCTCAAATGCGGGATACGGTCTTCAGGCGCTGCGCTCCGGAAGCCCAGGCATCTGATGTTTGGGAACCCGGAACAGGAAATTCGTTAAGAGCTGGTGGCTGGTATCTCCTCTACCGTTTCCGGTGCGGCTTTGGCCGGCCAACTGCCGGTCGCGCAAGCGAGGAGATAGACGGTCCCTACGATAGCGAAGGCTTGGGCCAGTCCGCGGGTGTGCGCCACCGTACCCACCACAAACGACAGAACCAATTGCAAAAGAGTGCCGGCAAAGAAGAACGTGTTCTGCACCCGTCCCATGAAGTGTTTGGGGACCTGGTCCATCATGGTGCTGGCGATGGCCACGCCGCCCAGCGCGCGGCAACAGCCCATCAGACAGTAGACCACTACCGTAACCAGCAGGGCCAGGCTGGCCATGTAGCCCGTCGTCAGGCGGATGGTCCCGGACACGTGCGAGCCTACGAACGGCAGCGAGATGAGCGATAGGCCCATCAGCGCCGTGGCCACGCCGATGGCGCGGCGATGTCCGTGGCCGCGAATCAGCCGCGGCGTATAGAAAGCGCTGGTGCACGCGCCCAGGGCCCAGCCGAAATTCAGCCAGCCATATCCGACCGCACCGGCCTTCAGGATCCGGTCGCTCAGCGGCGCTGTAATGATTCCCTGGGATAGCATACCGCCGAGAAACAACGACCAACTGCTTCCCACCAGCAGCAGCCCCGGACGCTGGCGGATGAAAGCAATGCCCTCTCGCAGCTCGTGAAGAAAGCGGGCCACTTCGTTCTCGTGCTTCACTGTAGGGGCCACGGCCACGGTGTGGCGTCCCTTGCGCACAAAGAGGTAGCAAGTGAACGAGAGCGCGTAGCTGGCTGCGTCGATGAACAAAACGCCCCCCAGTCCGATGTGGTTGTACACAAAACCAACCACGGCGCCGGCAATCAGCCATCCACCCTGGAAGCCGGCCAGAAGAAAGCTGTTGGATTGTGTGAACTGCGATTCCGGCGTGAGCTCCTGGATCAGGGCATTGATGGTGGGCCAGAACATCCAGAACCCGGCTGCCACGAAGATGCTCAATAGATAGACCTGCCAGAGCAGGGCCATGCCGCGCCAGGCGAGAATGGCCACCACCAGGATGGCCAGGCCCCGGGCAGCGTCCAGGGTCATCACCAGCCGGCGGCGGTCTTCGCGGTCGATCACCACGCCGGTAAAGGGCAGCATGAACAGCGCGGGAATGGTCTGCAGCATGAGCAGCGTGCCCAGCGCCGTCTCCGAATGCGTTGCTTGCAGGACGTACCAGGTCACGCCGGCGGAGTTCATCCCGCTGCCGATCATGGAGACCACGTTCGCCAAAAAGATCAGCCGCAGCCCGCGATGCTGCAAGATGTCACGCATTTCTATTCACTTTAGCATCTTCAGCAGGCAGCATTGTTTGCTTGCTCCCGGCCCATGCGCTTGACATAATCTGTGCCCGTGGTGAACCGCCCGATTCGCGTTCTGTCCAAGCTGGGGATCATGGCCGCCGCCGTGGGCATGACCGGGGCGGCGCGCCCACCAGTCAAGCCGTTCGTGGTGTACCACGATAGCGCCAACATCCTGTTTACACCGGAAGTCACCGGCTCGCGACGCCTGGCCAAGTTCGGCCCCTGGGAACTGGGCGAGCGCCTCAGTGCGACGGACGACCCGCCACGCGACAAGCGGCTAAATCTGTACGTGGTCCTGCCCGGAGGCCAGTACCGCTCACCCGAGCATCCTGAGTACAACCACAACCGCGTGGTCAACAAGTACCTGTTGGACAGCAAGCCGCGCGATTGGGACATCTTCTGGTGCCTGGTGCTCGATCCCAGCCTGCACGCCGACCTCCGCGGCGAACGCGAGCTGCTGACCGCTTTCCGCCAAGGCTTTCGGCCGGGCGAGTCGTTCAAAATCCACGATGCTCCGGCCAGCGCGTTTCTGGCGGAAAAGCTGAGCCTGACCACGATGGACGGGTTAAGACGCTTCCGCCGTAAAGATGGCTCGCTGCCGCGGCTGCTGATCGTCCCCGCGCATCTTGCCTTGCGCGCCACGGCCACGCGCGAGCCGGCCGGACCGCCTGCGCCGCAATAGCCTCTCAAACCGCGACATTTATATATACTGAGACTTAGATTTCTCGGGTTGAGGTAAAGCACTGCTTCCTTATATACACATCTGGAGGGGATTCGACCTTCCCACCTTCGGTCTGCTCATGTGCCTGGCGTTTGTAGGCGCCTACCTTGTGCTGGCCGATGACATCAAGCGCCGCAAGATTAACCTCGATGCTTACAGCGTAATCGCGTACACGGCCATCGCCGGAATCCTCGGCGCCAAATTATGGCACGTGATCGATACTCCGGCGGACCGGCTGACCTCGGAGATGCTCTCTCACCCCGCCGATTTGCTGATCTGGTTTCGCGGTGGTTTTGCCTGGTTCGGCGGATTCCTGGCGGGCATTGCCACGCTGCTCCTGCTGGCCCGCCGGTATCGCATCAACCCACTGACCATGCTGGATATCGCCAGCCCGGCTGTGGCCGTCGGCTACGCCATAGGCCGCATCGGCTGCCTGATCTCCGGCGACGGCGACTACGGCCAGCCTACCAATCTTCCCTGGGGCATGGCCTTTCCCAACGGCCTGGTGCCGACCACGACAACGTGCGTGCAATGGGGAGCCGCGGCGGATTGCCGGGTGCACCCTACTCCCATTTATGAATTCATTGGCGGGCTTCTGATTTTCTGGTATCTCTGGCGGCGCGGCGCGCGGGCCATTCGCCACCCGCTGGCGCCGGGCGTGATCACCGGAGAGTTTCTCATCCTGAGCGGCTTGGCCCGTTTCCTGGTGGAGTTCATCCGCATCAATCCCCGCGTGCTGCTGGGCATGAGTAATGCTCAGGTCGCCGCCTTGTTCACTGCCATTGCCGGCGTCATCCTGTTGCTGATTGCGAGGCGCCGATTTCGCGGCCTCGATCCCGTCCACAAAGTCCTCGACCACGTGACCCAGCACGGCAACCAGGAAACCAAGCCGGAATACCACCGCGCCACCGCCGAATGCCCCAACCCGGAACGATGGAGGATGTTTGATACCATGACCGCCGAAGTTGAGGTACTGGAGTTTCTGAGGTGCCTGATGACCACCATCAAACCCAAGCTGGTGGTCGAGACCGGAACCTTTCTCGGCGTCAGCACCGTATATATGGCCGAGGGATTGAAGCGGAACGGGACCGGCAAAATCATCACCTGCGAGCCCGACCGCGAGGTGTTTGCCAAAGCCAAAGAGAAGATTGATGGGTCAGGACTGGGCAAGTGGGTGGACTATCGCTGCGAATCGAGCATGGACCTCAAGGTGCCCAGGGCTATCGACGTCCTCTTCTGCGATTCTCTTCCCGAGTTGCGTGAGCCTGAGGTGCGCCATTTTCTCCCCCAGGTCAATCCCAACGGCGTGATTCTGATGCACGACTCGAGCTCCCATCTGAGGACCGTCCGCGAAGCCGCGCTGCGCATGGAAGAGGAAGGCCTGATCTCGGTGGTTTTGCTGCCCACGCCGCGAGGACTGGTGTTCGCGCAGAAGCGGGAAGGCAGGCAGTGAAAAAGCGGATCGAGTAAGTGGGTAATTTCGCAATTGGGTAATCTCTGCGAGAACCTTGATGACCCGCAATTCATCCGATTACCTTGCTCAATTACCAAATCTCTTGTTTGACATCTCCCACGCCTTGGCATACTTCCAGCTCACATAGCTGGCGTGCGTCATGAGCACCAGCAGGCCCTCGCGTCCGTCGAGAAAGCCCAGCCGGAAGAAATAGGAATACAGAAATCGCACCAGGGGCCGCACCACGATGTTGATGATGCTGAAGCTCACTGGGCCTTTCTCCGCTTCCATCCGAGCGCCCAGGGAGGAATACCGGTTGGCGTGCTCGATGAAGCTCTTGAGCGTGGGATAGGCGTGATGAATCAGGTCTCCGTCCAGATGGCCGAGCACGCCCTGCATCTTCATGTCTTCGTGCACAGCGCGCAGCTCGAACGCCGCGGCCCCGCGCTGGATCAGCCTCAGCTTGGGGTCGGGATAGTAGCCGCTGCGTTTGAGCCAGCGCTTCAGGTACATGTTTCTGCGGTTCATGGTGTAGCCGGGAAACTGCGGCGCCGGTCCGGACTTCAGCAGCGCGCGAACGCTCGCCGCCAGCTCGGGGCTCACCTCTTCGTCGGCGTCCAGCGAAAGGATCCAGTCGCAACTGGCTTTGGCCAGCGCGGAGTTCTTCTGCAGCGCGAAGCCCTTCCACGGCTCTACGAAGACCTTGGCGCCGTGCTGCCGGGCCACGGCTACGGTGGAATCCGTGCTGCCCGAATCGACGACGATGATCTCGTCCGCGATCTCGCGGACGCTCTTGAGCGTGCGCGCGATGTTGGCCTCTTCGTTCAGAGTAATGATGCAGACCGAGAGAGTCATGGCCCGAAGCATATCAGGCTGGAGCGGCGTCTTGCGAAGGTAGCGGGAGCTTGGCGCGGCTCCGGAACATTTCGGGGTCACTCCCATAAGCCGGTAATGACCCCAAGGCAAAGGTTAGGTATGCTATCGAGACAAGCAGGGTCATCATCATGCCGGAATATCCGGAGCACATCGGCCCTTACAGGATCGTCTCCAAGCTGGGCGAAGGGGGGATGGGCGCCGTGTTTCGCGCCCATGATGCCCGGCTGAACCGCGTGGTTGCGGTGAAAGCCGTTCGCGGACTGAAAAGCGATCCGTCTCTCCGCCAGCGCTCCTGGCAGGAAGCTCGCGCGGCCGCCAGCGTCTCCCACCCCAACGCCTGCCGGCTCTACGACATTCTGGAAGAAAACGACCATTTGTTTCTCGTGATGGAGCTGATCGAAGGCGAGTCCCTGGAAGACCGGTTGCAACGCGGGTCACTTCCCGTCCCCGAGGCCGCGCAGATCATGCTAGGCCTGCTGTCGGCGCTGGAAGCGTTTCACAAGGCCGGCGTGGTCCACCGCGACTTGAAGCCGGCCAACATTGTGCTTTCTCCCCAGGGAACCAAGGTGCTGGATTTCGGCCTGGCCAAGCAGACCGAGTGGAAGACGCTGGATCCTTCGTGCAGCACGCTTAGCGGCGCAACCGCGGACGGAGTGTTCCTGGGAACTCCTCGGTACGCCTCACCGGAACAGTTCCGGGGCCGGCCTGTGGACGCGCGCTCCGACATTTTTGCGGCGGGGGTGATCCTGTTCGAAATGCTGGCCGGTCAGCCGGCATTTTCCGGCGAATCTTTTATCGAGATCGCTCACTCCGTTCTGCACGGATCGCCGCCTGCGCTGACCGGCTCCCCGGCGATCGCCGGGTTCAGCCGGATTATCCACACCGCGTTGGCCCGCGAGACCGAAGACCGCTACCAGAGCGCGGAAATCATGGCCGCCGAAATCAGGGGCGCCCTGGCCATCGAGGGCATTGAAGTCCGCGTCAAGGCACAGCCCCTGCGCCGGCTGATCGTCCTGCCCTTTCGCCTTTTGCGGCCCAGCGACGAAATCCAGTTTCTCGCGTTCAGCCTGCCCGAAGCCATCACCGTCTCGCTGGCCGGCCTGGAGGATCTGGTGGTACGCTCTTCTATTGTCGCGGACCGGTACGCGCACGAGTCGCCCGATCTGAAGAAGATAGCCGCAGAAGAGGACGTGGATGTGGTGTTGACGGGAGCGCTGCTGCCGCTTGGAGAGAAACTGCGGATCACGGCCCAGCTCGTGGAAGCGCCAAGCGGGACCCTTTTGTGGTCGCATTCCTCCCAAACCACGATTCACGAACTTCTTGAACTTCACGATGACCTGGTGCGGAGAGTGGTGGAATCCATTCTTCCGACGCTAAGCGCGCACGAGCACCAGTCGTTACAGCAGGACCGGCCGAAAAATGCGATGGTGTACGAACTGTATCTGCGGACCAACGAACTGGCGCGGCGCCGGGCGCCTTCTGCGATTAAGCAGTACGAGCGATGTGTAGCCATGGACAGCTCCTATGCGCCAGCCTGGGCCCGCCTGGGACGGGCCCGCTGGCTCTGGGACAAATACAACCTCGCTTCTCAAGAAGGATCGGACGCAGCCGACGAGGCTTTCCAGGTCGCCTTCCGGCTCAACCCCAACCTGGCCCTGGCCCATAATCTCTACACTCATCTCCAAGTGGAACAGGGGCGTGCTCTGGATGCGATGAAACGGCTCCTGGAACGCGCGCAACGGCGGAGAAACGATCCCGAGCTTTTCGCCGGACTCGCCCACGCGTGCCGCTATTGTGGTTTGCTGCGGCCTGCCGTGGCGGCGCACCTCGAGGCACGGCGCCTCGATCCCCAGATCCCAACGAGCGTGGCGCACACCTACTTCCTGCTGGGAGACTATCAGCGGGCGCTCGACTCGTGCGGCGGCGACTTCGGCTACGCCACGGCCCTGATACTGGCGTCTCTGGGGCGCGTGGACCAGGCGCTCGCCTTGCTCCGGGAAAACGAAAGAGACGACGCCGGCAGGCTGGGCAGGTTGTACCTGACATCACTGCGCGCGCTGCTCGAAGGCAATCGCGGGGAGAGCGTGCAGGCCACTAACGAGCTCCGCAAGGCGGCGTTTCGCGATCCTGAGGGCCTTTTCTACCTGGCGCGTCAACTCGCCTACCTTGGGGAGCAGCCTATGGCGCTGGAAATGTTTTCCAGCGCGGTTGACAGGGGCTACTTCTGCTACCCGGCGATGCTGCGCGATCCTTGGCTGGATTCTTTGCGCGGAGTGAAAGAGTTTACCGATCTGCTGCGCAAGGCGCAGGAGCTGCATCGGGAAGCTGCGCAATCATTCTATGCTCTGGGTGGGGACGCCGTGCTGGGCAGCTAGGGCACGGGTAACGGCATGATCGACAACGTCTAGGCAAATCCGCTGGAAGACCGGCGCTCGCGAACTCACACGAAGTAAGTCAGGACCTTTGCAGCCAACAGACCCACGATGAATGCGAGGATCCATTGGCACCCACCTGCCAGGAGCAGAGCTTTAATCCCGGAAAGCGTGATTTGGGTCGAAATTTCTTTCTTGCCCTTCTTCGGGTCGGGAAGACTTAAAACTGTGCACAAGTCTCTCGACATGCGCCACCGGGCAAAAAGTGAGAAAGACAGGCAGAGTACCAGGGAAGCAAAAAACACTTCCAGGACAGGATCTGCTTGATTGCCGTAATGAATCCATTGCCACGCCAATAGCATGATGTTCAGAAAGACCGAGGCCCAAAAAGTGCGAACGGATGAAATGTACAGGTAACAGCGGTCAGCGACTGAAGTGTTTCCAGCGTTGCCAAATTTCTTGATTATTCCCTTCTTAAAGAAACTGCTGCTCCAAACCAGAGCTAGTCCGACAAAGACAGGCTGGAGATACGTAAAGAGCCACAAGCCAAAGGACATCGTGTTCTTCTCGATCGTAACCCGGGACTGGAGCTGAGCCGCTTCTTTTTGCACCAAGGCCAGCGCTTCGTTGTGCGGATAGCTTCGTGAACCATTGTCAAAAAAAAGCGTGACCGGCTGATCCGGATCGAAAGAATTTATTTTCGTTATCAGCTCTTGCTTTTTTTGCAACGCCTTCTCGGTCTCCGATGGTGGCTGATCGTCGGTGGTAATCGCGGTGCCCGGGATGTGGGTCGCCGCGAAATGAACTCCGGAAATCAACAGGGCCACTACCGCGATCGTCTGCACGGCAAAGGTCATCGGGGTGCGCCAGCCGGGTACGCTACTTGGGCCGGCCTCAAGGATGATCTTGGGATTCTTGAGAATCAGCTTTCTCTGGTGCAGGAACTGGAGATTCGAGCGCCCCTTCTCCTTCCACTCTTCCAGGAACTCATCCATGGGAGACTTGGTGCTGGCGAGGCTTGATGGAGCAGGCATCTCCGTTGAACTGTGCGGCACTGGAGGCGGAGGCGGCGTCACCGGCGACGCTGCTACTCCTGTACCGAGAACTGACTGCCCGTTTGGACCATGCACAGTTGGCTCTTTGCTTGCCACGACCCAAGGCTCCTCGTGTTTCTCACCAAGAGCGCCCGGCTCTTGATGGCAATCCTCATGGTGAAATAGTGCGCGGGACTCCCCTTCCGTTACAGACAATCGCGGAAAGATTTCCAGCTGGCGATCCTTTTGCGTCTCAACCGAATGGATTGGGCACGCCACAACAGATCGGATGATCCGGACACGCGACGTTGTTTCTCAGCAGCATCGCGGTTGCCGCGCAATGCCCGTTTCCCTTTCGCGCAGGAACTCACGATAGCTTTCGGCTGAGCGCGAAGCGTGGGTTCGAACGAGGAAGCGCTCGTAGGCGCTTTCGTCGAAGATCTCGCGCAGCGTGGCGAGGATGGTGTGCAGAACGTGATGCAATCGATTTGAAGATCGGGTGATCCGGTGATCCGGTGATCTGGTGATCGGAACGCCGGGACATCGGATCATCTGACCGTGCTTGCCGATCACCCGATCACGCGCGATCTCCCGACCTGTCCCGGCTTGCCGTGGATCACCCGCTCTGTTCATAAGCTTTCCTCGACAGCGTAGCGCGTGGCCACAAACGGCGTCTCCTGCGTCAGCGGCTGACGGCGTCCGGAAATCACACTGAGCCACTGCCGCGCTGACTCGAGCACGATCATGCTGACTAGCACCAGGAGCAGGGCGCACAGCGCCGTATCCAGGCGGTCATTCAAGATGCGCCGGGCCAGATCCGCAGGGCCGGGGCTTTCTCGGCGCGGTTACGTAGGCGTACGGATCTTCGGAGGGCGACTCAGGTTCTTTGCGAAACAGTTTCCTGATCCGTTCGAGCAGGGCGCGGATTCGGCGGGGAGTGGAAGACGCCATAGTTCCTCTTG
>DATDGY010000153.1:0-7080 GCA_036521855.1 Candidatus Angelobacter sp.
GGCGGTTTGGTCTTGTCGGTGCTGCCACCGGTGTCCTGGGCAAACGCCAGGCTGCCTGCCAGCAACATTGTGAATACAACTGTCAAAAGCTTCTTCATGCGAAATCTCCTTTATTTAGAGGGAAGTTCAGACTTACTTAGTCAAACCCGGTTTTCCGGAAAAGTTTTGCGCTTGCAACAGAGCTGAAATGGCTGATAACCATTAGATTACAGTGGGTATGCTTTGACAATAGAGCAACATCCTGAGGCCTCCCCAAGCAGAGAGTCAGCCACCAGCGGACGCCAAAAAGCAGAAGCGGCCGGGGAAAGGCCGCTTCCAAGATGAAATCAAGTTTTCCAGAGGAAATAGCTTACTTCGGTTGGGTGGTGCCAGTGCTGGTGCTGGAGCTGCCCTTCTTGCCCTTCTTGCCGCCCTTGTGGGCCTTGCTCGTCTTAGTGGGCTTCTTGCCCCCCGTCGTCGTGGCCGGCGGTTTGGTCTTGTCGGTGCTGCCACCGGTGTCCTGGGCAAACGCCAGGCTGCCTGCCAGCAACATTGTGAATACCACTGTCAGAAGCTTCTTCATGCATTCTCCTTGAATAAGGGGCGAATCCGGAGTCCTGACGGGCGCGGGGGAACGAGTTTCGCCGGTTCTAAAAACCCCGATTTCGCTTGTTTCGCTTAACGTAAACTAGATACTGGCAGAGACATTCTGGCAACAGGAGAGGACTTCCTCCTCGGTCAGGATGCGGTCTGACGCTTTGGCCCGCTGGACAATGCGGTCAACCAAGTCGTCAGAGGCCGCGATGCCCCTGCGCTCCAGCCAGAAGACCACATTCGATTTCCCGCTCATGGGACCGATCTCAATAATCTGTTCCAGGCCGAAGTAATGCGAGGGTACACCCGAATACACGGTATTGGCCAGTTCAATATCGCCCTTCTTAAACGCTTTGATGACTGCCGCGGCATGTACTCCCGTCGCAGTGCGGAATGCATCTTCGCCCAGTACGGGATAGTTCCTGGGGATGGGGACCCCCGTGGCCTGGGAGACAGTCAAGCAGTAGTCCTTTAGTTTGGTGAGGTCCTGCTGGGCCCAGGGAGAGACGTCCATCAGCTTTAGATTCACCAACATCTGGTCCATCTGGGTGTTGCCTACGCGTTCCCCGATACCCAGGGCGGTCGAGTGAACGCAGTCCGCTCCGGCCGCCAGCGCGGCCAGTGAGTTGGCGACGGCCAGTCCGCGGTCGGAATGGCCGTGCCAGTCCACGCGAATCTTCTGACCGGAAGGCTTGACTACCTGGTCCAAAACGAAGCGAATCAGCGCCTGGACGCCGCTGGGCGTGGCGTGGCCGACCGTGTCACAGATCACAATGGCACTCGCTCCATAACTGATCGCTGTCGAGTAGAGCCGCTTGACCGTCTCGGGATCGCAACGCGAGGTATCCTCGGTGACGTACATCACCTCCAGCCCCAGCGAGCGGGCGTACTTCACGGCGTTCTCCGTGGTGCGCAGGAGGAAGTCGTCTGTCCAATTTTCGGTATAGCGGCGAATCGGGCTGGAGCCCAGGAAACACGCCGCTTCAATGGGCACGCCGGCGCGTTCGGAGATTTCTGCGATGGGACGAATGTCACTTTCATGAGTGCGGGCGGCGCAGTTGGGCTTGATCTTCATCCGGCAGTCGCCGATTTCGCGGGCCAGGCGCTCCACGTCCGCGACGGCGCGCGGCCCGGCGCCGGGCAGTCCGATGTCGGCGAAGTTGATGCCCAGCTCTTCCATCAGGTGCAGGATTCGCAGCTTGTCGGCGATGCAGGGGTCTTTGACCGAGGGTGACTGCAGGCCGTCACGCAAGGTTTCGTCGTTGAGCAAGACTTGGCGGGCGGGCTTGAATTGTGCGCCGGAGACTGAGTTCCAGTCGTAGATAAGGTGAGAGTGTTTCAATGGCACTTCATAAGGCTCCATCGCCCTTTGGGCAGATTTTACTCTAAAAAGGTTTGCGATGAAGGTAAGCTTGCGTGCTCTTTATGGCACCTTGGATACGCTTTATTAAGCGGCTCCCGAACAGGAGGTCGATGAATCCCTCCATCTGTTGACTGAAGGCCGGGCCATAGCCATACCACCAGAGTTTCTTCATTCCCGGCAGGCGGTCGGAATCGATGTACTTGGGCCAGACCATTTCCTCCAAGCCAAAGCGGCCGTGGGTGCGGCCTATGCCGCTTGACTTGATGCCGCCGTGCGGGGCCTCGCTGATGCCGAAGCAGGCGATGACGTCGTTGACCATGACCGTGCCGGCATTGATCCGGCGGGCGACGGCTTCGCCGCGGCTGCGGTCGCGAGTCCAGACGCTGGCGGCCAGGCCGAAGTCTGAGTCATTGGCCAGGGCCACCGCCTCATCTTCCGTCTTGAAACTGCGCACGGGAAGCACTGGGCCGAAGGTCTCTTCACGCATGATGGCCATGGAGTGGTCCACGCCGGCAAGGATGGTGGGCGCGAAGAAGTTGGCGCCGAGCTGGGGCAAGGTTTTGCCGCCGGCCAGCAGGCCGGCGCCGCGGGCGATCGCGTCCTCCACGTGGTGCTCCACAATGTGCAGTTGGCGCTCGTGAATCATGGGGCCAACGTCAGTCGCGGGGTCAGTTCCCGGGCCGAGACGGAGCTTCGCGGTCTTCTCCACGCACGACCTGAGAAAACCGTCATAGATCGATTCGTGGACGTAGCAGCGCTCCACTGACAGGCAGGTCTGCCCGGCATTCATGAAGGCGCCCCAAACGGCGGCGCTGGAAGCCACGTTGATGTCGGCGTCCGCGAGCACGATCATGGGATCTTTGCCGCCCAGCTCCAGCACCACCGGCAGCAGACGCGCCGCCGCAGCCAGGGCCACACGCTTGCCCGTGGCCACGCTGCCGGTGAAGAGCAGCTTGTCAATCGGAGACTGGAGCAGCGCGGCGCCGGCCGGACCCTCGCCGGTCACTACTTGAAGAAGATCGTGATCCAGGCCGGCCTGGTTCAGCAACCGCGCGAGCTCGAGGGAAGCGAAAGGCGTGAATTCCGATGGCTTGAGCACCACGGCGTTGCCGGTGGCCAGGGCTGTGAGCGCCTGCACCGCGGGCAGGCTGAAAGGATAATTCCATGGGCTGATGATGCCGATCACGCCGTACGGCTCGCGGCATAACCGCCCGCGCTTGAGTTTCATCGTAGGATTCGCATGCGGCACCGGCTCCGGACGCAGGAATGCGGGCACGCTATCCAGCAGATACTTCGTGGTGTCGAGCACCACCAGGACTTCGGTAGCCAAGGCCTCGGCCAGAGGCTTGCCGGCTTCGCGGGTGATCACGGCAGCGACCGCGTCTCGCTGCTCACAGAGCAGTTGCTGAAAGCGGCGGATGACGCGCAGTCGCGACGCCACGGGTGTGGCCGCCCAATGGGCTTGCGCCGTCCGGGCTTTGCCCACTGCGATGGCAATCTCATCCGCAGTCAAGCTGGGCAGAGCGCCGATGATTTCGTGATTCGCCGGATTGTAAACGTTGAACCGGCCGTCAGTACTTCGCGGGGCAAGCTCGGCTTGGATGGTGCTCATCGCAGTTTCCCCCAGTATTCTACGCTCATCAAAAACAGGCCGCTGGCGGGAGCGGTGGCGGCCGCGGCCGAACGGTCACGAAGCGCAAGGATCCGGCGCAAGTCTTCGGCGGTAAGACTGCCTTTGCCGATCATCAGAAACGTCCCGACAAGATTGCGCACCATGTGGTGAAGAAAACCGTTGCCGCGAACGGTATAGATCAGCTCTCCGTACTCGCGCTGCCACTGCGAAGAAAAGATGGTGCGCACGTGGCTAAGCTCCAGGCCTTCTTTCCTGCTCTCGGGATCCACGGCGGCAAAGGAAGTGAAGTCATGCTCGCCCTGGACGACGCCTGCGGATGCGATCATGCTTTCCTCGTGCAGCGGGTAAGGATAGTGATGGACGTAGCGGGCAAGAAAAGGCGGACAAATATCACCCCGGTAGATGCGGTAGCGATAGGTCTTGGCGCGGGCCGCAGCGCGCGCGTGAAAATCGGCGGCAACTTCTTCCACGCTGAGAATGCGAATGGAGTCGGGAAGCGCGTCGTTCAACGCTTTGCGAATGTTCGCGGTGGGGATAGGAGATGCCAAGCTAACGCTGGCCACCTGGGCCAGCGCGTGCACACCGGCATCGGTGCGCCCCGAACCTTGGGGAAGAGTTTTTTCGCCGGTGAGCTGTTCGATAGCGGACACCAGCGTGCCCTGAATCGTGGCGCGGTCGGGCTGAACCTGCCATCCGGCGAAATCGTGGCCGTCATAGGCCAGCGTGAGCTTGAAATTGCGCGGCACCTTTTGCTCTTCCCAACATTTTTTAACGCCCGAAAGCGCGCCTGAGCCGATATACTAACCGTTTCTGCGCCAGTAGCGTCGGTCTCTCATTCTGGAACCTCATCAGGGGTGCTCGCGTATCTCCGTTGGCAGGTGACGGAAAGAGAGGATTGCCGTCTCTATAAGTCTATGCAATTCTGGAGAAGAAGAATGTCTGCAGCCTTTTTTCGCAGTGACTTTATCAGGAAGTTGATTTCCGTGGTTTGTTTGCTGACGTTTCCGGCCGCGGCGCAGCAGTCCAACAGCAGTGTTTCCTTGCAGCCGGTCGCGGGACCGCAAACCGGCAGCGCCAGCACGCAGCAACCGGCGCCTTCCTCCCCGGCGCAGCAGCCGGGCGCGTCCTTGCCCAACGCACCCGAGCCGCGGAAGCTGCCGCCGCCCACGCATGTTGACTATTCGAAACCGGTACGCCTGTTTCCCAATCCGTTCGCCCGTTTCATTCCGCGCGATGTGCCCCCGCCGGTCTTTACTAACGCTCCCCGGATTGCCGAGCTAGTGCAAAACGGCAAGATCATGCTCTCCATGAATGACGCCATCGCCCTTGCCCTGGTGGATAACCTGGACATCGCCATTGCCCGCTACAACCTGCCTATCGCTGATACGGATATTCTGTTGACCAAGTCCGGCAGTGGGCCACGGGGCGTTGCCAACGGCGTGGTGCAAAACACGCCCGGAGGAGGTGTAGGCGGGATCGGCACCACTGTCACGGGCGCAGGCGCCGGAGGAACCTCGGCTGGCGCGGGCGGCGCGGGGGCGGGAGTGGGTGGGCTTGTCACGAACACCAGTGGCGCCGGACCGTCGGCGCCCAGCTTCGATCCCGTCTTGACGGGAACGGTCAGCTTCGAGCGCCAGCAAGCCTTGCAGAACTTCACGCTCTTGGCCGGCGGAACCCCGCTCGCTTCTGCAAATACGACCATCGGGGATTTGGCTTACAGCCAAGGTTTCTCTCCCGGCACTTCGCTCAGCGTCGGATTCAACAACTCGCGGGTTACCACCAACAACCCCGGCGTGCGTTTCAATCCCTCCATTACCTCGAATTTCACCGCCCGCATCACCCAGCATTTGTTGCAAGGATTTGGCCCCAGCCTCAACACGCGCTTGATTCGCCAAGCCAAGAACAGCAAGAAGATCACCGAGGAAGCATTCCGGCTGCAGGTAATCAGCACCGTCAGCCAGATCGAAAACATCTATTGGAATCTTGTGAATGCCTTTGAAGACCTCAAGGTGAAGGAACGCTCTCTGGCCCTGGCCCAGAAGACGTTGTCCGACAACCAGAAGCAGGTGGAGATCGGCACGCTGGCGCCGCTGGACGTGGTGCGGGCGGAGAGCACTGTGGCCTCGGCGGAACAGGACCTGATCGTTTCCAAGACCAATCTCGAACTGCAGCAACTGACCATCAAGAACGCGCTCACCCGAAGCCTGCCCAACAATTCCCAGGTCATGCAGATGGATGTGATCCCTACCGACACGGTGCAGATTCCCGACCAGGAAAACCTGCCGCCGGTGGAAGAGATGATCCGCATGGCGCTGCTCAACCGGCCGGATTACAACACGCAAAAGATCAATCTCATGAACAGCGAGATCACCATACAAGGTGCCAATGCCGGGTTGCTGCCGATTTTGGACGTTACGGCTTTCTATGGCGGTTCTGGATTGAACGGCGTGCAGAACCTGGGCCAGCCGCTGTGTCCGCCAGGTGTGCTACCGAGTACCGCGAATCCGTGCCAGTTGTCAAGTGGGTTCGGTGACTCATTCGGTAACCTGTTCAACGGCACCGCTCCCGACAGAGGAATCGTGTTCAGCCTCCAGATTCCGCTCGCCAACCGTGCCGCCCAGGCCACGCAAATCCGCTCCCGGCTCGAATACCGGCAGTCGCAATTGTTGCTTAGGCAGCAGGAAAATAAGATTGCTATCGCAATCCGTAATGACGCGTTTACCCTCGAGCAGGCCCGCGCGCGGGTGGTGGCGGCACAAAAGGCGCAGGACCTGGCGCAGAAGACCCTGGATGCGGAACAGAAAAAATATAATCTGGGCGCCTCCACCTATCTCAATATCCTTACGGATGACAGCGCATTGGCGTCAGCCGAATCCAGCGTGGTCAGCGCGATGACCAATTACGCCGAGGCGAGAGTGCTCCTCGATCAAGACCTGGCGCAGACCTTGGACCGCAACAACATCAAGCTGGATGAGGTGGTCACCGGTGAGGTGAAAACCATACCCAACGTGCCCGGCACGGTAGTCAATAAGAATGCTCTTGAGGAGTTGACTACACCGCCGCAACCCCAGCAGCCCAACCCTCCGCCCAAGCCGTAAAAGCGAGTCGATGTTGCAAGGATGATCTTCCCGGCTGGAATATTCCAGCCGGGTTTTTCATGGGGGCCACGCGCTACTTTTGTCACCCCCAAGCATGACCGTTGGCTTCAGACTGCGTTTGGTATATAGTGCCGCGTAATTCAAGCTACGGTTGTTGTTTGGTTTACTAGAGCCGGTCTTATAAATGGCTTTTGAGGGCAGCCAAGACGCCGCCAACGGCTGAAGCCCGCATTCTTCTCGGTTTCGAACGGCACGGCTGGAAGAGGTTGCGGAAAAATGAACCAGAGTGGTAACTCGCGCATTTCGTCGAACGACGGTTCAACAAGTTACGCGGCGAATTTTGCCACGAAATCACCTCAAATTACTTTCTTGGTTCATTTTTCCGCAACCTCTTCCAACCATGCCGTTCGAAA
>DATDGY010000154.1:0-13659 GCA_036521855.1 Candidatus Angelobacter sp.
AAGATACTTTTACCCGCACTGTCGATGTTCACGTCGGCAGTCTGCGCCAGAAGCTGGAGAGCGATCCCAAGCAGCCCACCATGATCGTCACCGTGCCGGGGCTGGGTTACAAGTTCACCGCCTAGACCTTCTCGCGCCAAAGCCGTGCTTTGCATGGGCGTCACGCAGCCCCCTCAAGAATGACCACCAGCCGCCTGGGTCCGTGTGCGCCCTGCACCAGGATCTTCTCGATGTCGGCGGTGCGGCTGGAACCGCTGATCACGCAGGCAAAAGAGTTCTGTGCCAGAATTCCTTTCCGCGTGGCATCGCCGAGCGCGGTCTGGAGATCGGGGACAAGCTGGGACACCGTCGCAACGGCAATGTGGCAGGGCGCGACGACTGACGCGCCGCGTCCTCCGCATGCCGCGGTAACGAAGATGGAGCCGGTCTGGGCGATCACCGCCTCCACCAGCGTGACTGTGGCTTGCGAGGCCTCGCTGGGTGCGCCCTGGCTGGACCATCGCACCGCCCGCTTGACTTGCGCCAGATCTATCAGGCGGCGCAATGAAGGATGATCCTGAACAAAGATTTCCCCCGGCGGAAGCGACGCCAGCACTTGCGCCAGTTGCTGCGCGCTGCCCGTGGAGTCATGGCTCAGCAGGCATTCCATCAGGTTGGCCTTGGCCTCCAACTGAAAACGTTCCAGCGGGTTCGTGGCCGGCTCAAACATCGCGCTGTAAGCAACATCAGCTGGGGCGGCAGCCGCCGGAGCAGGTACCGTCAAGCCGGCACGAATGCGCTCGAGAATGGCGGCGCGGCCGGGATTATCAGCCGGGTTCAAGCTCTTCCTTCTTTCTTCCATTGGGCGCGGAATGATTTCTTCGGCAGCGGTACGGGCGAGCGGTCGCGGGTCCAGGCGCGCATGGGATCGAATACCGAGCCGGCCAGGCCCATACCGTAGAGAATGCGCAGTCCCCGCCGGGCGAGCCCACCGCCCAGAGAATAGAGCCACGGGCGCAACATGACAGCGCGAAATAGCCGAAAGAAGAGGCGCTCACTCAGCTTGGTGTCCCGCGCCTGCACGAAGTCGCGGCGGTTGTGCAGCAAGTGATGGTGCAGATCAATGCGCACTGGACAGACGCTGGTGCAAGCCCCGCACAGCGACGAAGCCGACGACAGATGATCAAAGTCTTTCCCTAGCAGGTGCGGCGTGAGCACGCTGCCGATCGGCCCGGGATAAATCGTCCCGTAAGCATGGCCGCCGATGTGGCGATAGACCGGGCAGATATTCAAACAGGCGCCGCAGCGGATGCAATGCAGCACCTCGCGCTCTTCGGCGTTGGCCAGCAACCGGCTGCGTCCGTTGTCCACGAGGACTACATGGAATTCTTTCGGGCCATCGGCCTCGCCGGCGCGCTTCGGCCCGCCGATCAGAGTGCTGTAAGTGGTTATGCCCTGGCCAGTGCCGGAGGTGGCCAGCACCGGCCACAGCACGGCTAGGTCTTCCAGGCGCGGAATCACCTTCTCAATGCCGGTGACCGCCACATGAATGCGCGGAACGCTGGTGGAAAGGCGTCCATTGCCTTCGTTGGTGGAGATGGCCACGGCGCCTACGTCGGCCACAATGAAGTTGGCGCCGGAGACCCCCATTTCGGCGGCGAAGAAAGCCTGGCGCAGCTTGCGCCGCGCGGCCGCCATCAACTCCACCGGATCGTCGCTCACGCCCGGCTCCAGCTCTTTCCGGAAGAGATCTCCGATCTGCTTGCGGCTGAGATGCATGGCCGGGGTAACGATGTGATACGGAGGCTCGTTGCGCAACTGCACAATGTACTCGCCCAAGTCTGTCTCCCACGCCTTGATTCCCAGCTTCCCCAACGCCGCAGCCAGCTCGATCTCTTCGCTGACCATGGATTTCGACTTGACCACAGTCTTCACCCCATTGCGCTGGGCCAAATCACAGATGTACGCGCAGGCCTGTTCGGAATTCTCCGCCCAAAAGACGTGTCCGCCGCGGGCGGTCACGTTTTCTTCAAACTGAAGAAGATACTTGTCCAGATGGTTGACGGCCTCACGCTTGATCTCTTGGCAGCGGCGCCGCGCTGCCTCCCAGTCTTTGATTCGCGTCCGCCCTCTCTGGTGCGCGGCGTGGTAACTCTCCATGTTGAAGCGGATGGTTTCGCGATGCGCCAGGTCCGCCGACTTCACCGCTGCATCGCGAAGAAATCGCTGCGCCGGCGTGCCGCCGGACTGGGCAGCATGCGTCCCAGTGGGATGGCTGGCTGCTTCAGGCGGCCGGGTCGGTCTGGGCGTACTCATCGCGAAGCCTCCGCCATCAATACCAATACAAGTGTCAGGGCACGACCAGAGAGCTTAGCCCGGAGCGAGCGCAGCGAGGGATGGGCTGCGAAGTCGTGCCGCAAGAGTAGGCAGGACGCGGGCTTTAGCCCCTGAAAAATAGGCCTTCGGTACTGGTACGGCGTCCTCATGAATCCTCTCTCCGCCTTGCCAAAATGCTCGCCAAATGAATCGTCTTCGCCCGGTCGCCGCGTTTGCCCAGGATTCCCTGCACGTGCATCAGGCAACTGGGATCGATGGCAGTCACGAACTCGGCGCCGGTCACGGCGATGCTCTCCGCCTTCGACACACCCATGGCCGCCGAGATGCTGGCAAACTTGGTGGCAAACGTTCCCCCGAAGCCACAACACTCCTCAGAGCGCAGCATGTCAACCAGCTTCAACCCGCTCACGTTGCGCAGCAGTTGCTGCGGCTCATCGCGCAGATGTAGTTCACGCAGCCCGTGGCAGGAAGCGTGGTAGGTCACGGTGTGAGGAAAGCTCGCGCCCACCTGGGTCACACCGGCTATTCTTACCAGGAATTCTGAGAGCTCAAACGTGCGTTGCGCCAGCCTTTCGGCCTCGGCGCGTAAGGGACTCGAGGCAAGGAGCTCAGGATAGAAAACCCGAACCATGGTGGTGCATGAACCCGACGGGCACACGATGTGCTCTGCGTCCTTGAAGACGCGCAGAAATCTTTCCGCACAAGGGCGCGCCTCATCCCAGTAACCGGAATTGAAAGCCGGCTGGCCGCAACAGGTCTGGTCCTGGGGAAAGCTCACCTCGCAGCCAATCCGGCGCAGCACCGTGACCGTGTCCATGGCCACCTGGGGCATGAGCTGGTCAACGAAGCATGGAACGAAAAGTGAGACTTTGTACGCCATGGAGAAACTCGCAAGTCTACTACGCGCTAAAAACCTTACCACTGACAACACGGATCGCACTGTTGAAAAGCTATTGTCGGCAACGACCCTGACAAACGCAGTTTCTGATTCCTTTCCCGTTCAACAAATTCACTCATCTGCGCGCATCCGCGCGAATCCGCGGTCAAGTTCTTCGCCCTGTCCCTTCTGTTTGTTATCAAGGGCATAACCGTGAGGTGGTGTTCGCTATTGCTCACTGTAGGGCTCGGCTTCTGCGCCTTTTTTTACCAATCCGTATTTTAAAAACCCGTGCTGATTCTAAAGTGTTTAACTAGTTATATCCCCACTTATCCCCACTCCTATTCATTGATAACAAAGGAGTTGCTGGCTTTGATTCCCACTCGATCCCCACACTTGTTATCTCCTTTTGATTCATTTACTTACCGGTCTAGGCGATCTGAGCGAAGTGTGGATAGTTGGCATACCCGAATTTGACAGCTGTAAAGCCACTGAATCATCAGAAATCGCCAATCGATTGTGTGGGATGGCTGGGCCTGGTGCTCTAGCAAATAAAAAAACTTGACATGTTAGGTAGTGTTATACTTAACTATATCACTATATGATCGACCAGAACGATTACTCAGCAGCTCGGTCCAGAGAGACTTCTGGCCCAAACGCAAAAGAACAAATGAACTCTTCAGGAGAATGAAACATGAAATCGCATCGTTTTATGCTGTCCGTGGTTCTGATGTCGCTCGCCTCTGTGGCTTTCGCCCAGTCCGACGCGCAGAACTATTCGGCACCGGCCGCCGCGCCAAAGCCTGTCGCGAAGTCGGACGCGCAAGTGTCCTTCACCTTACTGAAAGCCCTGGCGGGTACCTGGCAGGCCTCCGTGACCACAGACCCACCGCAGCCAGAGATGGCGGACGGGATGTTCACGCAGGTCTCGCTGCGCATAACTTCCCGGGGAAACGCGCTGGTACATGAGATGGGGGACCTGGGAAAGTCGGGCGACCCAACCCTTAACGACCATCCGGTTACCATGTTCTACCTGGATGGCGATCGCCTGCTCCTGACACACTATTGCGATGCTGGAAACCGGCCGCGCATGGCCGCCAGGACCTCGCCGGACGGAAAGAGGGTAGAATTCGATTTCCTGGACGTTGCCGGTAGTACAGAACATGGTCACATGTACCATGCGGTGTTCACCATCATCGACGCCAACCATCACACTGAGGATTGGACATATATGATGCCGGGGGACAAGCCCGTCCACGCGCACCTCGATCTGAAGCGTTCATCGCAGTAGCGATGAACGCGAGTATCAGCGTCTAGCGATTTCGCTTGCGAATCGCGGGCCTTCAGGCAGACGTTCATCGCAGTAGCGATGAACCGCGTGTCAGACAGTGGGGCATTCTTTAGACGAAACTGGCCCACCGCGGAAATGACGGGTGTATCTCTCGTAAAGGCTATTGGAAAAACAGGATGGACCGTGAGTGGAACGACAGTCAGCCGATTTACCGCCAACTTCGCGACCGGGTGGTCGCGATGATCCTCGACGGCGTGCTCAAAGAAGGCGATCCGCTGCCGTCGGTGCGCAATGTCGCGGCCGAATATCGGGTCAATCCGCTCACGGTTCTGAAGGGCTATCAGCAACTGGTGGACGAGGGGCTGGTCGAGAGCAAACGAGGCCGCGGCATGTTTATCAATGCCGGGGCGCGCAATCTGCTGCTCGAAGGCGAACGTCAGAAGTTTCTTGCCGAACAATGGCCCAGGGTCTATGCCACGATTCAGCGGCTCGGCCTGAAGCCGGAAGAACTGCTGGACGGCGACGCCGGCCCCGGCGCAAACGGCCAGTCTTCGCAAACACCATCGAAGGATTCTACATCGAGTTCGAAGGATCGAGAGGAGGAGCCTTAGAGTCATGGCATGCATAGAAGCACGCGGTCTCCGCAAGGCCTTCGGCACAACCGTCGCGCTGGATGGCATCGATTTGCGTGTGAAAGAGGGACACATCCTCGGGTTGATCGGCCCCAACGGCGCAGGCAAGACCACGGCCCTCAACGCGATTCTTGGCCTCATCCCCTATCAAGGAGAGCTGAGGGTGCTCGGACGCGACCCTTGGGCCGAGCGCGATCGGCTCATGCGCGACGTCTCGTTCATTGCCGATGTCGCCGTGCTGCCGCGCTGGTTGCGGGTTTCGCAGGCGCTCGACTACGTCGCCGGCGTGCATCCTCGATTCGATCGCGCGAAGGCAGTAGGTTTTCTTGCGAAGACCACCATCCGGCACTCGAGCAAGGTCAGGGAATTGTCCAAGGGCATGGTGACGCAGTTGCACCTCGCTCTGGTCATGGCCATTGACGCGAAGCTGCTGGTGCTGGACGAGCCGACGCTGGGCCTCGACCTCCTCTTTCGCAAGCAGTTCTATGATTCGCTGCTGAACGATTACTTCGATCGCGTCCGCACCGTCGTGGTAACCACCCATCAGGTGGAGGAAGTCCAGAACGTCCTCACCGATCTCATGTTCATCGACCGTGGCCGCATTGTGTTCAACTGCAGCATGGAAGAGATCGAGTCGCGCTATTTCGAAGTGACGGTGAATCCGGAAAATGCCGCCGCGGCGCGGGCGCTCAAGCCGATTCAGGAGCGACAGGTGTTCGGCCGCAGCATCATGCTGTTTGACCGCGTCGATCGTCGCCAACTTACCGCATTGGGCGACGTGAGCAAGCCCAGCATCGCTGACCTGTTCGTTGCCGTCATGGGCAATCAAGTCGGCCAGGCCCAGGTGCAAGGAGTTGCCCGATGACTACTCCATCCAACGCGGTGCCCGAGTCTCTCGACACGCAGCGAGTGGCGCCCGCCGTCTTGTCCGCGACTCGGCCCCTGTACTGGTCGATCCGCCGCGAACTTTGGGAGAACCGTTCCATCTATATCGCGCCGCTGGCGGTTGCGGCCGTCTTTCTGGTCGGCTTCTTGATCAGTTTGGTTGGTCTGCCGCGCAAACTGCGTACTCTGTCGGCGCTCGACGCGGCGCACCAGCACCAAGCGGTCGCCGGGCTCTACGACGTCGCGGCCGGTTTGATCCTGGGCGCAGCCTTTATCGTCGGGTTGTACTACTGCCTCGAGGCGCTGCACGGCGAGCGCCGCGATCGCAGCATTCTGTTCTGGAAGTCGCTGCCGGTTTCCGATCTCACCACCGTGCTCGCGAAGGCGAGCATTCCGGTGATTCTACAACTGCTCGCCTGGGCGATCATGGTTGTCACGTATTTGATCATGCTGCTGCTGAGCACAGTGGTAGTGCTGGGGAGCGGTCAGAGCGCCGCCACGCTGTGGACGCAGGTGTCGCCGGTCGAGATGTCGCTGATGTTGCTCTACCACCTGGTGAGCGTGCATACGCTGTGGTACGCGCCCATCTATGCGTGGCTGCTGCTGGTCTCAGCCTGGGCGCGACGCGCGCCATTTCTGTGGGCCTTCTTGCCGCCGTTCGTGATCGGCGTGGCTGAGAAGATGGCGTTCCACACTTCGCATTTCGCCAATTGGTTGGGGTACCGCATTTCGGGCCCGCAGGCCTTCAACTTCTCAGCGCACGGCGTGACAACACTCGCGCTGGGCGAATTCTTGAGCACGCCCGGTCTGTGGATCGGTCTGGTGTTCGCCGCAGTATTCCTCGCGGCAGCGGTCCGGCTGCGGCGCTATCGTGAACCGATCTGATTTGCCTGGAGACTTGATTCGATCATTCGAATGAGGAGTAAAGAGTATGAGTACGGCTGTATTGACTAATCCCCGGTTGGGCTTGAATTCGGTTGCGGAGAGCGCCTTAAAAGCCGCAGGCCGGTTTTGGTTTGTAGTGATGGTCGTCGGCCAGCTGATGTTTGCGTTTAGGTTGCTTCCTTCTATGGCATCGCGGCTGTGCGAGGGAATTCGGCGCAGGCGTGGCGTGGACACATAACGCATGGGTACGTTCCTGGCGATACCATGGGCAACTTTGCCGTCGCCATGCATCTTTTCTCGGCCGTCCTTGTAAACGTCAGCGGAGCGCTTCAGCTCATTCCGCAAATCCGGACGCGCTTCCGCGCCTTTCATCGCTGGAATGGGCGTATCTACATATTGGCCGTTTTCATCATCAGCCTTGCCGGTCTTTATATGACGTGGATTCGTTCTAGCGTTGGCGACCTTCCTCAGCACCTGGGAAGTAGCTTGATGGCCGTCCTGATCATGCTCTGTGCCGCCATGGCCCTGCGCTATGCGCTCGCTCGGGATTTCAAAACTCATCGCCCGTGGGCCCTCCGTCTGTACATTGTGGTGAGTGCATCCTTGTTCATCCGAGCAACGTTCTTTCTCGCGATTGTCCTCAATCGCGGCCCGTTCGGTTTCGATCCGGTTACGTTGTCGGGTCCGTTCCTTACTTTCATGACCTTCGCCCAATACCTGGTGCCGCTTGCCGTTCTTGAAATCTATCTGCGCGTGCAGGGCCGCGGCGGCGCACCCGGGCGGTTCGCGATGGCCGCCGGTCTTTTTGTACTCACCGTCGCGTTAGGGGCCGGAATTTTTGTGGTCACCATGGGCATCTGGCTGCCTCAAATCAAAAAAGCTTACGACAACCGTAAATCCATTGCCGAAACTCTCTCAGCAACCATCGCGTCCAGCGGCATCGACCAGGCCGCTAAGCAATACCTTGACCTCAAGGCCGCCAGACCCGCCACCTACAACTTCGATGAAAGCGAACTCAACAATTTGGGATATGAACTCCTTCAGGCCAAGAGGTTCAAGGAAGCGATCCGCATTTTTCAGCTCAACGTCGAAGCCTATCCGCAATCCAGCAACACTTACGACAGCCTCGGAGAGGCGTATATGGACGACGGCAACAGGGGGCAGGCCATCGCCAACTATCAAAAATCTCTCGAGTTAAACCCGAAGAACCGCGACGCCGCCCAGATTGCTTAAGAAACTCAACGCGCCCTGATTTGTGTCGTGAACCGATCTGATTCCCATGAACGCTTGGTTCGATCACGCGCATAAGGAAGAACAGAATATGGACACAGCGGTAATGATGGGACGAATTGCAGAAGCATCGCCGCGTTTCAAGGCCAGGATGGCCGGTGTCTTTTACTTGCTCACCATACTGATGGGAGTAGTCGTCTTGCTAGTTCACGGCAGGCTGCGTTTCATAGCCGACCTCATAGCGACCGCGTGCTATGTCGCTGTAGCGGCTCTCCTCTATGCCTTGTTGAAGCCGGTGAACAGGAGCCTCTCGTTGCTCGCGGCGTTCTTCAGCCTTGTGGGACTCGCCATTGGGAAACTTTACTTGCATCCTCAGAGCGAGGCCATCGAGTTCGTATTTATCGGATTCTATTGCCTCCTGATCGGCTACCTCATTTTCAGGTCGACCTTTTTGCCTCGAATTCTGGGTGCGCTGATGGCGTTTGCCGGTTTGGGTTACCTGACCTTTCTGTCACCGCCGCTCGCAAACTATCTGTCTCCCTACAATCTGGCCTCCGGCGGAATCGGGCAAGTATCGCTGAACCCTGTGGCTCCTCGTGATGGGCATGAACGCTGAGCGATGGAAGCAGCAGGCCAACGCAGCGGGGATCGACGATCGTAACGTCCCGCCAGGTCCGAGAAGTGGCGTTACGCTAACCTGAACCAGCCGCTAACCGAACTTTTGTGCAAACCAATCCGGGCTATCGTCCTCAACAACTTAGCTCGCCCTACAATATTCGCACCCCTCATTCGTCTACACCAGTAGATGAAGGGCGCGGCGAGGCTGGAGCGGATGGCACTCGAACAGGACCAGCGGATCTCCGAAGTGGTCAAGCGGGAGCAGTCCCGGCTGCGCAACTTCATTCGCCGGCGTGTGCCCGACCCGCGCGACGCTGAGGACATTCTGCAGGACGTCTTCTACGAGCTGGTGGAAGCGAACCGCCTGCTGATGCCGATCGAGCACGTCACCGGATGGCTGTTTCGCGTGGCGCGCAATCGCATCACCGATCTCTTCCGCAAGAAGAGGCCGGAGAGTTTCAGCGATTTCGTCGCGCATGACGATGACGACGAACCAATGCAGTTCGAAGATCTGCTGCCTTCGCCCGATGCCGGCCCGGAGGCGCTCTACGCCCGCAACCTGCTTCTCGATGAACTGGTATTGGCGATTGAAGAGCTACCGGAAGACCAGCGCGAGGTGTTTGTCGAGCACGAGTTGGAAGGGCGCAGCTTCAAGGAGATCGCCGCTGAGACCGGCGTGAGCGTGAATACGCTGCTCTCGCGCAAGCGCTATGCGGTGCTGCGTCTGCGCCAGCGATTGCAAAGCATTTACGACGAATTTACGAAAGCATGAGGAACTTAACATGAGAAGGAAATGGAAAGTGATTTTCATCGCTCCCATCGCGATTCTCGGGATTGCGCTGGTGATCTTCATCGGCGGCGAAATAGTGATGCGCCTGTGGAATTGGCTGCTGCCGCCGCTCTTCGGCTGGCACCAGATTACCTTCTGGCAGGCGTTTGGAATTCTGGCGCTATGCCGGATCCTCTTCGGTGGACATGGGTGGCACCGTCCGGTTCGCTCCAACGTCCGTCGTCGCATGGAAGAGCGCATGAAAGAGCGCTGGGAGCACATGACCCCGGAGGAGCGTGAACGATTCCGGCAAGGCATGCGCGGAGGTTGCGGCATCGACCCATCCCCCAGCGAGAGCAAGGGGCAATGAGCCATCTCGAGAGCGCCCGACCGCCTGGATCAGTGGAATGGCCTGTTGGCAACAACGGCCTTCGGGAGATACTGGCCGAAAACGCAGGCGAAAAGCCGCGGCTTTCATCCTGCGAATCGACGAAACTATTCCAGGCCGTGCCGCGGCAGTTCACTCTTCGCGCAGCGAGATCAAAGGATCAACCGACAGCGCGCGTTGCGCTGGAATCCACGTAGCCAGCAGCCCCAGCAACGACATCACTAAAACAACACCAGCCAATACCAACGGGCCGCCAGATTCCGAGAAGCAATCCTACGCTCGAATCAAAAACCAGCAGTTTGAAAGCCCGTCTTAACGCTGCCGCCGTCCTCGTTGTAAAGACCATCCGCGTGGTTGCAACTCTAGGCCACGCGACGGGCGAGGACCAGGGTCACGTCGTCGGGCTGCTCTTCGGCGCCGATCCAATCCTGCACGGCGGCTACCGCGTGTTCGCTGATGCGCTCCAGAGACTGCTGGCGATAGCCGGCAATGGTTTCCACCAGGCGGTCTTCGCCGAATTCGCCGAATTCGTTTTCCGGCTCGGTCATGCCGTCGCTGAAAGCGATGAAGAGATCGCCGGGATGGAGCTGCACGGTCTGCTCCTGATACTCCATGCGGTCGAACAAGCCGACTACGGTGCCGCCAACGTCGAGCCGGCGCGTGGATCCGTCTTCGCCCAGAATGATGGGAGGCAGGTGGCCGGCATTGGAGTAGGTAAGCCTGCGCTGCTCATCGTCATAAAAGCCGAGGAACAGTGTGGCGTACTTTTCCGGCTGCGTGGTCTGGTAGATATGGCGATTTAAGAGCCAAAGCATGTGCGCCGGCGAAGGCCGGACGATGCGCGAGTCAGCAGTCGCGGTACGGCTGTCACGGTCGTACCTCCTCGACGCCGCGCCCGCCGGCACCACCTGCTCCTGCTCGTACGCCCGGACGGCGGAGTGAATCGTTGCCATGAGCAACGCCGCGGAGATGCCTTTGCCGCTGATGTCGCCCACGGCGATCCCGATCTGCTCAGGGTTGTAAGAAAGAAAGTCGTAATAGTCGCCGCTCACGATGCGTGCCGGCCGGCAGGTTCCGGCGAGCTCCAGGGTTCGCGTGCCGCAGCCGGCTTGGGGGAAGAGCTGCGACTGGACCTCGTGGGCGATCTCCAGCTCGCTCTGCAGACGTTCTTTTTCCTTCTGGGCCTCAATCAGCCGTTCCACAGATTCGGTCATGGAGTTGAAGGCGGTCTGCAAGGCGCCCAGCTGGTCTTTGTGCCGAACCTTGATGCGGTGGGTAAAGTCGCCGCGGTTGATGTGCTCGGTGGCCTTGTACAGGGTGGCGACCGAATAGGTTACGGTCCGCGTCAAGCGAATTCCGATGAGCCAGGCGATCAGCACGATGATCCCCAAAGTGACGGCGAGTACGGTCAGGACGAGAGCGACCGTGTCGGTCCATTTATTGGTTGAGGTGGAGAGCCGGGCATACAGCGACGAAGCCCGCGTGGATCCCACAAGCCAGACTGGAGTTTTGGCCTCGCCGGTCTTCCAATCCACAGGCCGCATTTGGGAGTTATAGATCAACTCTCTGTCCCAGCGATTGATCGGCTCGGGCAGCGTTCCCGCCGAAATCCCCACCGCAGGCTTTCCGTTAACTATCACCGTACCGCGACCGAGTTGGATCTCGACGTGGTTGTCCGCGTTGGGATCCTTCGGGTCTTCCTGGGGGACGTACACGGCGAGGGGACCAAGATCAGCGGCAATCTTCGAAAGGAATTTCTGGTCCACCGGCACGCTGGAGATCACGGCAAACTTTCTTCGACCGGAATCCACGATGTTAGCGGCCCGCAGGAAGATGTGTCCCTGATCAAGCACCAGGCTGCGGAAACCGTCCTTCAACCAGCTCGGCCATGCGGGTTCGGGCAAGATCTGGACGATTCGCCCAGGAAAGGCAGCGTCCTCCGCCGCTAGGGCTGGAGTGGCGTTCGCGGCGCCGTTGCGTTCGGCTACGAGTTCGGCGGTAGAGGAATTCGCCGCCTGCAGGCGTTGCAATTGGGCTTCGATTTCAGAGGCCGTGAGATAGGCCGAAAACTGTCCGGCGAGGAGGTAGGCAGATAGCGACGCGATGAGAAGCACCAGGACAAGCGGCACTACGCCTATGAACATGTACGTCACAATCAGCCGGTTGCGCACACTCCACATCACCCGGTTGCGGAACCAGCGCAGGGCCAGGAATACCAACAGGATCGTGAGCACAAAGCCCAGGAAGCCCGTCCATTGGCTGAGGGAGTGGGCGGCCGCTGCTGTTCCCGTGCGTTGGGAGACCGCTTCCAAGAGGAGCAGCACGAGTTGCACGCCGGCTAGATATGCAGTAAGCCGGGCTACCCGCGTGCGCGGTACAAGCCGGGCAAGTATGCCGGTGATTTTGTTTCGGAGGGCCAAGCTGTACTGATTATAGCGGGAGGGTTGCGGAATACGCGGAGGCTAATACATCGCCGGGTTTCTCGCGTCGCCGTTCTCTGCCTCCGGCGGCTGAGCCGCAAATTCGAACGACAGGTGCGCTCCGGCCAGCAGCATCAGACCGGAAAGGAACGCCCAGAACATGAGCGTAACTGAGATAGTAAAGGGGCCGTAAACTTCCTGGAAATCGAGCCAGGGCAGAGCTTTCATGTAAGCGTATTTTGATGCTTCCCAGAGCACTCCCATAGCGATCGCGGCCGGCAACACGCTTCGGGCGCGGATCTTTCCGTTGGGCAGCACCCAATAGATGAGGAAGAAGATCGCGATGCTGGTAACCAGGGCCATCACCTTGAGAGCGACATAGGCGAGGCTCTTGAAGACAATGTTCTGGTTGTGGCCCAGCATCATCGTCTGCAGCATGAATTGGTTACCCGCGGCCAATCCCACTGACACCATGGCCAGAATGCCGCAGGCGAAAGCCAGGGTCAGCGAGATGACTTGATTGCCCAGGTAGGAACGGTTCTTGGTGAAGCCCCAGATGTGGTTCAAGGCAACCTCCAGCGGCAGGAACACGCCGGTCGAGGTGATCAACAAGATGATGACTGACGCAAACTTGGCCCGCTGTCGGCTCCTGACCAGATAATCCAGGTTGCGCACCACAAAGTCCTGGCCCACAGGCAGATGGTCGCGCAGAAGCTGGACCACAACATTCGTCATTGCCTGGGAGTGGAGCACGTTCCGGATGAGCCACATCAACAACACCATGAACGGGAAAAATGACAGAATCACGTTCGCCGCTACCGAGAAAGCAAAAGTGTGAACCTCAGTCTTCATCAGGTAACGCAGTGTAGGCACCCCCCGGACGGAGACGATCCGATGCCATAGCGTGCGGAGGAGCCGGAACCGACCTGTTGGCGGCACCGGGACCCGCTCCGTGGCGGACGAATTTGAGTCCAATGTTGGAGGTACAACCGGATCGTATGGCATAGGCCAGACTGGAGCCATCGTAACAGACGGCGCCACTTGCTTTGTGAAATCGAGTTGGGAAACAGAATAAGTTGCTTGGATTCATTGGCTTAGAATTAGATTGGAATTTTCTTAAATAAAGTGCTTTACAAAGACCTGAGTTCCTGAATACTATGCGTAGCTCCCGAGAACATTCCAAAGAGGGGCAAATTAGGTTGATGTTTGTTGAGCGCAGTCGAACTTCACGAAACGACAGGTTGCGAGAGCTCAAGCGGGCGCGTCCCGGTTGCGTCTGGCAGTCACTTTTTGTGGAAAAGCTGGCCGGCAAAGCAGCAACCTCTTCTCTCTTCCTGATTCATGCAGG
>DATDGY010000155.1:0-1512 GCA_036521855.1 Candidatus Angelobacter sp.
TCCGTAGGTTGATGTGGCTGACGCAACGCCGCCGCAAGGAGGCCGAACTCAGCCAGGAGCTTCAGTTCCATCTTGAAGAAGAAGCCGAAGAGCGCCGGGAAGAAGGAGTTCCTCAGGAGCACGCGAGATGGGCGGCGCGGCCCGAGCTGGGAAACGTCACCCTATTAGAGGAGAACATCCGCGCGCTGTGGATTTCGACATTCTGGGTACAGGTGATTCAGGATGTTCGCTACGCTCTGCGCATGATGCGCAAGAATCTCGCTTTCACCGGCCTGGCCACGCTGTTGCTCGCGCTCGGAATCGGGGCCAACACCGCCATCTACAGCTTCATGGACGCGCTACTGGTGCGGTCGTTGCCGGTGACTGATCCACGGTCGCTCGCGGTGCTCAACTGGCACGTCCCAGTCCCAAAGAGCGTTGACATCGCCGTGGTGCACAGCGCGAGCGGCTACTACTATGACGATCCCAAGACCGGAAAGACCACGCCGATTTTTCCGTATCCGGCGTTCGAGCTTCTGCGCAAATCCAACAACGTGTTTTCCGTCCTCTTCGCGTATCTCCCCGCAAACAAACTGAACGTAATGACGCAGGGTCAGGCCGAGGTGGTGAGCGGCGAGTACGTTTCCGGCGACTATTTTCGTGGTTTAGGGCTCGCCCCAGCGGCGGGGCGTTTGATCATCAGTGATGACGATCGCGTCGGCGCGCCCGCCGTCGTGGTGCTCAGCTACGGCTTCGCGCAAGCACGATTCGGCGATGCCGCCCGGGCGGCGGGGCAGCCGGTGATGATCAACAATGTTCCGTTCACCGCGGTTGGAGTTGCGCCGCAGGGGTTCTTCGGCGTGGATCCGGCGAAGGCGCCGGACGTTTATCTTCAAATGCACACCGATTTCCTGGTGGATCTCGAGCGGAACCCGAGTCCCAGCCCCGGCGGACGGTATCTCAACGAGCATTATTACTGGATCGAGATGATGGGGCGGCTGCGGCCGGGCGTCACCATGGCACAGGCGCAGGCGGCTGTGGGGCCGGTCTTTGAACAGTGGGTGGCCGGTACGGCGACCAACGATCAGGAGCGGAAGAACCTGCCGCAATTCCTGCTCAAAGACGGCGCCGGCGGGTTGGACAAGTTGCGCCGCGAGTATTCGCAGCCGTTCTACATTTTATTGGCGATGGTGGGATTGATCCTGGCGATCGCGTGCGCCAATATCGCGAACCTGCTGCTGGCTCGGGCGACCGCGCGCAGGCGCGAGATCGCCCTGCGGCTCAGCCTGGGCGCCGGACGCTGGCGCGTGATCCGGCAGTTGCTAACCGAGAGCTTATTACTCGCCTCCGCCGGCGGGCTAGCAGGGATTTTGTTTGCGGTTTGGTGGGGAGGAGATTGCCCGAAACACCGTTGAAACTTAGCGGCTCTCGACGGTGATAGGCTACGCAACCTTCACGTTGTCTGCAATCGACTTCTTTGCAACCACATTGGCCAGTGCGGTCAGCAGGGACGGAATCTCCTTATAGCCCTGC
>DATDGY010000156.1:0-36246 GCA_036521855.1 Candidatus Angelobacter sp.
GGGGGATGGATGTTGTAGGTAATGTTAGCCAGGCTTTCCGTTCGCATCAGCTCACCGTTGCGTTTGATCTGGACGCTGTACGGCGTATTGATATCCTGCACCATTCTCCAGTTGCCGTACACCTCGATCTCCTCATCGCGCTCACGGCTCTGCGGATCGCGAACGCTGAAAATCTTTGCAATGGGAAGATGAGTATCGATCGACACCAAAATAGTCACGGCATCATCATTGGCGTTCATGATGGTCACTTTTTCCGCCATCTGGCTCTCCGCCACCGTTTGACCTTCATCCAGCAGAATCGTTCCCGGAGCGTTGAGCCAGGTGCGCAGGACGGTATCGAGGGTGTGGCGCCGACGGAGCAGAGCTTGTCTCACACTGTCGTCTTTCACGGGGCTCATCTCCGAAGAACCCCGATAGATCACCTCATACTCTTTATCGCCAAGGAAGAGATACACGACATCGCGCTTGTCTGTGATCTCATATCTCTCCTGATCCGGCCACTTCCAATAGCGGAAAAAGACATTGCTTGCGACCATCTGTTCGTTGTGAAAGCGCCCGTAACGGCCATCGGAGTAAGAATCCTGGACGTTCAAGTAGGCTTGGCCTCCCAGGACGGCGATCATCCGATCGATCACGGCCCGGGCCTTTTGCTCATTGCTCTGGGCGGACTGAGAAGGAGAGCTCTGGGTGCCCACGCCGGCCAGAAAGAGACATAATACGGCGAAAAATCTCATTTGTAGTTTTGCTGCTCTTTTTAGATGCATTCTGAACCTGGATTGCTGCTTGCCTTCAGCCTGTCAGCACCGCTCCTCCATTCACATTCACGATCTCGCCGGTGATGAACCCTGCATGTGGGGTGCACAAAAACATGACCGTGGCCGCAACTTCCTCAGGCTTGCCGGCGCGGCCCAGCGGGATGCTGGCGAAGACCTGCTTTCCGATCTCCGGATCACGTAACGCGGGCGCAGCCATGTCCGTCTCCACCCATCCGGGGGCGACGCAGTTCACGTAAATGCCGTCGCGCGCCAGTTCCGTAGAAAGACCCTTCACCATGCTGATGATAGCGCCTTTACTCGCAGCATAGTCGCAATGGAAAGCTTCACCCCGCTGTCCGGCCGTGGAACTGATGAGGACCACGTGGCCGCCCGAGCCCTGTTTCTTCATCTGCGCCACGCCGTGTTTCACCAGGCCAAAGATGCTGTCCAGATTGACGGCCAGGGTTGAGCGCCATTGCTCATCTGCCATCCGGTCGACCGGCGCATCATGCGGCGGCCAAACGCCATGGTTCCCAACCACGATGTCGACCCGGCCGAACTGCTGCGCGGCGGCTGCCACCAGCGCCGCAGCTGCCGGGATGGACGAGAGCTCCGCGGCCACTGCTACACAGCGTCGGCTTCCGCCACATTCCTTTGCCAGGCGTTCGGCTTCAGCTTTGGCTTTCTGGTAGTTGAAGAGAACGCGTCCGCCGGCATGCGTAAACATACGCACGATTGCCGCCCCGATTCCCCGCGATCCTCCGGTCACTACAGCCACACGATTCTCGAGCGACAGTACAACCCCGTGTTCCGGCATGGAAATTACGATACGGAAGGAGACTGGCCTTAGCAAGGGGTCCGCCGCTTGGCCGCGCCGGATTCGTCCACGAAGGCGATGGAGCTGAAAATGGTTTTCATGGGTTTTCAACCACAGAGGGCACGGAGGAACGCAGAGGGAAGGCGAGAGTGACTCCGTGCTCCTCTGCGTCCTCTGTGGTAAAGATTTACTGATACTCTCGTCCGCAGAGGAATCACCTATGAGCCGAACTGGCGCTGTCCATCTTGAAATCCGCGACAACATTGCCGAACTGGTGATGAACCGGCCCGAAGTGCTCAACGCAGAGAACTGGCAAATGGCGCATGACTTCCACGCCGCTCTCGACGGCCTGGAAAAGAACAACGATGTGCATGCCGTGATCGTTACCGGCGCCGGACGCGCGTTTTCTTCGGGGATCGACCTCAAAGCGCTGGCCGACGGCGAATCCGGGATCGACTGGTTTCGCAGTTTTGACGAGGCCATGCGCCGCCTGGAACAACTCGATGCGCTGACCGTCGCGAAGATTCGCGGCTATGCCCTCGGCGGCGGACTGCAAGTGGCGCTGGCCTGCGATCTTCGCGTGGCTGCAAGCGACGCTCGTTTTGGCCTGCCTGCGGTGCTGGAGGCGCTGATTCCGGGAATGGGGACGTATCGTTTGCCGCGATTCATCGGCTTGGGCCGCGCCCGGCGTCTGGTCCTGACCGGCGAGATGATCGCCGCCGATGAGGCACTGCGCATCGGGCTCATCGATTGGGCGGTGCCGGAAGAGAAGCTCAATGAGACGGTGGACTCGATCATCGCCCGCGTGTTAAAGGGCAGTAGCGCCGCTCGCCGCTATTCGAAAAGGCTGGTTACCGGGGCGTTCGAATCGGGCTTCGACGAGGCTTTCGCGAACTATCTCGAAAATCAGGAAGAATGCTTACGCTCTCCGGATCACAAATCGGCGATGGAGGAGTACCGCAGCCGGAAGAAGTAGCCGGCGAATTTACTCCGCGGCTGCCTTCTCCGTGGGCACTCGCCATTCCCGCGCCGCCTCAACAAACGCCTGGAAGAGCCGGCGCGAGGGCTCGTCGTTCGCGAAGCTCTTTTCCGGATGCCACTGGACCGCTAGAACATAATGGCCGGGTTGGGTTCCCTCAAGGGCTTCGATCACGCCGTCATCAGGGCAGCGGGCAGTAACGCGGAGTCCGTCGCCAACGATCTCCGCAGCCTGATGGTGGCTCGAGTTCACCGCAATCGTACTCGGCAGGACATTCGCTGAAGAGTCCGGCCCGATCTCGCGCTCCAACAGAGAATCCGGTTCAACTACAATCTGGTGGACCATGTTATTTCCCAGTTTGCTCGAATGAGCGATCTTGGACTCGATATGCTGCACCAGCGAACCTGTACGCCAGACGTTCAGCGACTGCAGGCCGTAGCAGATGCCGAAAATCGGTTTGCGCAGGTTGTAAGCATCCTGAAGCAGCAGCTCGTCGGCGCCATCACGCTCCGGGTCGGCCGTTACGGTCTGGGGATGCCGCGCCGAGTTGAACTTTTGTGGATCAACATCGGCCTTGCTGCCGGGCAGAAGGACAGCGGAGCAGCCGGTAATGCGCTTGGCCAGTTCCTCCGGCGGCAGTGCCAGGGGAATTACCACAGCCTCTCCCCCGGCTGCTCTCACTGCCTCCAGGTAGGGCGGCAGAGCTCGACCACTGTACGCGGCATCGTAAGAGCATGGCTCAGGAATGGCAATTCTGGGCCTGTTTTCCCGGGGGTTTTGCTCTGGGGCAGCCATTTCAGCTCGACCAAACTTCAACTCCGTCCCACTTTTTACTTCCTTGATTCTTAGCTCTTCAGGTTCTGGTTGTGCAGGTCAGGCAACGTTGCGTTTCGGTAATACAGTCCGGCAACCGCTTCGCGCGCCTTGTCTGTCAGGGCTTCCGTATCGCGAACGGAAAGACCATGGGTTGTAATCGGCTCGGTCACGAGCAAACGGACCGGCCGTGGCTTGATGAGCCATGTGTTCATTTTGAGGATCTCATACGTCCCGATGATCGCCATGGGAACCACGTCCACCTGCGCCTTGATGGCCGCGAAGAATGCGCCGCCCATGAAGGGCTGCAACTGTCCTGTCTCGGAGCGGCCGCCTTCAGGAAAGATCACCAGGGGCATGCCGTTCTTAATGGCCTCGACCGCACGATTCAAACTGCGGATCGATTTCTTGGGGTTCTCCAGGTCCACTGGAATCTGTCCGGAGCGGCTGAGATGCCAGCCCATGAACGGGTAGCGGAACAGCTCTCGCTTGGCCAGAATCCGGAATTGAAATGGGAGGTGCAGGTACAGCACTGGGATGTCCAACGCCGATAGATGATTGACCACGTAAACGTGGGCCTTGGACGTATCAATTTTGTCGAGGCCTTCGACAGTGATCTGGGCCCCGATGGTGCCCAGGATCATCCTGGACCAGAAGCGCGCGAAACCGTGCTGGATACGGCCGTCACGATCGAACAAAGAACAAATCAGCGACAAAGCGCCGAGGACGATGGTGTAAAGCCAGATCAGCGGGTCCCAGATGAAGTACGAGCGCAGGCGCGAGAGCAGGTGGCGAATGCCGCCCGCCTCTTGCACCGGTTCGACCTGGATCTGGATGGTTTCTGGCACGCTTCAAACACTCTGCCGGACTTTACCCCGGGAGAGAATACCCAGGGCCTCTCCTACAATGTAAATCGAACCGGTGATTACTACCACGCCCCGGTTGCCGGCCAACAGCCGTGCCCGCTCAAGAGCTGAGGTCACTGATTCTTCCTGGAGGATTTCGCTGTGACTGGGGCTGCCCAGCTCGGCGATCTCGCTCGGCGAGGCAGACCGGGGATTGTCCGCGTGCGTGGCGATCACTCGCTCCGCCAGAGGAAACAGGATGCCGGCAATCTCCGCGATCGCTTTGTCGCGCATGGCGCCGAAGATGAACGTCAGCGGTCGGTCTTGGTAACAGGCTGAAAGCGCGGATCGCAGGGCCCAGGCCCCGGCAGGATTGTGGGCCACATCCAGCACCGTCTCGGGAAATTCCTCGTGCGCCGGCAGGACTTCAAATCTCCCCGGCCAGCGCGTGCTGCGAACGCCTTGTTCCACGTGCGCAGGCCCGATCGTGAAACCGAAATGGTCGAGTTCTTCGGCGGCGGTGATGGCCAAGGCCAGATTACGCAACTGATGGCGGCCGGAGAGCGGGAAATCCACGAGAATCTCTTGACCCATCACGTCCAAACGAAACCGGTTGCGTCCGGCTAAGGCCGCCTCGTACTTCTCCGCGGACGGTGTCACGGGCGGCATGTGTTTCACCGCGCTCACCGGTTTGGCGTTGCGCTCAATGATCTCGCGCCCCAGAGTGTCGTTGACCTGAGGATGTTGCGGCAGCAGCACCACGGTTCCTCCCGGCCGCATGATGCCCGCTTTCTCATGCGCAATTTCCGGCAGAGTGTTCCCGAGGAACTTCTGGTGGTCAAAATCAATATCGGTAATCACCGAGAGGCAAGGATCGACGATATTTGTGGCATCCAAGCGTCCGCCCATGCCCACTTCCAGAACCGCCAGCTCCACGCCGGCGCTCGCGAAGTACTCAAACATCATAGCCGTGAGCATCTCAAAGAAGCTGGGATGCCACGGCAGCTCACCGTCGGCAACGAGCCGCTGCGCCGAGTCTTCCACGCGTTCGTAGATCAGGGCAAACTCGGCGTCACTGATGGGTTCGCGATCGATCTGGATGCGCTCATTCACCTGCAAGAGATGCGGCGATGTATAAAGCCCGGTGCGATACCCGGCCGCTTGCACGATGCTGGCCAGCGTGGCGGCGGTAGAGCCCTTGCCGTTGGTTCCGGCAATCAGCACGCTCGGCACACGCCGCTGAGGATTCCCCAGCGCCTCGGCCAGGCGGCGCATGTGGGCCAAGTCGAACTTCTGTTGCGAAGCCAGCTCATGACCGAGCTTGAGCAACTGGGAGACAGCCGTTTCGTAGGTGACAGGCACGGCTCATGCCGCCTTGGGGGTCATGAAATCAAGCGAGCGCGCGATGTAACTCTTCATTTCCTTGCGATGGACCACTGCATCGAGCATGCCGTGCTGGAGAAGAAACTCGCTGCGCTGGAAACCGTCCGGCAGTTTTTGGCGGATCGTCTGCTCGATGACGCGCGGGCCGGCAAAACCGATCAGCGCGCCGGGTTCGGCGATGTTGAGGTCGCCCAGCATGGCGTAGGATGCAGTCACACCACCGGTCGTAGGATCGGTGAGCACGGAGATATAGGGCACTTTGGCGTCGTCCAGGCGCGCCAGCGCCGCGGAGATTTTAGCCATCTGCATCAAGCTGACCACTCCCTCCATCATGCGCGCTCCCCCCGACGCCGAAACTACAATCACGGGTTTCTTCTGCTCGTGCGCTCTTTCGATGGCTCGGGTGATGGCCTCGCCCACAACCGCGCCCATGCTGCCGCCGATGAAGGAATACTCCATGGAACTCAAGATCACCGGACGGCCATTCAGAGTGCCTGCGGCATTGATGATGGCGTCCTTCAGGCCTGTGGCCCCTTGGCCTTTTTCCAACCGTGATTTGTAGGTCTTGGTGTCGGTGAAATTCAGCGGGTCAGTGGAAGTAAGGCTTTCATCCATGGTCTCGATGCTGCCTTCGTCGAGCAGCAGCAGAATGCGGTCGGCGGCGTCGATGCGGAAGTGGTATTCACACTTGGGGCAGACGTTGAGATTGTCCTCCAACTCCTTCTTCCAGATGATCTGCCGGCAGCCTTCGCACTTTACCCACAAGCCTTCCGTGCGCACCCGCTTTTCCTCGGGCTGCTGCAGATCTCCGGATTCCCTTTTGAACCAAGCCAAAAATTCACCTCAATATTCAATGCCGCGCTGCGCCATCACGCCTCTTTCATAAGCGTGCTTCACTTGTTTCATTTCCGTGACGGTATCGGCCAGCTCAATGATTGTCGGATGCGCGTTCCTGCCCGTCAAGATCACGTGGACCTGCTCCGGTTTAGTGCGCAGCGTCTCTACCACCTGGGCGGGATCCAGCATGCCGTAACTGATAGCGTAGTTGATTTCATCCAGGATCACCAGATCCCATTTGCCGGAAAGGATCGCTTCGCGCGCCTCAGCCCATGCCAGTTCGACCATGCGAATGTCTTCAGGATCGGTTTCAGCGCCGCCTACCTTCACAAAGCCCCGGCCCATCTGTTTCATCACGAAGCTATCGCCAAAGGCCTTCGCGGCGTCAAGTTCACCATAGTGCCACGAGCCTTTGAGGAACTGCAGCATCAATACCTTCATACCGTTGCCCACCGCGCGCAAAGCGGTACCCATGGCCGCGGTAGTCTTGCCTTTACCCGGCCCGGTATTCACGATGATCAGCCCGCGATGAATGTCACTCATATTCTTCCGCGATTCATGTTCTTCTTATGAATGGCCCGTGTGGTAGGGATGCCCTTTGAGAATTGTGAGCGCCCTATATACCTGCTCCAACAGAACGATCCGGGCCAGCTCGTGCGCCAGGGTCATCTTGCCGAACGAGAGCACCAAGTCGGCTTTGGCCCGCGCGTTCTCGGTGAAACCATCGGCCGGTCCTACCGCGAAGAACAGGTTCTGAGTTCCCCGGTCCTGCTGGTCGCGCAACAGCCCGGCAAATTCCTCCGATGTAAACTGGCGTCCACGCGCATCCAAAAGCACCAGCACGGGCTTGGTCCTTCCAGCCTTTCCCTCCGCCAGCACCAGCAAAGCTTCTTCGCTGTTCACCTCATGGGACTCGCAGGCAACATAGCGCGATACACGCTGCAAGTACTCGGCGGTGAGCGCACGAATAGATACTTCCTTCGTCTTCCCAATCCAGGCAATCTGAAGTTTCACAGGAAAGAAACTGCGTCCGCAAGCATATAGCTCCTATCCGCTTCGATCATGGCTATCTCTAGCTTCCCTCACATGAACGCTAGACACTTGCAGGAGGAACTATCTTACAAGACGCCGGAAAGTTTATCAAAAGGGCAACTTCAAACCCATTTTCCTATTGCGGATCGCAGACTAGGGTGACGCCGAAGCCGAACATGGTGCGCGCTGCGCCCTGCTTACGCGACTAAGATATCATTCCGAGCCCATTTCCTGGCGCGCCGAATCGCACTGTTCCTTGGCGCCGCAAGGCGAATCTCAATGAGGTTTCCGCTTTCGTCCCGCCGCCTTCACGCGCGCTTTGGAAGGAACACCCGCGCGTTTTTTCCCGCGACTCCCGCTTTTCGCGCCGCGGGCTGAAGCTGTCTTCTTCGCCGGCTTCCTGGCTGTGGGTTTTTTGGCCAGGTCACCCGGCTTCAGCCGCCGCGCGGACTTCCATAGGCGCTCCAGATCGTAGAAGCCGCGCGCCCGCTCGGAAAAGATGTGCACCACAAAATCCACATAGTCCAGCAGTACCCATTCCGCCTGGTTGTAACCTTCCACGCTGTTGGGGCGCAGTCCGGCCTGGCCGAGCTGTCTCTCCACTTCATCGGAAATGGCCTGGATCTGGCGAGGATTGGTTCCGGAGCACACGATGAAATAATCGGTAAACGCTCCTGAAGCCCGGTCCATCTCCAAAATGGCCACGTCTTCGCCTTTTTTGTTTTCCACGGCCTTGACGGCCTGGGCAACCTGCTGTCTGGTTTCTGTTGCTTGCGATTGGCTCATTCGTGCTTCCGGCTCCTGGTGATGCCTCGATGCAAAGATAGCATTTTGCCATGGCCTCCAGCCTCAGCTTTTGGCGCATCCATGCAATATAGATGCTCTTTCTTGATGTACTCGGCGACCGTCTGCGGCACAAAGCGACTGAGTTGCTTCGCCGAGTTATGGGCAGCGGCGCGTACTTGGGTCGACGACACGCGCTCCCGAACCTCGTCCAGCAGGTGAATTGTCGCGCCGGGCAGCTCGATGGTCCCGGCATGCTGCTTGCTGAGCATTCTCAGCGTTGCCGGCGACGGGCGCAGAGCTTCGGGCAGCGCCCGTCCCACATCGGCCAGGGAGTAACCCGGCCGCGAGACAACGATGAACTCGCACTCGCCCAGCAGCTCCGCGGGCTGGTGCCAGAGGCTGATCTCTTTAAATGCGTCGATGCCAATAAGAAAGTACAGTTTGTCTGATTTGCCCAGCGTGCTCTTCAGCCGCCGAACGGTTTCGACCGAATAGTTGGGCTGGCCCGTGGGCGCGTCAAGCAACGAAGGGACGAAACGCTGATCTTCGGCCGTGGCCAGCGCCAGCATGGCAAAGCGGTGCTGAAAGGCCGTGAGCTTGCGCTCCTGTTTATGCGGGGGGATATCCGCGGGGGCAAAGTAGATCAGGCTCAGGCCGAATTTTTCCGCAGCGACCTGGGCGATGACCAAATGGCCGCGGTGCACAGGATCAAAAGTTCCGCCGAAGAAAGCGACCTTCATGCGCTATCTGCTCTGCCTCTTCTTGAAAGCCAGCTGCTTGGAAGCGCGCTTTGCGCGTTCCGCCTTTTTCTTGGCCTTGCGCCGGGATGGAGCTTTCTTTCTCACCGGCTGTTCCAGGAGCGAAGCCCCGGCACGGATTTGCTTCACGCGCTTGCCCAGCGCATATTTCAACTCCGGAATGCCATAGCCGGTAACCGCCGAAATCTCGTAAAGGTCGAGCTTCAGCTTCTTGGCATACTTGCGCAGTTTGGCCAGTTTGTCGGGGTTGACCACGTCCATTTTCGCGGCCACCAACACCAGAGGCTTCTTCTCGAGGCCGGCGCCAAAACTTTTGAGTTCCGTCATGATGACTTTGAAGTCAGTGACCGGATCGGGGCGGTCGCTCGAGTCGGAAACGTCAATCAGGTGCGCCAGCACGCGCGTGCGTTCGATGTGACGAAGAAATTGCGTCCCCAAGCCGCTGCCGGTGTGTGCGCCCTCGATCAGACCGGGAATGTCGGCTACCAGGTAGCTGTCCTCATGCGGCGGCTCGCCGATGGTCACCACGCCCAGGTTGGGCTGCAGCGTGGTGAAAGGATAGTCGGCGATCTTGGGCCGGGCCGCGGAGATACGCGAGATCAGCGTAGACTTGCCTACGTTGGGGTAGCCCACCAGCCCCACGTCAGCCAGCAGCTTCAGCTCCAGACGCAGCACCCGCTCCTCGCCCGGCAGCCCCGGCTCATGCTCGCGCGGCGCCTGGTGCGTGCTGGTGGCAAAATGCTGGTTGCCGCGCCCGCCGCGGCCGCCCTGAGCCACGATCACCCGCTCATCGGGCTGGGAGAAGTCGTGGACCTTCTCGCCCGTCTCCTTGTCATAGACGATGGTGCCCACGGGTACCTTCAGCACGATGCTCTCGCCGTCGCGTCCGGTGCAGTTGGAGCCTTCCCCGTGGCGTCCGCGTTCAGCTTTGTATTCGGGATTGAAGCGGAAGTGGACCAGCGTGTTGTGGCGTTCACTGGATTCCATCACGATATCGCCGCCGCGTCCGCCATCGCCGCCGGAAGGCCCGCCGCGGGGAACAAATTTCTCGCGACGGAAAGCCATGCAGCCGTTGCCGCCGTCACCGGCTTTGATTCGGATTACCGCTTCGTCGATGAACATCGCTCAGTTTTGATTGTACAGTCCGCTGGCGAATGCCGGAAAACGCGAAGCCCCGCAACATTGCGGGGCTCGATTGCATTGGGGCGACGCGCGTTCAGCTGCGCTTGCCGGCCATCACCGCTGCCCGTTTCTCGATTTCCTCTCTCGTCAGGATTTCAATCTGGGTGGCGATGTACCAGTTGTTGCCGCAGACATCCCTCACCGCGCCGGAACGTTCGCCATAGAACTGGTCGGTTGGCGTTTGCAGTGACGTGCCTCCGGCCTTCAAGGCGCGCTGGTAGACCGCCTCAACATCAGGAACATAGACGTGCAGGGCAGCGGGCATCGCCGGCCATTGCTCCGTCCCGTCCGACACCTCGACAAAAGAATCGCCGATCTTCGTGCAGGCGTGGGCAATACCGCCGTCCGGCCGGGGATGACGCCCGAGTTCTTCCGCGCCAAAGGCTTCTTTCAGGAAATCCAACAGTTTGGCGGCGCCTTTCACGGTCAGGTAGGGCGTAACACTGTGGAACCCTTCGGGTTTGTAATCGACTTTGCTTTTCATCGTGAACCTCCGTGGATTTTGTTTATTTCTTGGCCATGGCCGCCATGCGCCGCTTCATCTCTTCCGGGGTAACGTCTTCCTTATGGGTGGCAATTGTCCACTTGTGGCCGAACGGATCTTTGATGGTCCCAGTGCGATCGCCGTAGAACTGGTCGGCCATGGGTCTCTCGACTTGCCCACCCAGGGCGATAGCTTTGTTGAATGTGGCATCCGCGTTTTCGACATAGAGCAACAGCCCCACCGGAGAGTTGCCCAGCGTCGTGGGGCTGACGATGTTCATCTCCGGATGTTCATCGGCCAGCATCACCACCGCCTCGCCGATCTTGACTTCGGCGTGACCGACGCGGCCGTCAGGTTGCGGCATGCGCATCGTCTCGACGGCGCCGAAGGCCTTCTTGTAGTAGTCGATAGCGGCGGCAGCGCCTTTGATAATCAGGTAGGGCGTGATGCCGCAGTAGCCGTCGGGAATGGGTTTCACTTTGTTTGCCATCATCTCCTCCATTCGGAAAATCATGCCGCAATCTGCATTGCCGCCTACATTCTGGTGACACGACAGATAGCGCCCCAGGGCCGCGAGCCCTGGCGGCCACTCGATTCGGGCAACCGCGCCGCTAAGCGGCCCATCCATGGCAGACGCTTGCGAATGGCCGCGGTTTTGAGCAAGGAATAGACTTCCACCGGCTTCCAGCCACATGCTCTAAAGAAATCCGGGCCTTCCCGGGGAGCAAACTTGAAGGGAGATCCCGCCCGCTCGACCGCTTGCAGGCTCTTCTGCAGCATCTTCAACAAGCCGGGCGACGTCAGCTCTACAATCCAGTCGCAGAAGCTTGGCTGGGCGGCAAGATCATGCCCCAGTTCCAGAACTTCCTCCCGGCTCAGGTAAATCAGCAGCCCCTCAGTAATTACCAGGACCTTTTTCGCCTTGGCGCCCAGTTCGCGAAACAGGTCGCGACGCGCAGCTGCATTCGAGAGGTCCAGGCGAATCCGCTCCAGCGAACAACGGGGCTTCTCGTCGCGAAGAATTTCTTCCTTGTAGTCGATCATCGCCGGCAGGTCGACCTCGATCCATTGGAGAGACGGTGGCAGTTCCATGCGGTAGGGTCGGGCGTCGAGGCCGGCGGCCAGGTCGATCACCATGTCCGCGCCTTCCTGGACCTGGGCAGTGACGATCTGATCGATGCGCAACGTCCGGGACACATAGGACCAGGCGTTGCGCTCGCCGAACTCCATGCTCTTGGCGATGGCTTCACCTCGCTCGCCGGAAAGACGGCGCGCGTAGGGGTCGTGGAAAAGAGCGTCGGCGCGCTCCGTTTCGCGAGCGCGGTAAACAGCGACCCAGAGAGCCGTATCCGAGATATTTCGGATCAAGGGTTCGCCCGCCGTAGCGATCTTCGTCGTTTGCGCCATGAACCAAAGTTCCCTTCGAGCAGCGTACAGCCTAAACGCTACCAGTATCCTGCGCGTCTGCCCGGCGAGTATTGTAAAAATCTGACCTCAGTCACGGATGGGAACATGGTTGAGGTGCTCGGTCTTGGCTGCCAGGTAGGCTGTGGGATTGATCCCGGAAAACTCCTTGAAATCGTGGATGAAATGCGCCGCTCCAGCACCTGCACCTTGCACTGTGGCGTGGGTGCCGCCAGTACGCGCTCGCGCAGCTCCGCGGCGCGCGCACCCCAGAGATCGTCAAGACCCACGTGGCGATTCTGCATCTCGTCGGCCGGCAATCTGAGAAACGGAAACACGCCTCCGGGCCGGAAATGAACTCCCAGAACCTCAGCCTGGCCGGCCGTATCGATGATGAAGAAATTGGAATGGGGACCGCAGACCAACGTCCCGGGAAAACCCTGAAACTCATCCTGCCGGATGCGGTCGTAAACGCGGCACGGATTTTCGCGAAGGTTGATGACCAGCTCCACCGTGCCCTGGGGGAGCAAGCGCTCTTTGCTGTGCGGCCGGCTGATGCCTTCGTAGTACCAGAAGAGATCGACGAATTGCGCGAGTGGCGGCCCCGGCCTGTGCAGGTGGCTGATCATGTTTCTTATCCCGAGTGCAGCGAGGGAACCCTGCAACCGGTTTCGCTACGGGATTGTAATTCATTATCGCCCCAGACCTGTGGGCGATGATAGGGATCTCTCGCCTCGCTCGAGCTTCTATGCCTTGGCGGCTTCTGCGGGCTCGATGAGCACGTAACGTCCGCCGCTGCCGCGGTCCACAAACTTGATCGTGCCGCTGACCTTGGCGAAGAGCGTGTCGTCCTTGCCCCGGCCGACGTTGGCGCCGGGTTTGATGCGCGTGCCACGCTGCCGGACGATGATGGTCCCGCCGGGTACAAGCTGTCCACCGAACGCTTTCACTCCCAGCCGCTGCGCGTTGGAGTCGCGGCCGTTTCTCGAACTGCCTAAACCTTTTTTGTGTGCCATAACGAATCCTTCGTTTTTTTCAGAGGCGGAAGACTCAGCCTCTTTCAAATGCTTAACGGCCCTCTTCGCTTCGCCAAGTGAGCCGTTCCATCGAAGACCTCAAACCGGCCGGTTATTTCTTCTTTTTGCTGCCTGGCTTCTTGGCTGCGCTGGTCTTCGCTTTGGCTTTGGCTTTGGCCTTGGTCTTCTTGGCCGCACCTTTGGCAGCCTTCGCCTCGTGAGCATCAGTCTCGCCCGCTGCAGCTTCCGCGTGTGCCCGCTTGGCCTTCTTTTTGGGCGCAGGCAGGTCAGGAGCACTGAACTTCTGGCCGTCGAAAGCGATTTCCGTAATGCGCACGGAAGTAAACGGCTGGCGATGGCCAAAGATCTTCTTGTACTGCTTTTTGCGTTTGAAGTGGAAGACCAGGATCTTGTCACCGCGTCCTGCTTCAGTCACTTGACCGCTGACCACGGCGCCTTGGCCCGGACCAATGTGGCCCTCCTGCCCGGAAACAGCGAGCACGTCATTGAATTCGACCGTGTCGCCTTCACTGGCCGGCAGCTTTTCCATCTTGACTATGTCTCCGGGAGCAACGCGATACTGTTTCCCACCGGCGCGAATCACCGCGTACATAACTCTCTCCATTTGCCCCTTACAAGCGCTTGGCCAGAAAGGACTTAGATGAACTTGAACATTGCTGAATGCAATCGGTTTGCTCGGCCTTGCGCAACCCAGGCAGGCACGGAAAGTACTGGCAAACCTTGTGATTTTAACGTGATAGGGGAGCTGCGGTCAACTTGAACAGGGTCTTTGCTACTCGTCGCAAGAGGATGAGCGTTGCGCACGCGTGATCTTAAATCCGTTCTAGAATGCAACAGCCTGAAACGCTCATGCTCCCGTTGCTCCAGGTCGAGAATCTCAACGTCAGCTTTGCCACACAGACCGGCGAGGTCGCCGCAGTGCGGGACGTGAGCTTCAGCATTCCCGAGTCGGGTACGCTGGGGCTGGTAGGCGAGTCAGGGTCGGGTAAATCGGCCACGGCGCTGGCCATCCTGAGGCTGTTGCCGGTTCAGGCACGGCTACGCGGCGTAATCAATTTCAGGGGCGAGAGTCTGCTGCAGCTTCCGGAGGAAGCTATGCGGCGCATTCGGGGCTCCCGCATCAGCATGATCTTTCAGGAGCCCATGACGGCGCTTAACCCGGTGATGCGGGTGGGCGACCAGGTGGCTGAAGCCGTGCTCGCCCATCATCGACAGGGCAAGAAGGAAGCTCGGGAGCGAGCGGTAGCGGCGCTACGCGAAGTCGCGATCGCAAATCCGGAAAAGCGGGCGCGTGATTATCCCCACCAGCTTTCCGGCGGACAGCGCCAGCGGGTGATGATTGCCACGGCGCTCATCAACCATCCGCAATTGCTGATCGCCGACGAGCCCACCACCGCGCTGGACGTCACCATCCAGGCGCAGATTCTTGAACTGCTCCGCGAGCTCCGCGACAAGTACAAGCTGGCGGTGCTGTTCATCTCGCACGACCTCGGGGTGGTCTCGCGGGTGGCCGACCGCGTGGCCGTGATGTACGCGGGCGAGATCGTGGAGCAAGGGCCGGTGCAGCGAATCTTTGCCGCCGCCGCGCATCCTTACACCCGCGGCCTGATCAACGCCATTCCCACACTCAAGACCGACCGCTCGCTTCCTCTGGCCACGGTGGAAAAGCAGATCCGGCCGGCCGACGCGCTGCCGCTGCGCGAGATCGCCCCCGGACACTGGGCGCGCACGGCGCCGTAGCGCGGCCGTGGGTTACACTCTTAGTCAACCCGGCGCACGCTCAAAGCAAGCGTTTGGGGCCAGAACTCTCCGTGCGCATCCTCATCCTCTCCGACATTCACGCTAACCTGGAAGCGATGGAGGCATGTCTGGAGGCTGCGCCGGAGCACGAGCGCGTCTTCAACCTGGGCGACATCGTCGGCTACGGCGCCAATCCCAACGAAGTCACGGAACGATCGCGTTCTCTCGGTTCAGTCTTCGTGCGCGGCAATCACGATAAAGCCTGCACCGGATTGATCAGCCTGGACGACTTCAATCCCGTAGCCGGGCTGGCCGTGCTTTGGACCCGCGAGCACTTGACGCCGGAGAACTTCGAGTTTCTGCGCCAGATGCCTCAGGGACCTCTGGCGCCGATCGACAACGTGCAGTGCGTGCACGGCTCGCCCCGCGATGAAGACGAGTACGTGCTAACGTCGCGCGATGCCTGGTCTATCCTCGCTGACGCAGCTGCGCCACTGATTTTTTTCGGACATACTCACCTGCAGGGAGCTTACTGGATTGACGACGTCAATGAAGACGAAGGCGTGGTGGATCCGAAATATGCTTCGGCGCGAGGCAAGCAGCATTTGACTTTCAAGCTCAAAGAAACGGGGCGTTACTTGGTGAACCCCGGTTCCATCGGCCAGCCCAGAGACGGTGACCCGCGCGCCGCTTTCGCTTTGTATGACACAGAAAAAAACGCCGTCACACTTCATCGCGTCCCCTATGACATTGAGCGGGCACAGAAGAAGATTCTATCCGCCGGGCTGCCGGACCGGCTGGCCACCCGGCTCGCGGAGGGCCGCTAAAACTGATGACACAGACTTCCTTTTTCGACAAGCCGCCGCAGCCGCGGAGGCCGTTCGACATCATCGCCAATATCGACGGCGGCGCCCGCGGCAATCCCGGCCCGGCAGCTTACGGAGTGGTGATCCGCAACGCCCACGGCGAAGTGATCAAGGAGTGGGGCGAGTACCTGGCCATCCAGACCAACAATGTTGCGGAATACTCCGCGCTGCTCGCGGCGCTGGATTACGCAGTGCGCGAGAAATACGCTTCCTTGAAGGTGTTGAGCGATTCGGAACTGCTGGTAAAGCAGATGCTCGGAGAGTATAAGGTCAAGAATCCGGCGCTGAAGGACCTCTATGAGAGAGCGCGGGCGCTGGCGCGAAGGCTGCAGCAGTTTTCTATTGAACACGTGCGCCGCGAACGCAACCGCGAGGCTGACCGGCTGCTGAACCAGGTGCTCGACAGTCACGCTCAGAAGCTCTAAAGGCCAACTCCGCAGAGCTGGCCTTCAGTTTTTGTGGGTTGGATCCGGGAGTTACGCTTTCTTGGGAGCGATTGCGTCTTTCGCGGCTTTCGCAACGCGGAATTTGCATACAGTTTTAGCAGCGATCTTGATGGGTTCGCCGGTCTGAGGGTTGCGTCCCATGCGGGCTTTGCGGTTGGACTTTACCAATCGGCCCAGTCCAGGAATGACGAATACACCGTTCTTTTTGGTTTCCTTGATTGCCGTGTCCGCCAGGTTCTCCAAGAACGACGTGGCGGTTTTGTTGTTCGTCCCAACCTTCTCCGCCAAGTGACGGACGATCTGGGTCTTGGTCATCGTTGCCATCTTTCCTCCTTAAACATGTGAGTACGCTCGGGCACTCATTTTGTATATTTACATGAGAGACGAGCTCATGCAAGCGTTTTCACTAGATTTCATGCGGGTTTTTTGCGACCCAGCTGTGGAAAACTGCATGAATAGCGGCGACGGCGGGGTCGCGGAATCTAACCACGAAGGCCACAGAGGTTCACCGAGGAAACCCTTGCTTTCTATTCCAGCTCTCCGTGTTCCTCTGTGCCTCGGTGGCAAACGGTTACTCTCGTCCGTAGAAGCTCAAGACCGCATCCCCCTGGCGCAGTTTGCGCTGCCGACGAAGCGTTCCAAAGCTCTCACCGGGGTCAAAATGCTTGTCGTGCTCGGCGATCACCAGGCCCTCCGGCTTCAGCAGCTTCGATTGGGAGAGGAATCTTAGAACCTGCTCATAATCCCCCATCTTTCGGTACGGCGGATCGAGGAAACAGAAATCGGAGGCGGCCTGTTGCGCTTCCAGGAGGCGTAATGCCACCATCGCTTCGCGCTCCATCACGTCAAAGCCCTGGGTTATCTCCAGCGCCGCCAGGTTCGCCCGGATAGTCCGCACCGCGCGGTTGGACGATTCCACGAAGTGGACCATCCGCGCTCCTCGGCTGAGCGCCTCAATCCCCACCGCGCCGGTGCCGGCGAACAGATCCAACCACAACGAATCCGGAACTGAGGCCGCAACCACATTAAAAAGGGTTTCACGCAGGCGGTCGGAGGTCGGACGCGTCTGGATGCTAGGGGGCGCAATCAGCCGGCGGCTGCGGTATTTTCCGGCAATCACGCGCATCGGCGCCAACTCCTTTCTTGGATATCTAATATAGAATCAAACCCTTGGCGGGCCCGCCATAACCCATGCGATCCTGGACGATTTTCGGCGGACGATTCTTTGGCGTGGAGTTTCGCATCCACGTTGCTTTCCTCTTTCTGCTCGCCGTGGTGCTTCTTTTCCCATCCAGCCGGACCGGCGACCCCGGCGGCATCGCCCGGGGTGTGGCCGTCACCGCCATGGTGCTGGTCTCGGTACTTCTGCACGAGCTGGGACACGCCCTGGCCGGCGCCCGCAACGGCCTGCCGTTGAAAGGCAGCATTCTTCTGCCTATCGGCGGAATCGGTTTGGCTGACCCAAACCCTCCTCTGGATCCTGCTGCCGCGGGCAGCCTGGGGCGGGAGCTTCGCGTTGCCGCCGCCGGACCTTCGGTCAACCTGCTTCTGGCCGGCGTATCCGGCCTGGTCCTGGTCCGGTTGGGACCTCCGGCGAGCTTGTGGAGCCTGCCTCTGATCAGCATTGATGGCCTGGGGAAGAGCTTCTTCTGGATCAATCTTTGTATCTTTGCCGTGAACCTGCTCCCGGCGTTTCCCCTGGATGGTGGGCGCGTGTTGCGTGCCTGGCTGGCGCGAAGGATGGAGTATCGTCTGGCCACTCGCCGCGCCGTCAGCCTGGGACACCTGTTCGCCGCCGCCTTCATGCTGGGAGGACTGGCCTCGCAGTGGTCTCTGCTAATGGGTTTCATGCTGTTCATGGCCACCCAGATGGAGGAGCGCGCGGTGATGTTCCAGTCGGTGGTGGAAACCGTGCATATGGAAGACGTCATGCTGATCCACTTCTCGACTTTGTCGCCGGCGGACACTCTGGTGGACGCTCTCAGCAAAGCTGTCCACAGCCTGCAGGACGACTTTCCGGTAGTGAGCGGCAGCGACTTGGTAGGCGTGATCAACCGGCAGACGATTGTGGAACGGTTGCGCCGCGAAGGCAACGGCTACGTTCAGGGCGCCATGAACCGGGCCTTTGAGACCGCCGCCCGCAGCGAATCGCTCGCTTCAGCGTTCCGCAAGCTGACCTCGCACGGACTAACCTTGATCCCCGTGGTTGAACAGGAGCGGCTGGTGGGCATTGTTACCCTGCAGAACCTGATGCACAGTATGAACCTCTTCACGGAATCGCAACGCTTGCGCAAACGGGCGGAAGAATAGCATTTAGCAATTAGCATCAGCACATGTAAAGCGGCGCTCTGACACTTGCCTGGCTCCAAAGAATTCTTTTTCCAATCTTGTAAACAATCGCTCTTCCACCCTGGGCTTCCTGAGCGAGCCCGAAGGAGCAAAGCGACGGAGGGCGAGTCGAAGGATCCCGAGAATATTTCGGACTTATAGGGCACTATCAGGCTTCTTCGGCCAGCTTTAGCTGTGCTAACTGCTAATTGCTATCTGCTAATTGCTTTCTTCGCAGTAAGCCTTCGCTGCTGCTCCGCGCACATCTCTTGCGCGCTCTGTGCGGTTACAGGCCCGTAGAGCGCGCGGACCCAGGTCGGGTTGGTCCATTCGGGAGCGTCTTTGGTCAACTGGCCGAATTCAAACATGGAGGCGTCGGTATCCCGATCGGTTTGCCGCAACCGCCAATGGACAACCGCTAGGCCGGCGCGCGCCGATGCCGTCGTAGACTCGCCCTCGGGAGAGGCCTTAAAGCTCCGGGCGGCGTCAGCTGGAGCATTCTCCTCCACCTTCACCCAGCCCAGCGCGGTTTGCAGACCCGCGTCTCCAGGACGTTGCGCCAGAAAGCGTCGCAGAACCTCGTCCGCGACGTCGTATTTGCCGGCCCGGTAATACCACCAACCCAGTCGTGCGGCGTGCTCCGGCGCAAATGAGGCCGGGCCGTCGCTAAGCGAGCGCGCCACGGAATCGTTCCCGGTCATGACCAGCAAACCAGCATCCTCAATCTTGATCTGAGCGGCGAGGTCGTCACCCGCGCCCGGGCCGGGACGCACCGCATCCTGAAACTCGCGGGCAGCGTCGGCGTGCTGGGTGAGCGCGCCGAGAGAGTTCGCATACGCCTGGATCAGAGACGGCTCAAGCGAATAGTGATGGCGGATGTCGGCTTCGATGAGCGTGCGATAGGCGTCGGCTGCCTCGCGGAAGGCCGCTATCGCGAATTCGCTGCGCGCGAACTCAGACTCGACCTCAGGTTGCAACGCCTGTTCCAAGTGCAGCGAGCAGGAAGCGAACCGGGCGGCCCGCTCGTAATTTCGCGCTTCGAACGCCTGGCTGGCGGCGCTGTTCACGGTTTGCACGAACTGCGAGGCCGCTTGCGGATACAACTTCTGCAGCTTTCGCCCAATCTCCAGCGCGGCGTCCACGTCGCTTAACTCCAGTTTCACCTGGGCCAGCAGTTTCAACGAAGTCGGATTGTTGGGCTGCAACTCCAGGGAGAAAGCTGCAAACTGGCCCGCCTCCTCAAAATGCTTGGCGTTCATCGCCGCGCTGCCCTGGGCTTCGGCAAACGCACGCACAGCATCGGCGTCCGCCTGGTGGGTGGCAAGTAATTCCTGGTAAGCCGCCAAAGCCTTGGCGAAGTCATGCGTGGCGCAACGCGCCTTGGCCAGCGCCACCAGCGCAGGTCGATGGCCCGGATGTAACTCCAGGGATTTACTCGCGGCCTGGATCGCTTGGTCGTACTTGGCGGCGGCCACCAACTCCTCCGCCTGGTGGGCCAGGAAGATGTATCGGACGGCGAGCGGCTTTTCCTGGCCAAGCGTCCATTTCTCTTGGGCGATCAAGCTCTGGATTTGCGCGACCCGGTCCGCGGACGGCGGATGCGATTCGAAATAACCAGTCAGGATCTGGGCGGCAGCTCCCGCCATCTCTTGTTCCGGCGTTGCGGCTGTGTTCTTGCCTCGCATTACTTCTTCCATCTTCTGGAACCGCGCAAAGACCCGGATGGCTCCTTCGGGGGAATACCCGGCGTTGACCGCCAGGCGTGTGCCCTCGCGATCGGCTTCAAACTCCTCGTCCTTGCTGTATCCCGCCTGAAACACCTCAACCGGAATATAGATGAGGGATCCCAGAGGAACGTGCCGCAACGCATCTTCAAGTTGCAGACGATTCGCGCAATGGTATTGGTCGATGTGTTCGATCTCGTGGCCCAGGACTGCCGCCAGTTCGTCTTCATTTTCCATGAGCGACATCAGGCCCGCGCCCATATACACATGACCGCCCGGAATGGCGAAGGCGTTCACGAAATGAAGGTCGGGAAGATAGTGGAACTTGTAGGGAAGTTTGCGGCCAGCGTGGGCAGCGACCCGGTTGCCTACAGCTTGCAAATACGCTTCTGCGACCTTGCCTTCCTCATCCTGAGTTGAGTCCCCGAACTCTTTGGCAATCTCGTTGCCGATCCTGATCTCGTCCTGGTCGGACATTTGTGTGTACTTCATGGGAAGCCGCGTCAGCTCGCGCTCGGTATCGGCCACCAGATACAGCAGCGCCGTGGGGGCGACCGGCGCCTCGACCTTGCGCGCCTGGCTGGCAATCAGGCCGGCGGCCAGAAGCGCAAGAACCACGGCGAAGCTGAGCCATCGCTTCACAGGAATTGCCTCATTTTCTCGCGGTACTTGGTGTAGAGAATGGAAACACCGATGAACAGCACTCCCACCGTAGTGAATGTAATGGCCTTGTTGGGACGGCTCATGTGCCGGAAATCTAGGATAAAGATCTTCCCGGCGCACAGCAGCAGCAAGCCCATGGCAGAAAGGCGGTAGCTGCGCTCGCCGATCCAGAGCGCCGCCAGGAGCACGGCGACCGCTTCCAGCACCCACGCCAGAGTCAACCAGCCGCTCGCCACCTCCACGCCTAGGAACGCCGTAAACAACGCCAGAGGGACAAAGAACAGGACCTGTTCGGGATGAGCGTCGAGCAAGCGGGCGGCCCGCACCAGCCAGTTTCTCTTTTCGTCGGGCGGTTGCAGCCGCAGTTTGAAGGCAAAAATCAGGGCGACGAAGAGAAGTCCCGCGGCTGAGATTACGGTGATCATATTCCAATTCAGCCAGGGCAGCCATTGCCAAGGCCGCGGCGTGAAGTAACTGCGCTCATACAGATTGTGCAGGATGCCGCGGAAGAGAACGCCCAGGCTTAGCAGCAATGCCTGATGCATGAACACTCTTCTTCCTGTCCACCAAGCCACAGCGATGACGGCGAAGACCGTCGCAGCCCATGCCGCGGCCACCCAATCCAGCTGCGCTGCGAAGCGCAGCATCAGCACCACAGTGGTTGTGCCGAGCCAGGCAAACACCGCGGCTGCCCTGACCTTCCTCTCCACCGTTGAGAGATGGTCTCGTTGCTCGTCCAACCGTTGATAGCAATAGAAGAACAACGCTGCCAATGGAACAATGGTGTAAGCCCGTGGACTCAGCCATCCCACGGAAGGCGCGTTCAGGTTCACCAACAGCAGGCGAAGGAAAGTGCACACGCCGGCGACGTAAGCTTGCAAGCGCAGGTTGATGTTGCCGCGCCAGATTCCGGCTTCCAGCACGATGAGGGCGAAGGCTCCCCAGCCTAGCGCCACGCTGGCGCTTGATAGCTCACGGGCTATGAGCAGCGTGAACATGGTAGAGGCCACCCAGGTAAATGAAGGCTCCAGCCAGCGCAGTCCCAGGGCTTCTGCCCGGCCATGCCAGTAAGCCGCCAGGTAACATAACACCACCACTGCAGTGGTGGTGACCAGACGGGCCGACCAAGGATGGCGACCGAGATGATAGACGCCCGCGTCGGGCAGGTTGATCGCCAGAACGCGAATGAAGGCGAACGCCGCCAGGAGCATCGATTGCATTCTCAGCGATCGGATCTCGAATCGATATGCCAGCCAGGACAAAGCGCAGGCCAGACCCATCCAGGAGACGGCCGTTCCCAGGGCGGGAAACGCCATCCATCCCGCGACCAAGGCGAGCACCGCGGCAAAGTAGGAAAGGTCGCGCGTTGCGATTCTCTCGACAATAGACTCGAACTGCGCCGGCCAGCGTCGCGGCGCCCAGTGAACGTTGACGTAGAGCACGAGCGCCGCCAGGGCGCAGACGGCCGCCGGCATGAACTCGCCCTTGAAATCGGAGCCGTCCATGCGCGCGCCGAAAACGCGCGCCGCCTCCATGCTGATCAACTGTCCCGCCAAGGGGACAAAGGCAAACAATCCCACGCGGCGGAAAACTTGTTCCTTGGTGAGTACGCCCACCAGGAAAAAGGCCTCCGCCATCGCCAGCCATAACAGAGCAACGCCCTTCGCTTCCAGCCCCACGCGGAAGGGTATGGCGGTGAACAGCAAACACGCGCCGATTACCGTAAGCACGATGTGTGGCATGGAGCGGCGGCGGGCGTGCGGCAGTTGTCCCAGGCCAAGTTCGACCGCCCCCAGTGCCAACAGTGCCCAGAAGGCGTATTCAGGATGGACAGACTGGTACTTCAGGACTGCCAACAGCAGAGCGGTGTTGAGCAGAGCGGCCAGAGCTGAGACGCGTTCGTGCCCGTCGCCGCGGCGAATCAGGTAAGAAGCCCGGTACACCGCCCAGTAGCTGGCTAAGATCGCGGCGCTGGGCAGGAACGCGTCAAAGTGCACATGATGTTTCCCCATTGGCTGGATGATGTGAATCAGCCAGACAAAATGGTTGAGAAACGTGGCCGCAATCGCGCATACCTCGAGCACGAACCATTGCCTGCGCACCGCCACCCAGGCCACGCCCACGGCCAGCACCACGGCTGCGGTAAGGCTGGAGACGCCCACCGGAGGGACTTCTCGACTCGGAAATGTAGTCGCAAAAATCCCGGCAAATGCGGAAAGAAACGCCAGTCCCGTAGCCACCTGCGAGCGATAGCGAAGCGTGTGCAGCACCATGGCCGCTGCAACCACAAACATCAGCCCCAGGTCGGCGACTTCTGAAGTGATAACTTGCGCCGCCTTCACATGGTTCATGGCAAAGGCGATGAAGAAGATAATGGCCCAGCCGGCGGCAACGCTGGACCGGGCAATGATCCGGTAGCGCTCGTTGCGTTCAAAAAACATGCCAGCGCCGAGTAACCCTGCGCCCACCAACAATCCCATACCAACTTTGCCCACAGCCCCAACATTGCCCCATGCCCAGTTGAGCCCGAAAGCAGCACCCAGCACCAGAATCAGCGCGCCGATCTTGGCAAACAAGTTGCTGCCCAGCAGCTCTTCAAACTTGAGCAACGCGCGCAGGCGCTGGAAGAGGCTTGGCCCTGAAGGACGAATCGCTTCTCCCTGGCCAAAAGTGAGGTTCGCAGCAGCTTGTTCAAACGCTAGCCCTGGCGGAGGGGGCGGCGGTGGAGGTGGAGAAGAAAGCCCAGGCTCGGGCGCGCTAAATCCCTGCACAGCGCCGACGGCGGAGACGGTGGCGGTGGCCCGTGCGGCTGCGGCAGCGGCTGCCATGACAGCAGGCGCTGGGGCCACCACTGCCGCGGGCGGCATTTGCGGCGGCGCTCCACGAAAGGCCGAGAGTTCAGCTTCTAGCCTGGCCGCACGCACCTCAAGTTCATGGCGGCCGGCCGCGGCCTCGCCGGATACTTCCTCGATGCGGCGGAACAGCTTCCGGCGCCAGCGCCAGAAGCTCCACCACACGAACAAGAGAAATACTGCGGCCAGGAATGCATAAAATTCTCTTGAGTCCAGTTCTGCCGCGCCCCAGAAGACGAGGACGGTCACCACCGTGAACACGATGAGGGACGCCCATCCCGGTTTTACTTTTGGATTCATCCGCTTGGTTCGGGCGGAATTGTACTATGAAGAGCAGCTGGCGATGAGCAAATAGCAGTTAGCAAGTAGCAATTAGCACAGCTAAAGCCAGACCAAAAGGTTAATGTCTTAGGCCCCCGGCCTTACGTCCAAAACGTGATAGACCCCTTGCGGGCACCCCGAGGTGTGAATGCCGTCGCTTATTTCCACACTGAGCCAATGTCGCCGACAAGTCGAAAGCAGCCGGTCTTCCCGGGTTCTGTTTTAGCTTGACTAATTGCTAACTGCTTTTTGCTAAATGCTTTTCTACGCTGTCACCTTCGTCGCGGCCTTTCCGGCCTCAACGCCTTTGTGCATGGCGGCGACGATGGAGGGCTCTTCCTGGAGCAGCTTCTCCGAGGCAATGGCATAGTCGCCTTGCAGCCGGATCAGGTCCTGGGCGGCTAGCTGTTGCGCCATCTCCAGCATCTTTTCCCGCGAGAAGTTCACGTACTGGCAATCGTAGGCGTGGGCAATCTCGACCGGCGCGCCCTCGCCCATCCGGGCGCTCAACCAAAAAACGCGGCGTTTGATCAGCTCGCGTACGTCCGGCTCGGCCTGCGTAGGAAACTGGATTTTCTTCGCGGCAAAACTGTAGAAGCGGCTGGTCACGTGCACCGGTTGCAGCTTGCCCGACTTGAGCATTGCTACCTGGCCGTTGTCGATGGTCTTGCGGATGGCGTTGACCACCAGCCCTTCGGCATGTTCTTCAGCAAGCGAACCCAACGCGTCCTTCATGGTCTGGGTCATTGCCACCGCGACCTGGGCGTGCAGACCTTCGTCGCTTGCCAAGAGGTCCGCCCTGCCGTGCAGCACCAGCCAGTCGGACCCGGAAGTCGAAGCATGAAACGGCCACTTCAGTTCCGTGATGCTCACCGGCACTCCCGACAAAGTCACAAACTGTAGCGGATGCTGGGTCATGGTGCGCTCGGACGGTTGCAGATTCTATCAGGAGATTTTATACGAAGCGCGGGTAACGACGCGGCCCCGCCAAAACATGTGTTCGGACATTGCAGGGCTGAAGACGGCTGGGCCCGCTTTGTATTCCTGAAAGCTTGCTTCCGCACGCTTCCGGGCAACGGGGGGGTTTTCTCTTAGCGCCTTCGCGTCTCCTTTTTTCTGCGGTGAACCCTGTCCGGGCGCTCTTTACATCAAGAACTCTGTGGCCTTGCGGGTGATGGGATGCTGCATCTCCTCCAGGTCATTCTTCACCTGGTTCAAACCGTAGACCAGGAGTTCGAAATCGCTGGCCATCCTGCGGAACAGGGGCGCCACCTTGGCGTACTCGAAGTACTCGAACTTGGAGACAATGAAGTAACTCTCCTTGCCCGCCTTCACAAAGTCCACCAGGTTGTCCATGCGGCTGCGGCGCAGGCGGCTCCAATTAATGCTTTCCGGGAACATGCCGGTAAAAAACAGCGAGTAGTCGCCAATGTGTTTGCGGACCTGGCGTTCGCGGTCGAACGAGGGCGCAGGCCCGTACACCGGGTCGGACTCCAGCAGCATCTCGCCTACGTCGTGCAATGTCCGGCCGTCAGCGCGCCTGATCTTGTAGAGGTTTTCGGCCTCGCAGAATTCGGTGAGGATTGTCGCCACGTAGCCCTGGACCTCGGCGCTGGAGATTCCAACGTCGTCATAATTTCTTCCCACGATCTCCGTGAAAAGTTGATGCAGCGGATTGGATTCGGAAACCATATGTCACCATGCCCCTTGTCCCGCCGGATACCGAGCGCCTGAACCAGAGCGCCTCACCTCAACCTTCGGTATCCCGGAACGGCTACTTAATTTGACCGTAGTATGGCCAGCATAGTTTCGCGCATTCAAGTATTTTCTGAGGCAACCCTGAATTTTGGCAGCACCAAAGGGAGACTGCTAAAGAGTTAGTATCTAGACCTTAGATCAGAGGGGCGATGCACGATCGGGTTGACGTTTCTTTACTCTCTGCGCAGGAGAAGGACGTGAATGTAAGTTCCGGCTTTAGTGAATCCGTTGCGCAGTTCAAAGAGTTCCTGGCCGCGAACGGCTATCCGCCAAGCGTGGTGTGGGTGTGTCCGCAAGATGTGCTCTTGATTGGAACGCGACAGATTCTTGTGCGAATTTCTTTTCCGTTGCGCAACGAGCGGCATGCCCAGGCCGAGTTCGAAAGAGGCATGAAGAAGCAGATGGGAGTGCTATTTTCGACTCTGAGCCATATGGATGCCGCAACCTGCCGCTACACGTGGGTGCCCGCAGACGAAGAGGAAGCCCACCGGCATCTTATGCCCCGAGCTGTTAAGTTTTCTGCTAACACCGGTGACAGCCGGTTTTTGGGGAAGGATGTCCGGAATCGCTTGCGCTGGCTCTGGCTGCAACTAAAGCATCGCAAACGCCAGGAATGCAGGGAGGAACTCTTTCTGCTGTACTCCAAGACAAGCGTCTTGCACTGAGACAAGCGGGAGACCCTGGCCGCTCATCCTCCCAACTGCTTCTTCACCAACTCGCTGACCGTCTTGCCTTCTACGCGAGCGCCACTGGCCTGGAGTTTGGCCATTACGGCTTTCATCACCGTGCCCATGTCTTTGATCGTGGGCGATCCCATTTCAGCGATCACCGCCTTGACGGTTGCGGCGATCTCGTCTTCCCCCATGGCTTTGGGCAGATAGGCTTCAATCAGCGTGATTTCAGCGGCTTCCTTGTCGGCCAGTTCCTGGCGGCCGCCCTTCTGGAATTGCTCGATGGAATCACGGCGCTGTTTGATCAGCGTGGCCAGGATCTGCTGGGCTTCTTTTTCGTCGAGCGGGCCGCGTTTGTCGATCTCTTTGTTCTTGAGCGCGGCCTTGACCATGCGCAAAGTGGAGAGCCGGAGTTCCTCGCGGTTGCGCATGGCGTCCACCATGTCTTTTTGGATTTGTTCGCTGAGTCCCATACCTTGAAGCCCTCATGGACAGGAAAGACTGATTATAAATAACCCGGCTGAGCCTTGCCCTCTGCATGAATTCGGCCGTCGCCTGTTTCCGCGGACAAGTCGCAGGCGATACAATGGACTCGAGCTTCGAGGGTTCTCTTCCGTCGGGACGTAGCTCGCCCGCTGTTTAAACCCGACTGATCCGGTTCACCAAACTTCAAGCGACAGGAATGATCTCAAATGATTCGCAAAGGCCGCCTTTTCACTCCCGGACCCACACAGCTCCTGCCAGCGGCACAGCTGGCCATGGCCGCGGCCACCATGCACCATCGCACCGCGGAGTTTCGCGCTCTCTACATGCGGGTGCTGGCCGACCTGAAAACATTCGTCGGAAGCGGGAATGATGTTGTCCTGTTTACCGCCTCGGGAACCGGAGCCATGGAAGCTGCGGTAGCCAATCTGACCTCGCCCGGCGACAAGGTGTTGGTGGTTACGGCGGGCAAGTTTGGCGAACGTTGGGAGGGTCTGGCCAAGTCCTATGGCTGCCAGGTGGAGAGCATCCGCGCTCCCTATGGTGAGACGGTCACACCGCAACAGGTCCGCGAGAAACTCACGCCCGAGCACAAAGTCCTCTATATGCAGGCCACGGAGAGCTCGACCGGCGTACGCCATGATGTTGAAGGAATCGCGCGCGTGCTCAAAGGCTCAGACACATTGCTGGTCGCCGACGCCATTACCGGACTCGGCACCACCCACTTCGACGTGGATGGATGGGGCATCGACGTCATCATCGGCGGCTCGCAAAAAGCCGTGATGATCCCGCCCGGTCTCGCTTACTGCGCGGTGAGCGAGCGTGCCTGGCAGCGCATGGAGAGCGCCAGGAACCCGCGTTACTACTTCGACCTGCGCAAGGAGCGCAAGAACGCCGCCAAAGGCGAATCTTCCTATACGCCGGCTACCGCGCTGGTGGCGGCGCTGGCCACCGCGCTGGACTACGTGCGTGAGCAGGGCGGCGGCGATTTGGCTGCCGGCCGCGAGTTGCTGATCGAGAACGCCGAGACCGCCGCGGCCATGACCCGCGCCGCTGCCAAAGCGCTGGGGCTGAAATTGTTCTCGGCTAGCTCGCCCGGCGCGGCCCTCACGGCGATTGCTGCGCCCGCAGGCGTGGATTCCAGCGACATCGTGAAGGGCTTCCGCAACCGTTTTGGCGCCGTGATCGCCAACGGCCAGGGCGAGATGAAGGGCCAGCTCTTCCGGATCGCCCATCTCGGTTACTACGACTATCTCGACACCATTGCCGCGATCGGGGCGCTGGAGCACGTGCTGGCCGGCCTGGGACTTCGCATCGAACTGGGCGCCGGACTGCATGCCGCCCAGGAAGTATATGCGGAGTCGGAACGACCGCTGGCCGTGAGCCGCTGAGGCGAATATGAAGATCGTGGTCGCTGAAAAAGTCGCCGCCAACGCTCTCCAGCTCCTGAAAGACGAGCCGGGTTGGGCTGTGATCACGCCGGAACAGATCAAGGACGGCCTGGCCGGCGAGCTCCATGACGCTGACGCGTTGATCGTCCGCTCCGCCGTCCTGGTGAACTCCGACGTACTGCGCGGCGCCGCCAAGCTGCGCGTGATTGGCCGCGCTGGAGTGGGCGTGGACAACATTGATCTCGAAGCTGCCACCAAGGCCGGCATCGCCGTAATGAACACGCCCGGCGCCAACGCGGTGGCTGTGGCTGAGCATACCCTGGCGCTCATGCTGGCCCTGGCCCGTCACATCACCCGCGCCGACTCGACCACCCGCGCCGGCAAGTGGGAAAAGAAATCTCTGCAGGGCACCGAGCTGCGCGGCAAGACGCTCGGCATTATCGGCCTGGGGCGTATCGGTATGGAGGTTGCACGGCGGGCCCGCGCCTTTGAGATGAAGCTGCTGGCCCACGACCCGTTTGTGGCGGCGCCGATAGCCCGTGACCTGGGAATTCAGCTCGCCGAGCTCGATCAACTCTATGCCGCTGCCGACTATCTCACGCTTCACGTGGGACTCACTCCGCAAACCGCGGGCATGATCAATGCGGCAGCGCTCCAGAAGATGAAGAAGGGCGTACGCATCGTCAATTGCGCCCGTGGCGAGCTGGTGGACGAAGCCGCGCTGGCGGAGGCGCTCAAGAGCAAGCACGTTGCCGGCCTGGCTCTCGACGTCTTTGCCGAAGAGCCGCCTACGAATCTGTCTTTGCTGGCGCTGGAGGGCGTGATTGCCACGCCGCACATCGCCGGCTCGACCAATGAGGCTCAGGACGCGGTGGGCGTGCAGATCGCCGGGCAGGTGCGCGAGTACCTGAAGCGCGGCGTGATTCAGAATGCCGTCAACATGCCCTCGCTCGACGATCAGCAGTACGCCCAGATGCGTCCCTACATGGCGCTGGCGGAGAGGCTGGGCGCGTTCCTGGCCAACGTGGTTTCCGGCGCCGGCTCGCTGCAGGAGATTTCGCTGCGCTACAGCGGCCGCATCGCGGAGTGGAACACGGAGTTGATTCGCAATTCGGCCATCCAGGGCGTGCTGAACCAGCGCATGGCGGACCGGGCCAACGTGGTCAACGCCGCCGCGATCGCCCAGGAGCGAGGCATTCACGTCCAAGAGAGTAAACAGGAATCTCCCCCCGGCGCGACCGCTGATGTGATCTCAGTGTTGCTGAAGACCACGTCGGAACGGCGCCGGGTGAGGGGCGGAGTGTTACGGGGAACGTCGCTGCGCCTGCTCGGTGTGGACGCCATCAACATCGAAGTGCCGCTGGAAGGCAACCTCATTTACCTTCGCAATCGCGATGTGCCCGGAGTGGTGGGAAAGGTGGGCGCCATCCTGGGCCGGGGCAACGTGAACATCGGCAACTTCGCCCTGGGCCGCAACTCGCAACAGGTTGGCGCGGAGGCCATCGCCGTGGTGCAGGTGGATACCCCGGCCCCAGAATCTATCCTGGAGGAATTGCGGCAGGCACCGGAGATCCAGGAAGTGCGCGGGATACACCTCACCGCTGATTAACACTGATCACACGGATTCGCATTGATAAGTCGAAGGTACTTTCCTCCGCGACCTGACAGATCAGTGTCATCAGTGAAATCAGTGGTAAGGTTCTCCTTGCTAACTGCTCAGTTGTGAATATGCGGGCTCTGCGCGTTGGGACGCGCTCTGTTGCTGGCCCTGGCGCCCTTGGCAATTTTCACGTCGAACTGGATCGGCAGACGTTTCGGAGGATAGCACGCGCTGTCGTCGCACGCCTGGTATTTCAGCTCTCCGTGGACCGTGTAATTTCCAGCGGTAGCTTTGGGGGCGGTCATGACCACGGCCTTGACTGTGAGATCTCCTGAGTACACGCTGAGTTTCTCGGTGGGATCAAAAGGGAAGCTGGTCAGCACGCCAGCCGGGTACTGCATTTTGGCAATCACCAGATCTTCCGGCGGGGAAAAGCCCACCTGCGTGGGAATCAGCTCCGGCGTCAGCGGCTTATTAGAGTTGACGTGGAATCCGGGCTTGATGTGGAAGGTAAACACGACTGGGGTGGACTTTCCCATGGCCACGTTGACCGTATTGACGGGATCAAAAGTGACGCGGGCGTTGGCATCTATGCCCTGGGGGCGCACCGCTCCGCCGAAAAGAACCAAGCTGACTGCAAGCAACAGAATCTGTCTGGTTTTCATTTTGCTGACGTGGTACCCGCATTCCCCTGTTCCAGAGATTTCTTGATAGCGTCTTCCATCACCGATTCGCTTACCAAGCCGAGAACATGGTCCACGACTTGCCCGGAGCGGTCAAGGAAGAAGCTCGTCGGCAGGCCGTCAACCCCGCCATAGAGGTCCGCCACCCTCTCCGTCCCCAGCAGGACCGGGTAGTTCACTCCCATCTTGCGGGAGAAGTTGGAGATGTCTTTTTCTTCCGCGTCGTCCACGGCCACGCCGATGATCTGCAGGCCCTGCGGTCCATACTTTTTCTGCAACTCCACCAGCCACGGCATCTCGATCTTACAAGGCTCACACCACGTCGCCCAGAAGTTCACGATCACAGCCTTGCCCTTCAGGGACGAAAGCTGCATGGTCTTGCCCTCGCCGCCAAGCACCTTCAGCTCGAAGTCCGGGGCCGGGGTGCCAATGGCCGGACCGTTGGCTTTGTCCTTAGAAGTCGCTGGTGCGTCCTGCGACTGCGGACGCAAAGCCCGGCCCGAGACGAGCAACGTGACGCCGAGCAGCAGCAGGCATCTGGTCTTCATTTCGAAGCCGTAGTGGGCGTACCCTGGCCGAGAGCCTTCTTGATGGCGTCTTCCATGACCGATTCGCTCACCAAGCCCATCGCCCGGTAAACGACTTTGCCGGAGCGGTCAACATACACCGACAAGGGAAGACCCGTTGAGGGATACAGATCGTTCATCTTGTCAGTGCCCTGCAGGATGGGATAGTTCAAGCCCATTTTGCGGGCGAAAGCCATAATGGTCTTTTCGCTGGCTTCGTCCTGGGCCACGCCCAGAATTTGGAACCCTTGCGGTCCGTACTTGTTCTGCAGCTCCACCAGCCACGGCATTTCCACCTTGCAGGGTTCGCAGTAGGTCGCCCAAAAGTTAACCAGCACCGCTTTGCCTCGCAGCGACGAGAGCTGCAGGGTCTTGTTTGGGCCGCCGAGCACGTTGAGGGTGAAGTCAGGAGCCATGGTTCCCGCTTCCGGACCGAACGCCTCGTTTTGGGCGGCGACGTTGGCCGATCCCTTGGAATGGCCCGTATACCTGCTGCTCACGAAGAGCGCAACCGTGACGCCCACAACGATAAAGAGAATAAAGATTACGCTACGTTTCACAAGATCCTCACAATGCAAACCGGTTGAGGAAGCCCAGTTTGCTCGCCAGCCAGGTGAAATGACCCGCCAGGATCAGTCCGCCGATGGCGACCAGCAGCACCCCGCTCACCACCTCCACCGTGCCCAGGTGGCGGCGGAACCGGCCATAAAAAGTAAGAAAACGGCCCATCACCAGCGATGTCAATAGAAAAGGCACGGCCAGACCCAACGAATAAACCCACAAAAGAAGAATCCCTCTGCGGACGCTTTCCGAATTTGCCGCCAGGCCCAGGATGCCGGCGAGCACAGGGCTTATGCAGGGCGTCCAGCCAAACGCAAACGCGAAACCCACTAGAAAAGCCCCGATCGGAGACTTGCCGCCTTTCATGCTGTGCATTCTCTTGTCGGAATACAGGGCTTTGATCTTGAAGACTCCCATCAGGTGCAGTCCAAAAACAATGATGATGGCGCCGGCAAACCAGGTCAGATACTTCTTGTACTGGTGGGCCAGCTGCGAAAGGCCGGTGGCCGCTGCTCCCAAGGTTACGAAAACCAGGGTAAAGCCCAGGATAAACATGACCGAATGCAACAAAACGGTGCCGAGCAGCTTGCGGTCCTTGGACTGCAGCTCCTCTACGCTGGCTCCGGAGATCAAAGACACGTATCCCGGCACCAGCGGCAGCACGCAAGGCGAAAGGAAGGAAACAAGTCCGGCAACAAAGGCGGCTATCATAGTCGGCGAGAAATCCGTCTTTCTTTAGACGCGCATACACCCATTACGATGCGTTTAATCCCTGACTTATTGTAATTGCTCAGGTTGCCTATTGTAACCGCTCCTGTCCGGCCGGGAACACAGGCGACGAAATGGCCAAACCGTTTTTCTTGAGGTAACCGGAAGCGTGGTCTATGGTATAGTGGCTGACCGTTCAGCCGGACAAACACTATGTTCATTTTTTGCGACCAGGCTTCCGGCGTCGCCGATCCTGCCGGATGCCTCGTCAAAAAGGGGCAAAGGCGATGGCTTCCAAGAAAAATCCTCTGAGTCAGTCCGAAGGCGCACATTCGCGCCGCAACTTCCTGAAGCGCTCCGGGATGCTGGTGGCCGCGGCGCCATTTACCTCCGCTGCCATTCTCAGCGAGCGCAGCAGCGCGCAAACCGCGAACAGTACTTTTGTGGTCGCCGACACGACCTCGGGCAAGGTCCAGGGCATGAACCTAGGCGGGATCAAGATTTTCAAGGGCATTCCCTACGGCGCGTCCACCGGGGGCAAGAACCGCTACATGCCGCCGCAGAAGCCGGCTTCCTGGACCGGCGTCCGCGACGCGTTTGAGTTTGGGCCAATCTCGCCCCAGGTCATGGCCGACACCCGCGCCGACTATACGCAGTTGATCGACTGGGACATCCAGCCCGGCGGGATGGGCGAAGACTGCCTGGCGCTCAACGTATGGACTCCGGCGTTGAAGGACGGCGGCAAACGGCCGGTGCTGGTGTCCTTCCACGGCGGCGGATTCGCGATTGGATCAGGGGCCGCGCTCGGCTATAGCGGCGATCCCCTGGCGCGCTTTGGCAACGTGGTAGTGGTCACGATGAATCATCGCCTGGCTTCCTTCGGCTATCTGCATCTGGCCGACCTGGGCGCACCGCCGGAGTTGGCCAAGGCCGGCGTGGTTGGCTTAATGGACTTGGTGGCCTCGCTCCAGTGGGTGCGCGACAACATTGAAAACTTCGGCGGCGACCCCAACACCGTAATGATCTTCGGCCAGTCAGGAGGCGGCGCCAAAACCTCGGCCCTGATGGGGATGCCTTCCGCCAAGGGGCTTTTCCATCGCGCCGGCGTGCAGAGCGGTTCGCTCCTGAAACTCACGCCCCGGGAAGCGGCTACCGCTTCGGCGGAAAAGCTGCTCAAGCAGTTGGGCATCGACAAGACGCGGATCGCCGACATCCAAAAAGTCTCCTGGGAACAGCTTCTGGACGCCCAGACGGCCGTGAGCCCGGGCGGCCCGGCCAGCCCCTTCAACCCAGTGCTCGACGGCACGGTGTTCCCGCAGAATCCGTTCGATCCTACCGCCTCGGCGATTTCCGCCGATGTGCCCATGATCATCAGCACCACGCTCGATGAAGCGGCTCTGGCACTGACGAACTTTGACCTCGACGAAGCCGGCTTGAAGGCGCTGACCGGCAAGATGTTGGGCGACAAAGCGGATCGCGTTCTCGGCCTGTACCGCAAGGCGTATCCCAACGCGTCGCCCTATCTGATCCAGGCACGCATCGTAACCGACCGCGGCTTCCGCTCCAACGCCTACAAGCAGGCCGAGCGCAAGGCGGCGCTGGGGAAAGCTCCGGCTTATTTCTATCTGTTCACCTGGCCCTGCCCCGGTTACAACGGCAAGTTCGGCGCAGTGCACGGCACCGACGTTGCGCTTGTTTTCCACGCCTATCGTGGCGCCATCAATGGCGGCGGCGCGGACGCCAAGGCTCTGGCCGACAAGATGGCGGGCATGTGGGTGGCCTTCGCCAAGACCGGTGATCCCAACGTTGCAGCCATCCCCAAATGGCAGCCGTATGACGCGCGGAACCGCGCCACTATGATTTTTGACACGAATACCCGCGTGGAAAACGATCCGCGCAAGGAGTTCCGGCAGTTGTGGGAGGAGTTGGGAACTCCGGGTGGGCCGATGGGATAAACCGATCGCCCTTTTCAGGGATCTTACTTCTTCGGACGCGAAACGCTGAATCTTGCCGAGGCGATCGAAAACCGGCCCTGGTCATCATTGACAGGATCGAGGTCGAGGACTAAATACTCGCCTGGGTCCCGGTTGAGCCAACTGGTCTGTATGCTTCCCCAGTTTCGGGCCCGGTAGGAACACCGGCCGGGCGGATGGACCAAGAAGAAGGCACCATCCCTTGTGCATCGGTGTGTTGGTGCCGCAACGGTACGCCGGCGGCTTTTGTCGGTGGTCCTCGTCAAAATAACTTCCGGAGTGCCGACCAACCGCTCCGGAACCGCAGGTCAACACTAGGGCGTCTATCAAAACTAATTGCTCCGATTCTCCGGGTGCCGATCTAGAATCACGTAAAATGCCTCGCAATCTTCCTCGATCAGTCGAAGGCTGCTCCGGTTTCGCTCCTATGCGAAGGTCGGATGTACTTGTGTTTATGGTGCTCGTGTTGATCTTCATGGACCCTGCATCTGTATGCGCATCCGGTCAGGCTGCAAATCCAACAAAGGAGATCACGGACATCGGTCCGGTTGTGCATGCGTTGTGCGGCAAGCGTGTTGCGTTGCTCGGTGAACCCCCGATGCACGGTTTCGGGAAGACGCTGGAGTTCAAAGTCGAACTCGTCCGCCGGCTTGTCGAGGAGTGCCATTACGACGCGCTCTTCGTGGAAAGCGGCACATACGATTACATCAACGTCGGGAAGAAGTTGAAGTCCGGCGAGGATGTGACGGACTCAATGATCTCCGCCGCCATTGGGGGTTTCTGGGCCAACAAAGAGGTGCAATCACTCATTCCGTTTCTCCGAGAAAAGGTGAAAGCAGGCAGCCTCACACTCGGTGGTCTCGATGATCAGATCGGGAGAGGCACCTACGCACAACTTGAGATGTCATCCGATCTAGTGCAATATCTCGAGGGCGACGAGAGATCCCGGTGCCTCGCCATCCTGAAGAAACACATGCTTTGGCAGTACGCCGACGACGCCCCCTACAGTCCATCCGACAAGGCGAAAATTGGCGGGTGCCTGGACGAAATCGAATCCCGCATCTCACAACCGGGAGAGAGCAAGAAGCCCTGGGCGGAGGAAAACAAAGCTATGATCGCCAGCCTCAAGCGGAACTTCGCCCGGAATTTCGTTGAGGACGACTTTACTAAAAGCGATCAGGAAGTGATGTGGATCAACGACCGGGATCGGTCAATGTACCTGAACTTCCAGTGGCTGCTCTCTCGGTTGCCGAGAAACAGCAAGGTCATCGTGTGGGCTGCGACGGTGCATGTGGCCAAGGAGCTGACCGGCGTCGACGGATTCGAGGGCAGAGTCCCGCTTGGTTCTTACATCCGACGCGATTTCGGGAATCGAGCTTTCTCTCTCGGGTTCTCTGCATACTCCGGTAGCTATGCGATGGTTCACCAGCCTGTTCGACAATTGAGCGCCGCTCCCGACACCTCTCTCGAAGGGCAGGTGCTCGCCCATCGCGACTTAGACACCATATATGTGTCGCGCAAGCAGCTTCCGAAGTACGGCTACGTTACAGCTCGCCCTCTGGGAACCAGCTTCAAAACCGCCCGCTGGGACAAAGTGTTTGATGGGCTTGTTTTCTTCCGTGAAGAGCGGGCTCCCGAGTATCTGTCTCACTGAGATAGGAATCAGTACCGTAAGGTCAGCTTGCAAAACCTGACCAGTGATGGCAATTTCGGGCCTCGGATGACGCTAGTGCTTTTTCGGACGCGACGCGGGGATGAGTGCTCAAGGCTGAAAGAGGGTGCGAGGCGTCGCGTTCGAAA
>DATDGY010000157.1:0-4156 GCA_036521855.1 Candidatus Angelobacter sp.
TGTAGTTGCGCCGGTCTTCGCCGCCCTGTTGGCCGGCGCGTTTCACTTGCATCCCGCGGTCAAGATCGCATTGGTCTTTTTGGCAGTTTCGCCGGTGCCGCCTATTCTCCCTCAAAAGCAGCTGAAGTTGGGCGCCAGGTCGGCGTACGTCAATGGGATGCTTACCGCGATATCGTTGCTCTCTATTGTTTTTGTGCCGATTTCCATCGCAATCCTGGGCAAGATCTTTGGACACGACGTGCACATTGGTCCGGTGGCCGTAGCCAAGGTCGTGGGCAGGACAATTCTGCTGCCATTGGGACTGGGCATCCTGGTCCATGCGCGAGCGCCCGCATTTGCGGAAAAAACCAACCAGCCTCTGGGCCGAATTGGGAACGCGCTCCTGGTGGTTGTGGCGGTTCCTTTGCTGCTCTTCGCCATCCGGCCGGTGATGAGCCTGATCGGCCACGGAGAGGTTCTGGCAATGATCGTTCTCACCGTCGTTGCTGCCGCCGTGGGTCACTGGCTGGGCGGGCCGGATCTGGGCGAACGCAGCACCCTGGCCATGGATACGGCAACGCGACATCCGGGCTTGGCCTTGGCGATAGCCGCGGCCAATTTCCCCGACCAACGACGACTGGTTGCTGCGGCGATCGTGCTGTATCTGATCGTAAGTGCAGTCGTCCTGCTTCCCTACGACGCCTGGTGTAGGCGCCGGCTGGCTCGTTCCCCGGAGCGAACGGGACCGCAACAGAAGGCTGCCTGAGATCAGCGCAAGCTGATTTGGGCTAAAAAAACAGAAAGTCCGTTACACGAATTAAGGAGAAGTCAAAATGGCCCTGAAGGAATACACACCTGGAACTGCGTTCACCGGCGTGATCGGCCGGACGATCCAAGAATCGTCGCCGGCATGGCCGGCCCCGTTGCGTGCCAAGCCCGGAGCCTCGAACGTGCTCTTCATTGTGCTCGACGACACCGGCTTCGGCCAGTTCGGCTGCTTCGGATCCCCCATCAACACACCCAACCTCAACCGGCTCGCTGAGAACGGGCTGCGCTATAACAACATGCATACCACGGCGTTGTGCTCGCCCTCCCGCTCTTGCATGCTCACCGGGCGCAACCACCACTCCAATGCGATGTCGTGCATCACCGAGGGATCGGAGGGATATCCTGGATCCAACGGCATCATTCCATTTGAAAACGGTTTTCTCTCGGAAATCCTGCAACAACAGGGCTACAACACCTTTGCGATCGGCAAATGGCATCTGACCCCGGCCGAGCAGACTAGCGCCGCCGGTCCGTATGACCGCTGGCCGCTGGGGCGTGGCTTTGAACGTTACTACGGATTCTTAGGTGGCGATACCGACCAATACTACCCTGACCTGATTTATGACAACCATCAGATCGATCCGCCGAAAACCCCCGACGAGGGCTATCACCTGACAGAGGACCTGGCTGACAAGGCGATCCAGTTTGTCGCCGACGCAAAACAAGTCGCCCCGGACAAGCCCTTCTTTCTGTACTTCGCTCCCGGCGCGCAGCACGCGCCGCATCAGGTTCCCAAGGAGTGGGCGGACAAATACAAAAGCAAATTCGACGACGGCTGGGACGCATATCGCAAGAAGGTGCACAAACGCCAGCTTGACCTCGGCATTCTGCCCAAAGGCACGGAGCTCTCGCGTCATGATCCCGACGTTCAGGAGTGGAGCAAGCTCTCCGCCGACGAGCGCAAGCTATTTGCGCGAATGATGGAAGTGTTTGCCGGGTTCCTGGAACACACCGACCATCAAATCGGCCGCGTTCTCAACTTCCTGGAGCGGCTGGGCGAGCTGGATAACACGCTAGTCATGGTTATCTCCGACAACGGCGCCAGCGCCGAAGGCGGTCCTACCGGATCCGTCAACGAGTCAAAGTTTTTCAATAACGTTCCCGAATCGCTGGAAGACAATCTGAAGGCCCTGGATGAGCTGGGGGGGCCGAAACACTTTAACCACTATGCTTGGGGATGGACCTTCGCGGGAAATACGCCGTTCCGCCGCTGGAAGCGAGAAACCTACCGCGGCGGCGTCAGCGATCCGTTCATGGTGCATTGGCCCAAAGGCATCAAAGCCAAAGGCGAGATCCGAACGCAGTACACCCACGCCATCGATATGGTTCCCACCGTGCTTGATTGCCTGGGGATTGGCCCGCCCACGCACATCCGCGGCGTGACCCAATCGCCTATCCAGGGTGTGAGTCTCAAGGAGAGCTTCGATCACGCCAAAGCAGAAACCAAACACCATACTCAATACTTCGAGATGTTCGGCCATCGGTCCATCTACCACAACGGCTGGCGGGCGGTGTGTCCTTACCCAGGACCTTCGTTCAAGGAATCGCCCGTGCAACTCGGCACGCCGATTGACGAGAAGAAGCTTCGCGAACTCGATGCCAAAGGTTGGGAGCTCTATCACGTGGACGAAGACTTTGCCGAAACCAAGAACCTGGCGGACAAGCACCGCGACAAGCTGATCGAGATGATCGCCCTGTGGTACGTGGAGGCGGGCAAGTACGACGTTCTGCCCATTGACAGCCGCTTGACGCTGCGCTTCGCCGACGAGCGTCCGGCAATCGCCAAAGACCGGAAGAAATACACCTACTACCCGGGCACGGCAGCCGTGCCGGAAACCGTCGCGGTGAAAGTGTTGAACCGTCCCCACAGCATTGCTGCGCACGTCGAAATCCCCAAGGGCGGCGCCGAGGGCGTGCTGGTGGCCCACGGCAGCGGATGCGGTGGCTACAGCCTCTTTGTCAAAGACCGAAGACTTCATTATGCCTACAACTACGTAGGCGCGAAGAACTTCATGATCTCTACCAAGAATGACGTGCCCGAAGGCGCTGTGGAACTAAGGTTTGAGTTTGAACCCACCGGGAAAGCCGATGTAGCCAAGGGCAAAGGCACGCCGGGGCGCGGGCGGCTCTACATCAACAGCAAGTTAGCCGGCCAGGGCGACCTTCCCTTGACACTGCCGCTCGTGCTCGCCTTGGGCGGGGGATTCACGGTCGGACGCGGGGCCGGCTCGCCTCTGACGAATGAGTATCACCCGCCGTTTGAGTTCACCGGAAAGATCCACGACGTGGTCGTTGACGTTACCGGCGATCTCATCCGGGACAAAGACGCGGAGATGCGCGCCGTGATGGCGCATCAGTAGTCGGAAGACAGGGCGCCGGCATCGACATCGACCGCGTGTCGGCGTTGTTCTCTTTGGCGGCTCACACGACTCTCCCTGCATCGCACGCGAATGAGCGCCGGCCGCGCGGTCAACGTGCGGCCGGCCCTTGAGCTGTGAACTGACCTCATTTGCGAACTGCTGCGAACTGGTTCTTTGCTGGCAACACGCCTCAGCGCGAGTTCCTCTAATTGATTGATCTCTGGTCTTTCGGCGCCCAAGCGCTTTCCGAGAAAACGTTTGGACGGAGATATTGTCCAGTCTACCCATCAACCTCTTTCGACGGGAGACCTGACAGCCGAAAAGTCACGGGAAGGAAACTCAGATGGCAAAGAAAAGCGCCCCCAAGCCCACCGCCAATGCTCCCAAGACCTCCACTGCCCCCAAGGTCGCCTCACATAAAGTCACCACGATGCCGAAGAAGCCGAACATCCTCGTCATCTGGGGAGACGATATCGGTATCACCAATCTGAGCTGTTACAGCAGCGGCCTCATGGGCTATCAGACGCCTCACATCGACCGCATTGCCAAGGAGGGAATGCGCTTTACCGATTCCTATGGCGAGCAGAGTTGTACTGCCGGGCGTTCGGCTTTCATTACCGGGCAGAGCGTTTTCCGCACCGGCCTAAGCAAGGTTGGTCTTCCCGGGGCGGACCTGGGGCTGCACGGCGAGGACTGCACCATTGCTGAACTGCTCAAACCACTCGGCTACGCCACCGGCCAGTTCGGAAAGAACCACCTGGGCGACAAGGACGAGTTTCTTCCCACCAACCACGGCTTTGACGAGTTCTTTGGCAATCTTTATCACCTCAACGCCGAAGAGGAGCCGGAGCAGCGCGATTATCCTTCCCCCAAGGATTTTCCAGAGTTCAAGAAGAAGTTCGGCCCCCCGCGGCGTGCTCCACTGCTGGGCCAAGCCCGATGGGAGACAGAAGATCGAGGACACCGGACCCCTCACCAAAAAGCGCATG
>DATDGY010000158.1:0-12951 GCA_036521855.1 Candidatus Angelobacter sp.
ACATCAGCAGCACCATAAACGGAAAGAACGACAAGATCGCGTTCGCCGCCACGGAGAAGGCAAATGTGTGGACCTCGGGCTCCATGAGGTACCGCAGCGTGGGCACGCCCCGAGTAGAGATCATCCGCTGCCACGGCGCCAGCAGGAACCGAAGCACCGTCGGCGGCGCCGACCGCCCTTTAGCTGGCGAGGCTGAACTGCCGAGTTGGTTGGAGGTGGACGGATCGAGAGGCATTTAGGACTTCAGCCATGGTACCAGAACCCGTCACGGGGCTTCCGGAAACCAACTATGAATCAAATAAGCTACTTTAAATCATTGACTTAGGAGAAGATTGGAATTTTCTTAAATAAAGTTCTTTACAAAAGCCAGAGTTCCTGAATACTATGCCTAGCTCCCAAGAACAATCCCAGAGGAGCATTTGGGTTGATGTTTGAGCAGCGCAGTCGAACTTCACGAAACGGCAGGTTGCGAGGCCTTAAGCGGGCTCGTCCCGGTTTTGCCTGGCAGCCATGTTTGTGGAAAGCTGGCCCGCCAAGCAGCAACCTCCTCTCTCTTCCTGATTCATGCAGGAGAGAATTTTATTTCTGATCTGAGGCGAAAGGAGTTTTGCTTGTGAGAGAGAAGGGCACAGTAAAGTGGTTCAACGGGGCCAAGGGATATGGCTTCATTCAGCGTTCAACCGGAGAAGACGTTTTTGTTCACTTCTCCGCCATCCAGGAGAACGGTTACCGGACACTGAACGAAGGCGAAACCGTAGAGTTTGAGCTCCTGAAGGGGCCCAAAGGTTATCTAGCCGCAAACGTAATGCGCGGCGGCGCCAGTTAACGCGGCAATCGACTTTCCTGACCCCTCGCCGCGGCGAGGGGTTTTCTCTTTGTCAACGAGACTCCACTCTGAAACACCGGGAGGAACTTCTAAGCGAACAAACCCATTTGTTCGTCCAAGGATCGATCCTCCGGCGGGCTGAAGTCCCGTGCGGCGATGCCATACTTCACGCGGTACTTTCGCACCAAGTCAGTCACTCTTCGTGCATACGCCGCAGAGACGAAGGCGCGCTCGGAGAACCGAGCCTGGTACTGCGGAACCAGTTGGGGAAAGTTCTCCTGCACGAAGGGGAGAAACACCTTGGCCGAGCAGGGCTTGAGAAACAGGGGAACCGCGCTTACCGACTTGGCGCCGGCCAAGGCCGCAGCCCGGACCAGGCTCTCCAGGGCGGGGGGAGAATCGGTAATGCCGGGAAGGATCGGCGCACAGTTGACTCCTACGTGGATTCCGGCCTGCGCCAATTTCTCCACGGTCTTCAAGCGGAGGTCAGGACGCGGCGCGCGAGGCTCCAGAACGCGGGCGAGTTCCCTGTCCAGCGTCGTCACCGTAACATGGATGGACAGCCGGTTCTTTTGCGCCACTGATCGCAGCAGATCCACATCGCGCAAGATCAGGCTGGACTTGGTTACCAAGCCCAAGTGCAATCCCTCATGCCGCGTGAACTCTTCGAAGATCCGGCGGGTGATTTGGAATCTTCTTTCCGCCGGCTGATAGGGATCCGTGGCTGTCCCGATGGCGATCATCTGTCCGCGGCGGACGTGCTTGAGTTCCTGACGCAGAAACCAGCCGGCATTCTGCTTGACGTAGATCTTGCGCTCAAAGTCCAAGCTGTCGCGCAACTCCATGAACTCGTGGGTATAGCGCGCGTAACAATATTTGCAGGCGAATTCACATCCGCGATAGGGATTGATCATCCAGGCAAAGGGCATGCGTGGAGAGTTACATCGAGTCAGCAGGCTGCGGTTCTCCAGCGTGAGATACTCTACTTGATGGCCTGCCGAGACGGCCTCGCCGCGGGCCGCCAGCCGGGCAATACCGACGATGGGCTGGCCGGAAGCGACTTGCGGGAATAGGGAGTCAGATATGATGTTCGCCATTTGTTCGCCTATAGCAATATTCTATACCCGTACTCAAACTCGCGCCAGGAGGGCCCGGCCTTCGTCGTACAGGCCTCCAGAACTTCTTCTGTCCTGAACCGAGAAGCGTGTGCCAAGTGAACCCACAATCCGGCCCGACGCAGCCATCGTGAACTTCTGCCGCTTTGCACGTGGGAGCGGATTACCCGGCGGCATGAAGGAAACTTTGGACTGCCTTAGAGCTGCGAGGGCCGTCGGCATCACCGATCGGGAGACCCTCAAGCTTGCGCTCCGGGCGGTGCTCTGCTCCTCGAAGAGCGACTGGGGCATCTTCAACGGTCTCTTTGACGCATTTTGGAGCGCGCACGGCCAGCAACGCGCAGAGGCGCATCCGGAGCGCAAGAAGCCGAAGCAACCTACTGACGATTGGGGCCGGCCACAGAGCGCGACCATCGAGTTGCTCGGCGGGAGCAGCCAGGTTCGCGATACTGACGATACCGGCACGGCGGTCAGCGGCGCGACGGCAATCGAGCGCCTTAGGAAGGTCGATTTTTCCCAGATTCCGCACAGCGACTTGCCTGCCCTGGAGCGAATCTCTCAGCGGCTGCTGAGACAAATGAGTCTGCGGCTCTCGCGAAGGCTCAAGACGCCGCGGCCTCGCGGCCCAATCGATCTGCGCCGCACCATACGCAGAAGCATCAGCCGTGGCGGCGAGCCGGTCTCCTTGATCCGCAAAGGCCGCAGGCTGCAACCAGCGCGGCTGGTGATCCTGCTTGACGTGAGCGGCTCCATGAACGCTTACAGCCTGTTCCTGGTCAGGTTCGCTTACGCGCTTGAGAAACATTTCAAGCGTGTAAACACCTTCGTCTTCAGCGCTCAGCTAAGGGAGATTACCGCCGCGTTGCGCACGCGAGAGTTGCCGGAAGCCTTGCAGGCCCTGTCCCAGGAACCGGCGGGATGGTCGGGTGGAACCAGGATTGGTGAATCCCTCCGCGATTTCAACTATCGTTATAGCGGCCGGCTTCTCTCGCGGGATACGCTGGTGATCATCCTGAGCGACGGCTGGGACACAGGGGAGCCGGAAATTGTCGCCCAGGAACTAAGTACGATCCGTCGGCGAAGCCGCCAGGTAATCTGGCTGAACCCATTGTTGGGGATGGAAGGTTACCAGCCTCTGACCCGGGGTATGGCTGCCGCCCTTCCCTACATCGACGTTTTCGCCGCCGCGCACAACCTCGAGAGCCTGCTGGAGCTCGAACATCACCTGGGACGGGGACGAACGAACAAGTATGCTCGTATGCGGGACACGGTGAGCGCACATGCTTGATCAATTCCTGAAGCAATCGGCCGAGCTGCTGGCCAAGGGCGAGACCTTTGCCGTGGCCACAGTGGTGCGCTGCCAGCCTCCCACCTCGGGCAAGCCGGGAGACAAGGCCATCATCTACGCCGACGGTAAGCTGTGGGGCTGGATCGGCGGCGGCTGCGCTCAACCCGTAGTGATCCGAGAGGCCTTGAAGGCGATGGCTGACGGCAAGCCAAGGTTGGTTCGCATCAGCCCGTCAGCGGACGGCACGAATGGCGACGAAGGCGTTGTGGACTACACCATGACCTGCCACAGCGGCGGCGCGCTGGACATCTACATCGAACCCATGCTGCCCGGCCCGCACATTCTGATTCTTGGGCGTTCGCCGGTGGCCCGGACCTTGGCCCAGTTGGGCCGGATCGCGGGATACGCCGTCTCTGTCGTTGCGCCGGAACTCGCAGCGGATGCCGAGGGCTTCGCCGATGCCCAAATCATCCCGGAAAAAGATTTCAATCTTGGCCGCCTGAAGATTACCCCGCAGACCTACGTTGTCGTCTCCACCCAGGGCGAGGGCGATGAAGCAGCGGTGGAGCGGGCGGCGGACAGCGGCGCCGGCTACATTGCATTTGTAGCCAGTAAGACCAAGGCCGCGAAAGTGATCGATTACTTGCGCGAGAAAGGCATGGCCGCGGACAAACTGGGCCACGTCCGCGCACCGGCTGGATTGGATCTGGGCGCAGCCACGCCGGAGGAGATTGCTGTGAGCATCCTGGCCGAGATCGTCCAATTGCGGCGGAGGACTTCAGTCAGCGCCAAAGAACCAGCGGGCCAGGCAGCTCCCTCCTCTGCTGCGGAAGCCCAGGCAAAAGACTCGATCTGCGGGATGGTGGTGGATAAGAGCAAAGCCCGTTACAAGTCCGAGTACCAGGGAAACTGGTTTTACTTTTGTTGTGCCGGCTGCAAGCAGAAGTTCGATCAGGAACCAGCGAAGCACGCGGCGCGCGCTAACCTGTGATCGCGATCTGCTATCCTCCTGAAGCATGGACGATCCCTCAGTCACTCCATACCCGCGATTCCTTGCGTTGGCGGCGCTGGTTCTGCTGGTCGTTTGCGTCGTGGGATGCTCCGCGCGCACCTCCATCGCCGACATCAACCGCGATCCGGCCCGCTTCGCCAACAAAGACATCACCATCGCCGGCCAGGCCTCAGACGCCGTCGGCGCCTTTGGCAACGGCGTGTTCCAAGTGAACGACGGCACCGGCCGGATATGGGTTTTCAGCCAGAACTTCGGGCTTCCCGGCAACGGAGCCAAAGTGTCCGTGACCGGGCAAGTGCAACAGGGATTCAGCGTTGGCGGTCACACCTACGGCGTTATTTTTCGCCAGACCAAGGCCCTGGAGTAGCTGTCCGCAACCCCGGAAGCGCCGCTCAACGCATGGCCTGCGGTCGTTTAGGGTGGGAGTGCTGGGGGAGATTGTGATCGCGGCCGTTACCCTGGGACTGGTATTCGCACATGCAAATATCGTCAACCTATAGCCGGGGAGCTTGAGAGAAGCGCCGTCATCTAGCGTGATACATTGAGGAGACATGGATGCGGATTGGCGCAAACGTTTTCTGCTCATCATGATCGTGGTTCTGGGGCTGGTGACGGCACGCACCGCTTATCTTTTCTATGAGCGGTCCCGGCCGGGAGCGCCGCTGCCCACGCCGCCGACGGTTCCATTGACGGACGACGACTATGTGACCCCGCATCGCATCGTCCCCTACGATCTCAAGTCGGCGGTGAAGGAGCTGGCCGGCAAGACCGTCTGGGTTCGCAACGGGAACTCTGTTCCCTACTATCGTTACCACCCGCAAACTCGCTCGGTAGAGTTTGCGCCCAAGGCCGGCTTGCTGCCGCCGCTCGATAAGCTGCAGGTCACGGATGTAATCCCGCAAAGAGCGCCGGTTTCACTCGCCCCCGGGCAGGTTGCCGTGGTTCGGAAGCAAGTAATGGCTATCTTTGAAGAATCCGGCCGCCCCGGACTCTGTGCCGTCTCCATTGGAACTAACATGGGCGACGATTTCACCTTCAACGTTAATGAGATCTTCTACTATGAGGATCCTCACGATCTCTACAAGCATTGGCCGCCGGATGTATGGCATGCTATTGATCAGCACCAGGTCCAAAAGGGCATGAACGAGCTTCAGGTGAGCTTTGCCCTGGGAAGCATGGTGGGCGCCAGCCCGGGTGATTACGGAAACCGCTGGGCGCAATACCGGAATGACGGAGAGCTGGTGACGGTGACCTTCGAGAAGAATCGGGTGGTCGAGATCGTTGGCCCCTCGCAATGACGGCATTCCCGGCTAACCTCGCGATCCCGCCAACGTCAAAAAACAAGGGCTCCTACCCCGCCCGACGCCGAGCAGCAACGGATTTCGGCAACTTTCCCGTGGTCACGTCCGTATCTCTAAATGAACCGCTTCGCATTTTTAAAAGGATATGAGCATGCAACTTGAGATTCAGAACCTCTCCAAGACCTATAAGAACGGCGTCAAGGCGCTGGACAACGTTTCCTTGACCATCCCTTGCGGCATGTACGGCCTGTTGGGACCGAATGGCGCGGGCAAGTCCACCTTGATGCGCACCCTGGCGACCCTGCAGGAGCCTGACTCGGGAAGCGCGCGCATGGGCGAGATCGACATGCTCAAAAAGAAAGACGAGGTCCGCAAGCGGCTGGGATACCTGCCCCAGGAGTTCGGCGTCTACCCGCGGACGTCCGCCCAGGACATGCTCAGCCACATCGCCTTGCTGAAAGGTATTACCAGATCGAAGGAACGAAAAGAAGTTGTGAACGCAATGCTGCAACGCTGCAACCTTTATGGCGACCGTAAGAAGGCGCTCACCGGTTTCTCCGGCGGCATGCGCCAGCGCTTCGGCATCGCCCAGGCCCTCATCGGCAATCCGCAACTTCTGATCGCGGACGAGCCCACTGCCGGCCTCGACCCGGGAGAGCGCAACCGCTTCTATAACCTGCTTTCTGAAATCGGCGAACAGGTGATCGTGATCCTCTCCACCCACATCGTGGAGGACGTGATGGATCTCTGCCAGAAAATGGCCATCATCCACAATGGCAAGGTGCTGTACGAGGGCGATCCGCAAGCTGCAATTGCGCAGCTCAACGGAAGGATCTGGCAGCGCTCTATCGAGAAAGTCGAGTTGGCGAGCTACGAACAGCAGTTCCGCGTCGTCTCCAATAAACTCGTCGGCGGCCGGCCCCTTCTTCATGTTTACGGAGAGCAGCCGCCGGGCGACGGTTTTATACCCAGCGCGCCCGATCTAGAGGACGTCTTCTTCAGCAAGATCAAGGATTGGAACTAAGGAGCAGTTTATGTTCTGGCACATCGCTTGGTTTGAGATCAAGTTCTGGCTCCGCTCCTGGATGCTGTGGATCTTCTTCGTCTGCATTGGGCTTCTGGCATTCGCGGTCGTGTCCACCGACAACGTAACGGTGGGAGCGGCCCTCACCAACACCCACCACAACGCTCCTTTCGTGATTCAAAACTATTATTCGATCTTTTCCCTGTTCATGCTGGTGATGATGGCAGCGTTCATTAACTCCGCTGCCCTCCGAGATTTCCGCTTCAATACCAACCAGATCATCTTCTCTACTCCCTTGCGGCGGCGCGATTTCCTGCTGGGACGGTTTGTTGGCGGTACTGTGGTTTCCGTGATCCCCATGCTGGGCGTCTCGGCCGGCATTCTGGTAGCCAAGTACATGCCTTGGGTAGATCCCGAGGTTTGGGGCCCGGTGGACTGGCACGCGCACCTCCAGGCGATCACGGTGTTCGCTATTCCCACGGTGTTCTTCATGGCTGCTGTCCTGTTTGCGGTGGCCGTCCTGGCGCGAAACGAGGTCGTACCCTTCATCGCCGCGTTAGTGTTGTTCATCGGGTATAACGTTGGCGACGGCCTCCTGTCCGACCTCAAATACGAGAATGTTGGCGCACTGCTGGACCCGTTCGGTATCCGTACCTTTGCCCTGGTGACGAAGTACTGGACGGTGGCGGAGAAGAATACCGTTTCTGTCGGCTGGAGCGGCTGGATGTTATGGAACCGTCTTCTCTGGATCGCCGTTGGGTTGGCGGTATTCCTTTTTGGCTATTTCCGTTTCAGCTTCGCCGAGAAACGAACCAGGGCGCGTGAGACGGAGTCCGAAGCGCGCCAAAGCGCCGTCGTCGCCGCCCAGCCGGCTCCTTCCTTTCATTACCACGCCGCGCCGTGGATAAAGTTCTTCGCATCCTTGAGAGTCCACCTGCGCGGCACGGTCACCAGCATTCCGTTTATCATCATCATGTTTGCCGGCGCGTTAAACTGCCTGCTCTCTCTTATCTTTAGAGCCACCGAAGGCTACGGCGAGCACACTTTACCGGTCACATACTGGGTCGTCGACATCATCCGCGGCAGTTTGTATCTGTTCATCGTCATTATCATCACCTTTTTCGCGGGGACGTTGGTATGGAAAGACCGCGAAGAGAGGATGGATGAGATCGTTGACTCCACTCCAACCCCGGAGTGGGTCTCCTATGCGTCGCGCCTGACCTCGCTCCTGGTGCTGGTAATGCTTGTGCAGATCGGCGCGCTTCTCAGCGGCATCATTGTGCAGGCTGCGCATAACTACCACCGCTTTCAACTGGGCTTCTACCTGCACGAACTGTTGTTTACCGATGCGTCCCTGTTTGTCTTTCTCTCCATTCTCGCTTTTCTCATTCATGCTCTGGCCCCCAATAAGTACGTGGGTTACTTTGCCTACATCGGCTTTATCGCGGTCAATGCGTTCATCTGGGTGCCATTGAACATCGCCAGCCTCTTGCCGCGGTTTGGCGGCAGGCCCAACGTTACCTACTCCGATTTCTTTGGCGAAGCGCCGTTTACCGGTTCCTGGGATTGGTTCACCGTCTACTGGTGCCTCGCCTGTGCGGTGCTAGCCATCGCCACTGTCATGTTCTGGCCTCGCGGCAAGCAGGACCGTTGGCGGGGACGCCGCATCGTCGGCGGCCAGCGTTTTCATGGTGGATGGCGCCTCGCTGCCATGGCGGCGGTGTTGGTCTTCGCGGCTGCCGGGAGCTGGGTTTACTACAACACCAAAGTCCTGAACCCGCTGCTGGGCCCCAAGGACCTGGAACGCCGCCAGGCGGACTACGAGAAGAATTACAAACAATATGACAAGCTGCAGCAGCCGCGCGTGCGCAGCGTGAAGTATTCCATCGACATGTTTCCAGCGTCGCGCAACATCACCCTGCGCGGCGAGGAAGTAATTCAAAATCCTTACAACCAGGCGTTGAACGACGTGCACTTCTCTCTCAGCCGTGACTATGACGCGGACCTTGACATCCCCGGTGCTTCGCTGAGCAAAGACGACAAACAGCTGTACTACCGCATTTACCACTTTGATCCGCCGTTGCAGCCGGGCGAAAGCCGCACCATACACTTCACTGTCAAGAGCAAGAACCGCGGGTTTGAGAACGAACTGAGCAATGTGTCGATCGTGCAAAATGGGACATTCTTCAACAATACCATTGCTCCGCTGATCGGCTATGACGACCAGCGCATCCTCCAGGACCCCGTGACCCGGAGGAAGTACGGGCTGAAGGAAGTGGACTTGATGCCTGCGCTGGAACGCAACTGCACCGACGATTGCCGCGACACTTATCTGCCCGGGCACTCCGACTGGGTGGACGTGGACACCGTGATCAGCACGTCTCCAGATCAGATCGCCGTTGCTCCGGGATCGCTGATCCGCCAATGGCAGGAGAACGGGCGCAATTACTACGAATACAAGTTGGACCATCCATCGATGAATTTTTATTCATTCATCTCCGCCCGATATGAAGTGGCGCGGGAGGACTGGAACGGAATCAAGCTGGAGGTTTATTACATCAAAGAACATCCCTTCAACGTGCCGCGGATGATGAACTCGCTTAAGAAATCGCTCGACTACTACATCAAGAACTTCGGGCCCTATATGCACAAGGAAGCGCGCGTCATCGAGTTTCCGCGCATCCAGGGCCGCTTTGCTCAGTCCTTCCCCGGGACCATGCCGTATTCAGAGTCCATCGGCTTCATCGCCAATTTGGATCATCCCGACGACATTGATTTTGTCTTCTATGTGGTGGCGCACGAGATGGCTCATCAATGGTGGGCCCATCAAGTCATTGGCGCCAACATGGAAGGCGCAACCCTCCTCTCGGAAACGCTGTCGCAGTACTCCGCGCTCATGGTGATGGAAAAAGGATACGGCCGGGACACCATGCGCAAATTCCTGCAATACGAAATGGACAACTACCTGCGCTCACGCGGCGCGGAGCGCCTGAAGGAGCGCCCGCTGCTCACCGTGGAGGCCAACCAGGGTTACATCCACTACCGTAAGGGCAGTGTGGTGCTTTACTACCTCAAAGAGATGATCGGCGAAGAAGCTGTCAACCGCGCGCTGCGCAAGGTAATCCATCAATACGCGTACGCGAATCCGCCGTATCCGACCTCTCATGCTCTGGTGGATGCATTGCGCGAGGAAACGCCGCCCAACCTGCAATACCTGATCAAGGACCTGTTCGAGGACATCACGCTGTTCTCCAATCGCACCCTGGAGGCGAGCGCGCAGAAGCGCCCGGACGGCAAGTATGACGTCACCATCAACGTGGAAGCGCACAAATACAAGGCTGACGCCAAAGGCAACGAGACCGAAGTTCCCGTCGATGACTGGATCGATATCGGCGCGTTCGCCAAGCCGGCCAGGAACAAGAAATACGGCGACACGCTGTACCGCGAGCGCGTGCACATTACCCAGAAGATCTCAACCTTTACGTTCGTCACGGCGTCCTTGCCGGACAAGGCGGGTATTGATCCCTTTGCGCTTCTGATTGACCGCATTCCGGACGACAACATGAAGAGCGTCACGGTATCTACGGCGAAGTCTGCGGCGCCCAAGACGGATGCGGCTCCGTCCCATGGAGGATTGCAGTAGGAAGCAGTAGGCAGCAGTAGGAAGCTGACAGGTCGTGCCTCGCCGAAGGTCAGACGATCACAAAGTACTCATTGTCGAAGCTCGCTTGAAATCGGTTTCTAAGTGCGCCGATAATCGCAGCTATGAACGAATTCCCCAAATTCATGAAGCACCCGGCAAACAAGATTGCAAGCAGCGATCAAGCAACCCCTGCGGTTGAGGGTTATGTTTTCGATGGGGCCGATGGCAGCCAAATGGCGCTTTGGACGTGCGACGAAACCGCGGCCTCCGGCACTCATGTTCACGAATTCGACGAATACGTTCTCGTCGTACAAGGTTGCTATACGTTACTGATCGATGGAAAACGAATTCCGCTCAACGCGGGAGAAGAATACTACATTCCTCGAGGGACCCCGCATGCAGGCGAAGTTCTGGCCGGGACGAGGACGATTCACGTTTTCGGCGGCCATCGAGTAGACCGCGAGTCCGCTCATCAAATTGAGAGTGTTGGTTAGGCCGAGGAGCGGCCAATCGCTTCCAAGAACCCACTTACCTGGGCGCGCCGCTTAATCTCCGGCGGAACTCTTCCGTCCCTTCTTTGACTTGCCGGAATCGATGCTGGTCTCAACTTCGGCGCCGGTCGTAGCTTCACGGACTCCGCGCGGCGGCTTCTTGCCTTCGGCCAAGCTCATCTTGAGGGCTTCAAGAATATCGATGACCGGGGCCTTGTGCGTGGGCGCGGCGGTCTCCACGATCTCTTTGCCTTCGACCTTGGCTTGGATCATGGCCATCAGGTTCTCGCGATAGTTGTCCTTGTATTTCTCCGGCTCAAACGGAGCTTCCAGGGACTCGACCAGCGTCTTGGCCAGCTCTAATTCTTTGGGCTTCACGGTGCTGGTATCGGTGCGGAACTCTTCCACCTGGCGAATCTCGTCGGGATAGTACATGGTGTGCAGCAGGATGCCGCGCTCGCCCGGCCGCAAGATCACAATGTGTTCGCGGTTATGCATGGCGATCTTGGCCACGCCCACGTGTCCGCTCTGACGCAACGCCTCAAAGAGCAGCGCATACGGCTTCTCGCCGGCCTCGTCGGGGACCAGGTAGTATGAGCTCTCCAAGAAGATGGGATCGACCTCGGAGGCCTTTACGAATTCGAGCACTTCCATGGTCTTGGCCGTCTTGGGCGCGACCTTCTTGATCTCCTCGTCTTCCACGACGACGTACTTGTCTTTCTCGTATTCGTAGCCTTTGACGATCTCGCTGCGCGGGATAGGCTTGTCCTCGGCCTGGCAGTAGAGCACCTGCTTGACCCGGGAATGGTCGCTCTTGTGAAGCTGGTTGAAGCTGACGGTCTCACCGCGTGCTGCGCTATACAATTTGACGGGAAGGGAAAGCAACCCGAATGTCAGGTGCCCCTTCCATACGGTACTGGCCATTGAATTTTCTCCAAGTCTTTGGCTTCCTGGGCGAAACTACGTGTTTAGCACAAAATCCGGTGCATTACAATCTGCCCAAGGGACCGCGGAATCATCCATGTCATTAGAGGAATATCGCCGCAAGCGGGTTTTCACTCGAACCCCGGAGCCCCCGGCGGAGGTCAAACAGGGGGCGGGAAAGCTGTTTTTTATTCAACGACATAGCGCCACCCGTCTGCACTATGACTTGAGGTTGGAGATGGACGGTGTGCTTAAATCCTGGGCCCTGCCCAACGGTCCCACGCTCGATCCCACCATCAAGCGGCTGGCGGTTCTGGTGGAAGACCATCCCATGGACTACGGGAGTTTTGAAGGCACCATCCCAGCCGGCAACTACGGCGCGGGCAAGGTGATCCTGTGGGACCGAGGGACGTACGACTGGCTGGGCGATAAGCCCCCCGTCGATCAATGGAAAGCCGGCGACCTGAAGATACGTTTTCATGGGCAAAAGCTGCTGGGCGACTTCGCTTTGGTGCGCACCAACCGCAGCGGAGGAAAAGACTGGCTGCTCATCAAGAAGAAAGATTTCGCCGTGCGTCCCGGCTGGAACCCCGAGGACGACATTCGCAGCGTGTTGCAGGGACCAGCCGAGTTGTCCACCATCGAAGGCGCGGTCGCGGGGAAAATGCCGGAGAAGATCGAGCCTATGCTGGCGGTGCTAGGCAGCTCGCTCCCCGCCGGCAGCGACTGGCTGTACGAAGTCAAGTGGGACGGATATCGCGCCCTGTGCTTCATCGAGAAAGGCAAGGCGCGCATGGTCTCGCGACGGGGCAACGTGATGGACAAACAGTTCCCTGAGGTGGCGCAAGCCTTGCCGCGAAGTATCAAGGCGGAGACCGCGATTGTCGACGGCGAGATCGTGGCCCTGGACGAAAACGGCACGCCCAGCTTCCAACTCCTCCAGAACCGCGTGGGGTTCCACAAGTCGGTCAAAGGCGGGAAGCCACAGGCGTTGAACTTCTTTGCCTTTGATCTGCTCTACCTCGATGGCTTCGACCTGCGCCGGGCGTCGCTCATTGACCGCCGGCGTCTGCTGCAGTCGATCGTGCTGCCCGACGAAATTGTCCGCTACTCCGATCACTTTGCCGGCAAAGGCAACGAGTTGCTCCAGGCCGTGCAGGCAAAGGGGCTGGAAGGAATCATCGCCAAGCACGCACACAGCAAGTATGAGCCGCGCCGCAGCGCGGAGTGGATCAAGATCAAGGTCACCAGCCAGCAGGACTTTGTTATCTGCGGGTTCATCCTGGGCGAGCGAGAGCCGTTCGGTTCGCTGGTTCTGGGTTACCAC
>DATDGY010000159.1:0-8782 GCA_036521855.1 Candidatus Angelobacter sp.
GTACTCGACCAAAAGTGCATGTTTCCCGGCAAGGCCAAAGACGCGGCGAAAGAACTGAAGAAGCTTGGCGTCAACGATATTGGCGCCGTTCCCGACGGCATCAACTTTGATCGCGGCGTGATGGCGCGGGTGGAGAAAGACATGCGCCGGGGTCTGAAGGCCGAGAACACCGCCAACTACCTCGAAGCTGAACGCCTCTACCTGGCGGCGCACCAGGCCGATCCCGCCGATCCTACCCCGCTGCGCTACCTGGGCGAGGTGTATCGGCACCACATTGGCGACTGGGCGAAGGCGCGCCAGACGTTCGACGCCATTCTGGCCATGCCCGCCGATCCCATGTCGCGCGCCGTAGCTCTGCATGGCCTGGGCAAGATGACCATCCATGAAGGCGACTTCAAGAAAGGACTGGAGTTAATGGAGGCATCCGTGCGCGAGTATCCGCTGGCGCTTGCCTACCGCAACTTGGCCGTCTATTGGAACAGCGAAGGCGATACCGCCAAAGCCGATTTCTATACCCAGGAAGCTCTCAAACTCGATCCCAAAGATCCCTACAACCTGGTGTTCGCTGCGGCCTTCATGGCCGGCAATGGCCACGCGGATGAGGCCCTCAAGATCGCCCGCGAGAACGAGAAGCTGCTGCCCGCTAGCTATAACCTGGCCGCCATCTACGCTCAGGCCGGAGAGAAAGACAAAGCTCTGGAGCTTTTGCAGCGGCATTTCTACCAGTATGAGCGGTACCAGGCCGTCCGCAGTAAGGAGATGATGGAAGCCCGGGTGGATGCCGTGTTCGCGTCGCTAATGCAGGACACGCAGTTTCTGGCGCTGACCAAAGATGCTGACGGGAAATTGCCCATGCGCATGAGTCCGAACGCCAAGCCGGTGGGGAATTAGGATCAAGATCGGGTGATCGGGTGATCTGCGTGACGCACAACGATGGTCCGATCAAGTGCGGAATCGTTCGATCTGACAAAATGCTGAAACCAAGACTGCTCGAAATTCTTCTAGTTGTCTCAGTGTGCTTGCGTCCGTTCGCCTGGGTGCAAGCGCAGCAACCGGCTCGCACTCCTACACCGGCAGCGCGGCCGAGCCCGGCGCCAACGCCGGCGCAGGAAGTTCCGGTGATCGACGGCGGAGTCGGGCCTTGCTCGCTTGAGGTCACAGTGACCGACGGTTACGCCAAGCCGGTGTACGCGGCCACCGTCAAGGTCCACATGGCCTACGGGTTCGGCGGCATCAGAAAGCTTGACCTCGAAGCCGGCACCAACTCTGACGGCAAAGTAAAGTTCAAAGGCTTGCCCGCCAAAGTCCGCAATCCACCGCTGGAATTCCATGCGACCAAAGACCAGCTTGTCGGCCTGGCCAACTACAATCCGGCCACCGAGTGCCAGTCCAAGCACGACATCGTGCTCGAAAAGGTGGCTCAGCCGGCCGGGAGCCAGTGAACAGAAAGTAACTTGGGACGCGGGCTTTGCGACGGGCGTAAGCCGGCTACGGAACCGCCTGTGGTGGGAGGGAGCGCCCCCGGTTCCGATGGTGGTGCGCAACTGGCTCATGCCGATCGAACCAGGCTCTGACTGCTATCAGCTTCGTGTCTTTGCCGAATCGCGGCGTCGGCTGTAGTGTGGGCGCTCAGCATTTCCAACAGTTCAGACGCAGCGTCCGTGTCGGGCGTTAGGGCGGCGTCGGTGTAGTTGCGGGCTGCGGCGTCGCGCTCCAGGCGCCTTTTGAACCAATGGAAGCGCCAGGCCAATTGCGCCATCTTGAGGTGCTTGCGTACCAGATCGGGTGCCCTTGTCATTCATGCGTATGGTTCCCGTGCAAGGCACTTATTCGCATCGCAACGGGACCATGGGGTCGACGCGGGTGGCCCGGCGCGCTGGAATGTAGCACGCCAAAATGGCCACGCCGGTCAAGATGATCGAGACCGCGACGAACGTCAGCGGATCGTTGGCGCGAACTCCATACAGCAGGCTTGAAAAACTCGGCAGCAGGCGGGTGAGAATGAGCGCGCCCACGGCGCCGATGGCAAGGCCGGCAACGGCCAGGCGAAGACCCTGTCCAATGACCATCCGGAAAACGTCCCGCTTCTCGGCCCCTAGCACCATGCGAATGCCGATCTCGCGCACACGCTGGGCCACGGAATAGGAGATCACGCCATAGATTCCCAGGGACGCCAGCAGCAACGCCAGACCCGCAAAGGCGCCGAGCAGGACCATAGGAAGACGCTGCGAAGACATTGAATCCGACACCACCTGCTGCATGGTTTCCAAGTGGTAGACCGGCTGGTCGCTTCCCGCTCCATAAACGGCATTCTTGATAGCGGGCATCACGGCCGTGGGTTCGAGCGGTGTACGCACCATCACGGAGAATCCGGAATAGTTACTCTGCACCCATTGGTCCGGGTCCTGGGCAATTGGTAAGTACGCTTGGCCCAGGGGGTATGTGCTTGGCTCATCCAGTCCCCAATGCCTGACATGGCCGACCACGCCGACGATGATGCAGGGGCCCATGCTCGCGAACCCGACGGAGAGCGTCTGGCCCAGCGGATCGCTGTTTGGGAAATACATGCGCGCCAAATCGCTGTCGATCACCCAGACGCATGGCGAGTGGGTGGTGTCTTGGTCAGTGAAGAAACGACCACGAAGAAGGGGAATTCCCATGGTCCGGAGATAATCCGGTCCGGTGAGCAACCCCTGCAGCCGCGGCGCCGCTTGCAGCGAGGCCGGCTTCTCGGAGCCGATCCAGAAGGGCATGATATCGCTGTCGCTACTCAGCGGAACCACGTCGGTAAAATCCGCTGCCTGAACGCCGGGGACTTTGCGAATACGCTCGATTAACTGCTGATAGGCAACACGGGTGCCCGACACAGTCTTGGTCAACGAATGTGAGACCCCTACCCGGAAGGTGATGAGGTGCCGTGGGTCAAAGCCGGGATCAACCTGGCCTAAGCTGCGGATAGTACGAAGCAGAAGGCCGGCGCCCACCAACAACACCAAAGTGAGAGCCATCTGTGCAATCACAAGACTGCTCTGAACGCGGCCCCGGCCGCTGGCCGACGTTCGGCCTCCTTCTTTCAGCGCGTCCTGCAAGCCGGCTCTCGAATTTTTCAGCGCCGGCGCCATCCCGAAAAGGATTCCCACGCCGACGGCAACGCCAAATGCAAAAAGAAGCACAGGAACATTCAGGCCAATCTCCTGGCTGCGAGGCACGGCTCCGGGCACGGCAGCGAGCACGGGGTTCAGGCCCCACGCGGCCACAGCCAGCCCTAGTCCCCCACCGGCCAGGGCCAGAAGCACGCTTTCCGTCAGCAACTGTCGCAGCACGCGCGACCGATTCGCGCCGAGCGCCGAGCGAATGGCAAACTCGCGGCTGCGCGCCGCCGAGCGCGCCAGCAACAGATTGGCCACGTTGGCGCAGGCGATCAGTAAGACCAATCCCACGGCTCCCAACAATAGCAGCAGAGTTCCGCTTACTTCGCCGACGATCTGCTCCTTCAGTGGCGTTACATCCGTGCCCAGGTCTCGATTCGCATCGGGATACTGCTCATCCAGTCCCTTCTGGATCGTACTCATCTCCGCCCGCGCTTGAAGTATGCTGGCTCCAGGTTTCAGGCGCGCGATGCACCACATGGCATGGGTCGCGCGATGGTTAATGATCATTGGATCACCCTGGCCCAGCGGCGTGTAAACATCGGCATCGCCCAGGAGACGAAAGTCGGGCGGGGCGACTCCGACGATGGTGTAATCGACTCCATTCAGGGTCACAGACTTGCCCACTGCCTCCGGGCTGCCGCCGAAGCGATTTCTCCACAGACGATCGCTGATGATGACTGCGGGCGGGCCAGCCGCCCCGTCCTCCTGCGCGGTAAACTCTCGGCCGCGGGCCAGGTTCACACCCAAGGTGGTGAAGAAGCCGGCGGAGATTTCTTTCCCATCAAGGTGCTCCGGTTCACCGGGATCTGTCAGATCGAATCCTTTCCACCCCATGAACACGGCCATTTGCTCGAAGGATCGTGCGCTACGCTGCCAATCCTGGAAATTCGGGTACGAAATCCACACGCGCGGAAAGCGCGGATTGCTCTCAAAAAGCACCACCAGGCGGTCCGACTGGAAGTAAGGCAGCGGAGCCAGGAGAACGCCTTGCACCACGCTGAAAATGGCAGTGTTGGCTCCGATCCCGAGCGCCAGGGTGAGAACTACCACAGACGTAAAGGCGGGAGACTTGCGCAGCATGCGGAAGGCGTACACGATGTCCTGCCAGAGCTGCTCCGTCCAAACGAAAGCCCAAACTTCGCGCGTGTCCTCCTTGACCCGAGTCACATTGCCGAACTTGCGCAGAGCCATGGAGCGCGCTTCCTCCGGCCCCATCCCGCGCCCGATGTTGTCCTCGGTCTCCCTCGCGAGGTGCTCGCGGATGTCCTGGTCCAGGTCCTCGAGCATGCGTCTGCGGCGTTTCATGATTGGCTCTCCCGCTCCGCCGGCCGCAGAATCCGCGCGATTGCTCCCGCCAGTTTGTCCCACTTGCCGGTCTCGACCGCGAGTTGCCGCCGGCCAGCCGCCGTGAGCCGGTAGAACTTGGCCCGGCGATTGTTCTCGGAGACGCCTTCTTCCACCGAAATCCATCTGCGCTTGATAAGCCGGTGTAGCGCCGGGTACAGCGATCCCTGCTCGACCTGCAACACCTCCTCGGAACGGAATTCGATCGCCTTGGCGATGGCGTGGCCATGCGCCGGCCCCAGAAGCAGCGTGCGTAAAATCAGCAGGTCCAAGGTTCCTTGCAGCAGCTCGATACGCTCTCGTTGCGCTTTAGTAGACATTCTAGGTGGACGATACCGCGCTTCCACTAGGATGTCAAGGTGAGCGGCGCCCGTAGCTCCTGATGAACGAGATTGTAGGTGCAATCGAATCAATAAGTGCTTGCATGGCTGTTTCCCCTTTCCACGAACCCATTCCGAGCACGAGCCGGGAACAAGCGTTCCCAGCTTGCATGTTTTCTCGGGCGACGGCGAGGAACCTGCTCCGCCGCAGCGACCTCGAGCGAGGCAAGTTCTCGGCTCACGCGTAACGGCAGCGGGGCCGGTCCCTCACCGCGCGCCCCCTTCGCAAACTCAGGGGCGCGGGATTCGGGACGGGGTCTCGCGGTGGATGGATCCTGCAGAATTCATTCCTGCTTTAACCCGCGGTACGTGGGTCGGGTGCTCAGGAAACCCAGGGATGGGATTGGGAAGCCGGATGGCATCCTACCGCTCTCTACCTTACCTTATTCATTCCGGCTCCAACTGGCACCACGTGGTCTCGCCCTCAGGAAACCCAAAGAACACGCAATGACAGGATTGCGGTAAACCGTCCTGCACGCCGGTTTGCGTTGTAGGATGGACTGCTATGACAGCGTTCCCTGTTTCTCATGTCCGTTCTGTCTTTCCGGCGCTTCAAGATCCATTCATTTTTTTTGATAATGCGGCCGGGGCCCAGGCGCCGAACCTGGTACTCGCCGCTGTGGCCGACCATTTGCTCCGCCGGCATGTCCAGCGGGGCGGCCGGTACCGGCAGTCCCAAGAAGTGGATCAGGTGATTGCACAAGCGAGAGAGAGCGTGGGTTTTCTGGTCAATGCCCGTCATCCTGACGAGATCGCCTTCGGCATGAACGCGACTTCGTTCATGCGGCTGATCAGCCTGGCTATCGGTCAATCCTTGAAGGACCGCCGCGAAATCATCGTGACCGACCTTGATCATGAATCGAACATTGCTACGTGGCTCGCGCTGGAACGGGAGGGCGCAAAGATCATTTGGTGGCACTTTCGAGATGATGGCCGGCTTCACCCTGAAGACCTGGACGCATTGCTTTCGCCCAGAACGCGGCTGGTGGCTTGCACGCTGGCCTCAAACGCAATCGGTTCCATTCTTGACGTCGCCCAGGTCTCCCGGCGTGCCCATGCTGCCGGAGCGGAGGTATTCGTGGATGCGGTGCATTACGGTCCTCACGGCCCTATCGATGTCCGGGCATTCGATTGCGATTACCTGGTGTGTTCGGGTTACAAGATTTTTTCTCCGCATATGGGTTTCCTCTGGGGCCGCCTGGAGTCGCTGAACGCGCTTCCCACGTTCCGGGAAGACTTTATCCCGGACACGGCGCCTGCCAAACTTGAGATAGGCACCTATGTTTACGAGAACGTCGCCGGCATGGACGCTGCCGTGCGCTACCTGGAAGATCTGGGACGAACAATCAATCCGGCGGCGCCATCCCGGCGTACCGCGCTGGTGGTCGCTGCCGAAGCCATCCGGGCGTATGAATGCCAGCTCTCCCGCGAGATGCTCGGCGTGCTGGCGGATAGCAAAGCAGTCGTCTATGGAATTACCAATAAAGACGACTTGGCTCATCGGACACCAACATTGTGCTTCAATCTTCCGGGCATTTCACCGGCCACCGTCACCGACGAGCTGGCGAAGCGCGGGATCGGCGTCCGTGACGGACATATGTATTCGCCAAGGTTGATGAAGCGTTTGGGGCTGACAAAAGAGAGCGGCGCGGTCCGAGCATCATTGGTACACTACAACACGCTGGATGAAGTCCGCAGGTTTGGAAGTGCGTTGCATGAAATCGCAGCGGGTTGAGCGCACTTCCCAAGCTCTCAAGTGACAGCATGGACCTCCTTCTTCCTGGACCACCTGGTTTTGACGAGCTATGACCAATCAAGAAGCCTCCACCGCCGCCGTCGCGCTGGGCAACCAGGCGCCTCAACCCGGTAGAAGCCAAGGTCTTCAGCGGCGACTGAGCCAGCGGCAGCTCACCATGATGGCCATCGGCGGCGCCATTGGTGTTGGCCTCTTTTTGGGGAGCAGCGTCACCATCCGCCTGGCCGGTCCCGGGGTCATCCTTTCTTATCTCCTGGGCGCAGCCATTGCTCTGATCATGGCCTATGCGGTGACGGAAATGGCGGTCACACATCCGGTCGCCGGCGCATTCGGAGTCTACGCGGAGAAGTACCTCAATCCGTGGGCTGGCTTCTCGGTTCGCGCCACCTACGGACTGGTGCAGATCATCGCCATCGGCGCCGAGGTGACCGCGGTTGGCATTTATTTTTCATTTTGGTTTCCTGCTGTGCCGCAATGGGTCTGGGTGGTCGCCTCTTCGATCGCGTTAGTGGCGTTGAATTCCATGCAAGTCAATCGCCTGGGTGAAAGCGAATATTGGTTCGCCATGATCAAGGTGGTGGCCATTGTGTCCTTCATCCTGGTGGGCTTGGCTCTCATTTTCGGGATTGGATTCCGCTCTGCCGTGGGCTTTGCCAACCTGACGCAGCATGGCGGTTTTCTGCCGGGCGGCTGGAAGGGCGTTTGGCTGTCGCTTACCCTCACCATCACCAGCTATATGGGCGTGGAGATTATGGCTGTCACCGCAGGAGAAGCGCAGTCGCCGGAGGTTTCCATCCCACGCGCGATGAAGAACATCGTCTACCGGCTCATCCTGTTCTACGTGCTGGCCATCACCGTGATGGTGACCATGGTGCCGTGGAATCAGAGCGCTGGTTCGTCGGGGATCAAGGGGAGTCCCTTTGTCACGGCATTCGCTGCTGCGCACATACCTTTCGCGGCGGCGGTCATGAACTTTGTGGTGCTCACCGCCGCGCTCTCCAGCGTGAACACCAACCTTTATCTCTCCACCCGCATGGTTTTCTCGCTGGCCGGTGACGGCTATGGAACCGCATGGTTGAGCAAGGTAAGCCGCAACGGTGTGCCTCATCGCGCGCTGCTGGCCTGTACTGCCGGCATGGTCGCCGCCATTCTGCTCGCGATCTTTGCCCCGAGTAACGCCTTTCTGCTGCTTTACGGAACGGCGGTTGCCGGAATGCTCTTCGTGTGGCTGGTTATTTTGGTGACCCACCTGCGCTTCCGAGAGTCCATCCCGCCGGAGCAGGTGGCCAGGCTGCCCATGCGCTTCCGGGGACATCCTTTATTTACAATCCTCGGCATCGTGGTCTTGCTGGCCATTTCGGCTTCGACCTACTTTGTAGAAGGCTTGAGGTGGTCGGTCCCGGCGTTTCTTCCTTTCTTAGGTGTTATCTCGCTCTTGTACCTGCGAAGCCGCCGGCGGACGCACGGGTGAGCCAGGCATGACCCACGCCATCGGCGATGTTTGCTCCTCCCTGCAACGCGATTTCAAAGGAGAGTTGTTGCGTCCCGCTGAAGAGGGGTACGCCTCCGCGCGAAATATCTGGAACAGCATGGTGGCGCGTATGCCCGGCCTGATTGCCCGTTGCGCAGATGTACCTGACGTGCAAGCTGCGGTGCGAGCTGCCGCCGCCGCGGGTGTGCTCACTGCTGTTCGCTGCGGGGGACACAGCCTTGCCGGCTTCGGCAGTTGCGACGGCGGGTTGGTGATCGACTTATCGAGAATGCGGCAGGTAACCGTCGATCCTGACAGCCGCCGTGCACGGTTCGCCGGCGGCTCTCTGCTTGTTTCGGTCGATGTCGCAACGCAAAAGGCGGGGCTGGTCTTCCCTTCCGGCGTGGTCTCCCATACCGGCGCTGGAGGCTTGGTCCTGGGTGGGGGAACCGGATGGCTGACCCGACGCTACGGACTTTCCTGTGACAACGTTGTAGGCTTCACGCTAGTGACTGCGGATGGATCGCTGGTCCACGCCGACCGGCGCGACAACCCTGACTTGTTTTGGGCCCTGCGCGGCGGCGGCGGCAACTTCGGCGTGGTAACCGAGTTCGAGGTGAAACTCCACCCGTTGACTTCCTTAGTGCTCGCCGAAGGCATGTGCTCGGCAGATGACATC
>DATDGY010000160.1:0-6923 GCA_036521855.1 Candidatus Angelobacter sp.
AAAGAGATATTCCCAGCGCAGAGTTCCATCTTCTCGATACGGGCCATTTCGCGTTGGAAGAAGAAGTGGATCGGATTGGTTCGCTGATGCATGAGTTTCTCGACCGAACAATAGTTCCATCCGAAATAGCAGCGTAGGGACGACTAGCAACACCAGCTGGCGAGAGCTGTTTTACTTAAGAAGGGAGAAAGTCTGAAGGATGATGTCATGCGGAGTAAGGCAGATACGCCAGTGAAAACTTTGCTCGGCGAGGGTTACGTGTCAGAGACCGCAGAGGTGAATGGAACTACACTTCACTATGTTCGCGGAGGCCAAGGTCCAGCCGTTATTCTAATCCACGGATTTCCTCAAGACTGGTTCGAGTATCACGCGATCATGCCGCGTCTGGCAAAGCAGTTTACGGTGATTGCCATCGATTTGCGGGGAGTGGGAGGCTCAGCGGTAGCGCCAGACGGCTACGATGCGGCGACGATGGCGGGGGACGTGTATCAGCTTGCGTTGACGCTTGAACTCCAGGGTGTTTACGTCGTTGGTCACGACATCGGCGGAATGGTGACGTATGCGTTCGTTCGACGGTATCCGCATATCACTCGGGGTGCGATGATCCTCGATGTGGCCATTCCTGGAATTGATGGATGGGATGAGATTAAAGGCGATGCCGTCCTTTGGCACATCCCGTTTATGCAGGTTCCGGAAATACCAGAAAGACTTGTCATCGGTCGACAAGCCAACTTTTTCGCTTATTTTTACAACTTCGCCAAATTCGCACCAGAAGATATAGCCCACTATCTTGAGGCTTATGCCACTCCTGAACAACTCCACGCGGCCTTTGAGATGTACTGCGCGTTTCCGGCAAACGGGCAATTAAATGTAACCGACCGCGATTGTTGCCCTCTTGTCGGGCGGTTTTTCTCAGATTGAGTTCGCTTGGAGCGGAACGATATGCGGTTGTGTGCGGGGCGTCAGCGTGCGAGACGCGTACCGGGGCCACCTGTCAGGCGCTCAGGCGCCGCAGCATTTCTTGAATTTCTTGCCGCTCCCGCAAGGGCATGGCTCGTTCCTGCCGACCTTTTGCCTGGTAATGGGAGCTGTAGTCTCGCGCATCGTGGCCGCAAGGTTCGACATCTCGCTGAGAGGTAGTCCAGCGCCGCCGATGTTGACCTGGGTCTTTTGACGTAAAACTTTTCCGGCCGAGCTGACGCTCTGCGACACCGCAACAGTTTCTGTGATTCGTTTCGCCTGCCTCCGAAACTCCGCCGCCTCTTCGCTACGTCCCTGCTCCTCGCACGCATCGGCGAGCCGGTCGACTATGTCTGCACGATCCCTGACTTCCGCGATGGCAAGCCCTTCCCGCAGGATCTGTTCGCAACGGCTCCAATCGCGCCGCTCCGTGCGCGTGAATCGGTAGCAATCCGACCAACCGATCCATCCCCAACCCCAGCGCGGATCCAGATGCAGCCAGCCACGATAGAGGGCCTCCGCCTTATCCGTTTCGCCCAGTTCGTAGTAGGACTCCGCCAAGGCGCGCCGCCGGTTCTCACTCATCAAGTCGTCATCAGTGCGAAAAAAGCGCCGCAGCCCTTCTTCGCACAACGCGATCCTGGCGGTGAGAAACTGCCGATCCTCCAACCCCGCATTCCACAACTCGTCTTCCAGATCCTGAATCCAGTTGAACAGCGATTGGCTCCCTCCGAACCGCTCATCGAACTCCTGAATCGACCGCATGCCAGCCTTGTCCAGGATGCTCTGCACATCGCTCCACGCATCCAGCCACACACGGCAAACCGCCACGGCGCCGGATTCCCGTAGGTCATACCCGGCCTGCATCTTGTCGTCCAGCGCCTCGAAGGAAGGCTTGTCGGGAAACCAGCGCTGCCACAGCGCCGACAAGCAAATCCAGATCCAGTCGCTTTCCATCTGCTCGTGCCGGCCGTGGAAGGTGCGCTGGTCGAGCAGCGGCTGGGCGATCTCTTCGGCCGACAACGCCTGGTCGCTCAGCCGCTCCAGCGAGGGCCGATCCAGTTCGATGCCGAAAGAGCGTAACTTGGCCAGCAACTCGCCGTCGGTGAGCCGCTTGGCATCCGAGCGCAGCACCTTTTCCGCGGCCTGCTTGCGGTAGCCAGCATCGGCGGCGCGTTTTCTTTCTACGATGCGGTCCATCGCCACCCAAGAGATCATGTTTTATCCGTTCCTGAGGGAGAGTTCTTGTGCAAATCTTACATCCCTTCGCGGGCTCCATCCAACAGTATGCCGAAGAGATTGCCGATCCGGATCGCTATCGGCCCACTCACTGTCCGCAGTGTCAGTCTCAGCACTCGCTCACCGCGCATGGCTTCTACAGCCGCACGCTGGTGGACGCCGGATTCGATGGCTCCATCCGCGTGCGCCGTTACCTATGCCGGTTCTGTAAACGCACCGTTTCTCTGTTGCCGGAGTTTGCCTTGCCCTATCTCCGCTTCAGTGTCTCTATCCTCTCGCTGTTTCTGGCTGCTCGCCTGCTCCAGGGTGCCACTCTGACAGCGGCTGCCTTGGCTGCCGCGCAAGGGGCCATGCCGTATCAGCGGGGCCAGTTCTGGGTTCGCCGCTTCCAACGGCAGGCCACTGCCCTGTGCGTGGCGCTGGTGGCGTTGGCCGCACCACCGCCCGCCCCAAGTTTCGTTCGCCGCGGTCTGGATATGTTGCAGTTCATCGGCTGGATCGCCGCCCACCGCTTCCTGTTTGCCGATCTGCGATTCCACCTGCTGGGCTGGCCGGCGTTTCTCGCTCCGGACGGGCGTTGTGCCGCGCTCCGTCCCGCGGCGCCTCCCGCCTGAGGGCCCCCACACAGCTTTTGCATGGAGCCGGCCATGCCCTCGGCCTTATGCTTCTGGCTCAGGAGATCTTCTTCATGGATGCCAAAGCCGAAAAAGTCGCCCTGTTCCGTTACGGACTGATTGCGCCGTTGGTGCTGGAATCTCTGCCCCGAGGCGAACTCACCCGTCGCGCGCAAGAGATCGCCGCCCGCCACTACGAGATTCCGCATTCCGAACGCACTTCCGTTTCAGTCGATACCTTGCTGGAATGGGCACTCCACTACCGCAACGGCGGCTTCGAAGCTCTGGCGCCGCAAGCCCGGCAGGATCGGGGACAGTCGCGCACCATCACGCCGCAACTCGCCGAACTGATCGAGCGCCTCAAGCGCGAAAACCCGCATCGCACCGGAACCACGCTGTTGCGCGAACTGGCTCTGTCGTCCGGCAAAAACGAGCCGGCGATATCCGCCTCCACGCTGTATCGCTTCCTCAAACAGCGCGGTCTCTCGGAAAAGCAACTGCTCGCTCCACCGGCTCACAAGAAGTTCGAAGCGGAACACAGTAACCAGATCTGGCAGTCCGACATGCTCTTCGGGCCCTACGTCCAGCGCCCCGGCGGCGGCAAGATACAGGCCTACTTGCACGCCACTCTCGATGATGCCAGCCGGCTCATCCCGCACGCCCAGTTCTATACCAGCCAGGGACTGGATGCCTGCCTGGACTGTCTGCGCCAAGCCATCGCCGCCCGTGGTCTGCCCGTCCGCCTCTACATGGATAACGCCAAAATCTATCGCGGCCAGCAACTGGCGCGCATCGCCGCTTCCATCGGAATCCTGGTGGTGCACACGCCGCCTTATCAGCCCGAGGGGCGCGGCAAGATCGAACGCTACTTCCGCTCCGTCCGCGAACAGTTTCTGGCCAACCTGGATCGGAAACAAACGCTCTCGCTGGAAGATCTCAACGAGCGCCTGTGGGCCTGGATCGACAATGCCTATCACCGCACCGAACACAGCGCTCTGGGGACCACCCCGCTGGTGCGCTGGCAGCGCGATATCGAACATATCCGGCAACTGCCGCCGGCCACCGATCTGCGTCGTCTCTTCTTCCATCGCCTGAATCGCCTGGTGCGCCGTGACTGCACTTTCCTGCTGCAAAACCGCTACTATGAAGCCCCGCCGCAACTGACCGGCGAAACCGTCGAAGTGCGCTTCGATCCGCTCGACTCCGTTTCCGTCGAAATCTTTTTCCAAGGGAAATCGCAGGGCGTAGCACGACTGGTCGATCCCGTCGTCAACGGCCAGTTGCCTTCTCTGAAGCCAGTTCTAACGGCTGCTCCCGAACCTACCGGCATTAACTTCGTCGAACTGCTCCACGACCAAAAGGATGACGAGGAGGATTCCGCGCCATGGTAGAGACTTTCTTCGGCTTCAAGAAACCTCCCTTCGGCGACAGCCCTGATGCCAAGCAGTTGTTTGCTTCGCAGTCCTGGACCCAGGTGAAGGCGCGGCTCCAGTTCCTGGTCGATCATCACGGTGCCGGTCTGCTCACCGGAGAAGTAGGCGCAGGCAAATCCACTGCGGCGCGCACCTTCACCGCTGGACTCAATCCCAATCTCTATAAGATCCTGTACCTGTACTGGACCTGCGGATCGGCTCTCGACCTGCTGCGGCAGCTCGCGCTGGAACTGGACCTGGTCCCGGCGCACTACCGGGGCGACCTGGTGCGCCAGATCTCCGAAGCCATCGTGCGCCTCAACCAGACCAAGAAGCAGCACCCGATTCTCATCTGCGACGAAGCCCAACTGCTGCCCCACGCCGCCCTCGAACAACTTCCGCTGCTGCTCAACTTCGATATGGATTCTTCGCATTACCTGACTCTGCTGCTAGTGGGCCAACCCTTGCTGCGCCGCACGCTGTCGCTGCAGATGCACGAACCCTTGCGCCAGCGCATCGCCGTGCAGTATCACCTGGAGGGGCTCTCCCGCGAAGAACTGGATGCCTACCTCACTCATCAACTCAAAGCCGCCGGTGTCTCACAGACGTTATTCGACGACACTGCACGCCAGGCGCTGTATCAGGCCACCAAAGGCATCCCGCGCAAGGTAAACAAACTGGCCATGACCTCCCTGCGCGTGGCCGCCGCGCGCAAAGCCGCTGTGGTGAATGAAGCGATTCTGCTGGATGCCACCACGGAGGCGCTGCTATGAGCGCCGCCATACGCCAGAAAGATGCCGAGCCCAGTGTCCTGTCACTGGCTCAACTGCTGGAGCAACAGCCGCCCACCGCGCCGCCCTGCCTGGTGGAACCCGGACTGTTGCCCCCGCAGGGAATCCTGTTCGTGGGCGGAGAGCCGAAGGTAGGCAAATCGCTGCTGGTCGCCAATCTCGCCCTGTCGCTGGCGGCCGGATCGGACCGCACCGGTTTTCTCATCCCGGCTCCGCGCCGTGTGCTGGTCTGTCAGTTCGAACTGCCCGTTCCGCAGTTCGTCGGCCGCCTGGCGACCATGCGGCGCATCATGGGAAATGCCGCCGACCAGAACCTGTTCGTAGATACGCGCGCCACCGGCCATCTGCTCAATGCGCCTCAAGGCCTGAATCACTTCCTCGCCGCCGCCCGCGCGGCCGCTGCCGAGATCATCGTTCTGGACCCGCTCTACTCTACCCACGATCAGGACGAAAACGACACCCGCGCCATGGCTGCTTTGTGCCAGAGTCTGCTGCGGTTGCGCGAAGCTTCGCGTGCCGCGCTGATCGTAGTGCATCACGTGCGCAAATCCATCGGACGTTACGAGATCGGCAGCGCCTTCCGCGGTTCCAGCGCCCTGCACGCCGTGGGCGATAGCTACTTGCTACTGACCAGACCCTCCCCGCAGTTCCACACTGTCGAACTGCGCTTCCAGTTCCGTTACGCCGCTCCGCAGCCGCCACGCCTGCTCGATCTCGATCCCGATACGTTGTGGTTCTCTCCGGCCGGCCAGCCGCCGGCAACTGCTTCCGCGCGTCGCAAGGTGGCAGCAGCCGACATCACCCAGGCTCTGGCGGACCTCGGCGGCGAAGCGCGTTACAACCAACTGCGCGAGCACATCATGACGCTCACCGAGTGTTCCAAACGCACCGCGCAACTGGCGATTACCGAGGCCTGCCAGCAAGGCTGGATCGTCGCCGGCGATGGCCACTACCGCTCGCGCACGTAACGATTCTTTTCTCGACTGTCCGCCAGGGGTCGCGCCCGGGCGGATGCCCAAGGCCGATGCGACGGAGTTGGCTCCGAAGAAATCGGCTTTAGAAACCCTCCGGCACACTTCATCCGTGCTGGAGGGTTTCTGGTTTCCGCCCCCGTGCCGCTCAGCAGTTCTTAAAGTCAGCCCATTTCTTTGGTGAGGCTCCCGAGCGGAGGCCTTGGGCTATAAGACGCGAAGATCGCCCGGCTGCTTTTGCCGGGCGCTCCAAATCCCGCCTTTCTTCTCCCTCTCGCCATCGGGATACCGCCGTTGTCTATACAGGCAAGTATCCTATCCCACCCGGATCATCCACCGACAGTTTCGGCGACCCACGCCCGCCGAGAATCTGAGAAACCAGCCGGAGATTATCGTGAGAACGTCGGGGGCAACGACTGCGGCGCATTACACTTCTGTGCGTTCGCTGGTATCTGCGATACTCCCTAAGCTACCGCGACCTGGAGGAGATCATGGCCGAGCGGAACCTGTCCGTCGATTCACGCCACGATCTGGCGCTGGGTCCAGCGCTACTCGCCAGTTTTGAATCAGCGACTTCCCCGCGAGATCCGCCTCCGAATCGATCCTGGAGAGTGGATGAAACATATGTCAAAGTCGCAGGCAACTGGGCCTACCTGTCTCGCGTGGTCGACTCTGCCAGCGAGACTATCGAGTTCATGTTATCGCCCAGGCGAGACCTGATCGCGGCCAAGTTGTTCCTGCGGCTCGCATTATCTGGGGGCGCGCCCACGCCGTCCGCTGTCGCTGCCGAACGGCACCTTATTTGAATAACGTGATCGAGCAAGACCATCGGTTTATCAAGAAGCGGATTACGGCTAGCCTGGGGTTCCGATCAGCGGACGGAGCGTGGCGAACGATCGAGGGTTATGAGGCGATGCATGCCATCCGCGAAGGCCA
>DATDGY010000161.1:0-65046 GCA_036521855.1 Candidatus Angelobacter sp.
TGTGGCAACCATCGCCGGGACATACGCAAGTGCCGATATGGCCGGGGACGGCGCCTGATCCCCAGCCTGTCGCGGGGCCGGAGGTCGCTAAGACGACGGGGAAGGAGTTCCTGGTTGCCGGCAGGCCGGCGGTAGGGGTGAGCAACGTGTCGCGGCCTACGATGACGGTCTATTCGCCAACAGGAAAGAACACGGGCGCTGCGGTCGTCGTCTTCCCTGGTGGGGGCTACCAGGTTCTGGCCATCGATCTTGAAGGCACGGAGGTCTGTGATTGGCTGACGCCCAAGGGGATCACCTGTGTGCTGTTGAAATACCGCGTGACGGATGTGGGACCGTATCCGAAATCGGGGCCGTATCCGGAATCACCGATGGCGTTGCAAGATGCGCAGAGGACGGTGGGCCTGGTGCGCTTTCACGCGGCGGAGTGGCACATCGATCCACACAAGATTGGCGTGCTTGGGTTTTCGTCGGGCGGGCATCTGTCGGCAGCGATGAGCACGCACTTTGCGAAGCGTTTGTATCCGCCTGTCGATGCCGCTGACAAAGAGAGCTGCCGTCCGGATTTTGCGGTGGCTATTTATCCGGGGCATCTGTCGATTTCCGCGGCGGAATGGGATGCTAAGCAAGGTGTCAAAAAGTTTGTGGTTCGTTATCCGGCGACAGCCGATAGACAGCTTGGATTGAATCCCGATGTTCCTGTCACCCGCCAGACGGCGCCTACGTTTTTGCTGCAGGCGGAGGATGACCACGTGGATAATGTAAACGACTCGCTGGCGTACTATATCGCCCTGAAGAACGCTGGTGTTCCCGTGGAGATGCATTTGTATGCGCAGGGCGGACATGCGTTTGGGCTGCGGCGCACAAAGTTTCCGATTACCGCATGGCCTCAGTTGGTGGAGACCTGGCTGGGGACGATCGGGATGATTTCGGAGTAGCTTGCTCTGGGGGACGTCAACAGGACTAAGTACCGACAATCGGTCCCTCCAACTGCGCGTTAGTATTCGCAAGTGCCTTGCCGACTTCCCGGTACCTACTGGGCCGAATCACTCCTCAGATTACTGTCGCCGTCGTGGAGGGCCTTGACGATTGCGTTATTCAACGCACGCGCTTCTGGGCTAAACCTCGGATCATCCGGGTTAAGGGTATATGCCTTTTTATATCTCTCAACTATGGCCGGAGGCACCAGGCTCTGTTGCTGGAACCAAACCGCATCGGTTCGGATAATGTGGTTCCCAACTGCCAGAATGGGACAGTTCCACACATCTGCCGCTCTTATTGCTTGGACGATGCCGGAGAGCTTTTTCAAGTCCGCCTGCTGCACCAATTCGCGGGGCGATTTCTTCTGGGCTGCGGACGTGTCAGCCTGCAGCGCTTGCCAGAAGCCGGTCAAGTGTTCAATAGAATACTGCCGAGCAGCAATCGCTCCAGACAAGCCCACTGCGGTCGGCACGTGTCCGACCGCGGGTATACCCTGTTCCTGGGCTGCGGCGACCAAAGCCTGGTAAGCGTCTTTCGAGAGTCGATCAACCACCTTGACGGCGATGTAGCCAGCCTGCTTGTCGGACCGTACGGCTTTCTCAGCTTGCTCGCGTGTCTCAATGATCCGGGCACCCTCCCAGAGAGGAGGATTGCCATCGGTGACCGGTCCCGTAGAGTAGATATGAGGCCCGAGAACGCGCCCTGCATCGACCTCTTTCGCAAAAGCATCGATAGCCGGATCGCCCCACATATTTCGGACTGTGGTTACGCCGTTGCCCACGAACAGCAGTGCCAGATCCTGGTTTTCCTGGGCGTAGTCTTTCGAGGCGGACGGCTGAAATTGTCCCGGAATGGCTGGTCTGATGAAATGAACATGCATGTCGGCTAGGCCCGGCATAAGGTACTTACCCTTGCCGTCGATTTTCAGTGCACCGCGGGGCACCTTGACGGAAGCCACGGACGCTACTTCCAAGATTCGCCTGCCCACCACTACTACCGTTTGGTGAGGCAGAATCTGTTCTTTGTCCATCGGAACAACGGTGACATCCACGAAAACCACGGGTCGTTCCTGCGCGTGCAGCCAAGTCGCCACAGTCAGGGAAATGATCAGCAATCGTCGTATAATTCCCAACATGATGCGCCTCCTGGAAAGATTTCGGTCCCTGGTTAAGGTTGGATTCGACCTTGGCTATATCCGCCTTTCCCGCGCATTCTACTCTGTACCTGCACTGTTCTAGAAATTAGCGCGGTTTATTCACAGATGACGGGCAAACCGGGAGTTAGCTTTTGGCTGCGCGATTAGTACCGATAAACGCCCTTTATTTCCGAATAGTCGCTAGCCTTGTTGTCGCCAATTCGGAAACGGACTCACTACGCGGTGCTTTCCACGCCCCTACTTCCACGATTCTCCTCCCAGCGTCACCCTGAACCCGGCACGAAAGGTTAGAGGCAAGGCCGGGAAGCCGATGACCTGGTCGTAGTGTTGGTCGAGCAGATTCTCGACCACGGAGTAAAGCGACAGGTGGCGGTTCACGCGAAAGCTGCCGCTCAGGTCGAGCTTCTGGTAGCTCGGATCCAGGTTGCGGTTGGGCAGGAGCAGAGTGTTGCCGAAGAATGCGTCCTGCTGGCCGAGGAAGGTGCTGTCATCGCGCCGGCTGACGAGCAGGCCGCTCAATACCAGATTGAATCTCGGCCGCGCATATCCGAGAGAGAAACTGCCGGTGTTCGGCGCGCGGCGAAACGGCCGGTTTCCCTGGAGCGGCGCAAATGCTCCGATGGGAATGGTGGGAAACGCCGGGTTGAACGAACAGAACAACAGTTGACTGGGTTGGGAACAATCGAAGGCGTCACCGCTGAAGGAACGCTCCACCACAGCGTCAAGGTAAGTGTAAGCGGCGCGCGCAGTGAAGCCGTGTCCCAACGCGAGTTCCACTTCGGTCTCGGCCCCCAGGGCGCGCGTATCGCCGGAGTTGAACGTTGCGCCAAAGCCGGCCTGTGCGGCCACGGCCGGCGGAACGCCAAGGACCGGCAGCGCGGCGCCGGGAACAAACTCGATCTGGTTCGTAAACTGGTTGTGGAAGAAGGTGGCGGCGAACTTGGCGCGTCCGTTCCAGGCAAGTTGCTCGAAGCCCAAGTCGAAGCTGCGCGAGCGCTCCGCGGCAATAGGGGCAACGTTGAACTGCGCGATCAACTGCGCGCCATTGCTCAAGCTCGACAACAGACCGAACAGTGAGTCCGTGGCCTGGAAGATTGACGGTTCCTTGATTCCCTGCCCGTAATTGAATTTCAACTTGGTGCCGTTCCAGAAACCCTGGCTGCGCGGACGCACCAGGTAATAGGCCAGCGAGGCGCGGGGGATGGCAACCACGCCAAAAACTGCGTTGTCTTCCACGCTGCCACCCAGCGTCAGATAGGCGCGCGAGCCCCGGCTGGCCTGGATCTCGGCAATGTAGCTAAAATTGTCCCGGTTGGCAGGCGTCTTGGTTCCGAAGCTCAGCGTGAACCCTCGTTCATTCTCGTAGCGGAAGCCGAACAGCGCCAGCAGGTGGGAGTTGAAGGTGTAGTCGGACTGAACGTACATCGAGTCGCGCTTGCTGGAACTGCTGGTGAGAACCGGGTAAGTCCCGGCAAAATCCAAAATCGCTTGTCCAGTGGCGCTGAAGCCATTGGCGCCGTGGATGGTCACCGGCAGGCCGAGAAAATTCGGTCCCGAATCAACTCCGGGGAAAGGATCGAACGGAGTCCCCGTGGGACTGGGATTCACACTCTGAAGCCGCAGACGCGTCGCTGCGTAGCGGACAAGGTTGTGCCAGCGCGTGGTGGTCTGGCTGGAGAAGGTCACGCCCAGATAGCCATCCTGGTCGCGCTCGAAAGAATCGTCGGGTATGCCAAAAAACTGGATCGCGTTGGGCAGACCCAGGGCGGTAGTGGTGTAGTGTCCGGTGAAGCGCAGCTCTGTGGTGGGATTGATCGCCAGCCCCAAGTTAGCCACATAGGTGCCGTTGTGGAAGGTGTTGTTGGGAATGCTGTTGCCGGTGTCGAAGCGGGAGACATCACCGAAATAGTCCAGTCGCCGGAATGCTCCGCCCAGAGAAGCATCACTGCGGAAGCTGTTGAAGTTTCCGGCGTCGAAGGCATAAGAAAGTTCGGGCAGCGGAGTTGTGCCGCGGCGGGTGGTCAGGCTGACGACTCCGGCCATGGCGTCGGGGCCAAACAAAACGCTGTTGGGCCCGCGCAGCACTTCGATCTGGTCCACGGCGGTCGCGGCCAGCGTGCCAAAGTTCACCAGGCCGCCGATGTCGTTCAGAGGAACCCCATCCAGCAGAATCTTGTTGGCATCACTGTTGCCGCCGCGCAGGAACAGTGAGGCTTGAGTGCCGCGTTGGCCGCTTTGTTCCATCTGAGCGCCGGGAACCGTGCGCAGAGGCTCCAGCACATCCAGCCGGTTAGGAAACTGGCCGGCAGTGAGAACGGAAACGGAGGCCCCGACTTGCGACTCGGGGGTCTTCGTCCCGGTGGCGGAAACTACTACATACTGAGAGACAGTTCCGACTTTAAGAGCCAGATTGACACTAGCTTCATTTCCAGCGCCGACATAGACCACGTCGCTTTGTTGCGGTGCGAAACCCGCGGCTCGGGCGCGGACAGCATAGTGTCCCGGAGTCACCGCGGAAAAGCGATAGCCGCCCTGGCGGTCGGTGGTGGTAGTAGCAGCTGGTTTGTCTCCCTGGAGGAGCTCAACGGTGGCCTCGGAAACCACGGCGCTCAGGGGATCGGTGATCACGCCGCGAATGCTGCCGGAGCGATCGGCGGCAAAGCAGAAACACGGAACCACTGTGAGTACGACGAGAGCAAGCAGTTTTCCTAGCGCAGGGGCTAAAGCCCGAGAATTCTTTGGCGCACGGACGGCACGACTGAAGTCGTGCCCTGACACTTGTCTCGCGGGTGAAAAACTTGCACACGGCAAACAATTCGCAGCGAATATCTTCATACAAAAATTCTCCTTCCCCTCGGAAGAGGAACAAATACATCAGCAGCGCGACCGGTCTCCTGACTTTGCGACGTCGTGACCTTGGCCCCTTCCCGCCTTGCGGCAGTGGCATGCCTCGGTCTTGAAAGAACAATGTCGCTTACAGTTGCGGGGCAGTAGCGGCTTTTCACCGCTTTCCCGAACATCGCACTGCTATTTACAGAGGACGCCTGACAACGCGGCCTCCGAAGGAACAGCAAGAAAGCTTCCCGGCTCTCCCAGCGAAGCCGGAAACGCCCAAGATGGGCATCTGGTCGGTCTCCTGACTCACGCCTTGAGCGAACTGAGCGCCTTCCCAGGTCTCCAGTGGCATTTTGCTCAGCTCTTGAGCGATTACAGTTGCGGGGCAGTGGCGGATTCTCACCGCGCTTCCCATCACCAGATGGACAACAGTTATAGAAGAGGAAAGATGAATTCGTCAAGAGCCGTCTTCTTGCGGTAGCGGGCTACGTTGCCTGTCATTCAGTTCCGGAGATCTTAGAAACACCATAGATGGTGGTGACCACCTGGAGACCACCACGCCGCCAGCGCCTGTCGTCTCGACCAAGCCCGAGGAAGTCCGCGCAGCGGACGACTCAGGGCGCGTGGAGAGATCCCACGATGCGTCCTCTGCCACGCCGTTACGAGGCGTTCTCCCCATGCTGTGTGGACTCCGCTCCCGTGTCGGCACCACCGACTTTTTATGCGGTTCCAGGGACAGTTCCTGGGTAGAACTCCCTGAATCAGCATGGAAAAAAACAAACATTCTCGGGATCTCTCCACTTGCCCTCAGTTCGCTGTGCTCCTTCGGGCTCCGTCGAGATGACAAAGGTGACAGTTTGCATCGATTGCAAAGTAGCCCACTACGCTCTTGCCCTTTTAATACGTTTCTTTCACCGGCGGAAGTTTTTCCTCGTCGGCCGGAAACTTGAACAGGATTCCTGTCTCCACCTCCCTGGCAACTCCGTTTCGTCTGTAAGGCTTGAAGACCCACTGAGCCAGAGCATCCTCCACACTCCTGGCCTGGTCGGGAAAAGCGTGGATGACGTGAATATGCTTCACTCGCCCGTCGGCGCCGATAATGATCCTTACCGGCACGCTCGTGAATCTTGGACCCGCCATCACGGGATCAACTTTGTGGAGCACGTTATCTCCGCTAGCGTAATCCTTGACGCACGCCGGAAATCCTGCGCTGTCCTTGGCTGCGACCTCAGCCTCCGGCGGCAACTTCAGTGTATTCATGCCTTGGACCAGACCGTCCAGCAATTCCGTATCGCGGCCGACGAAGGCGAATTCCACGAAGTGGCAGCGTACCTCCGTGACCAGGACCTGCCAGTGCAGCTCTGCCGCGGTGTACCCGAAACGGGCGAAGGAATGGTTGCCGACCTTTATTTCCTTGGGCGGCATTTCCAGCACGTACACGGGAGACAACGTCTCTTTCATGTCTTGGAGCAGTCCCAAAGGATTGCCGGCGGGCCGGGGAAGGAAGAACATGTCCCAGGCCGAAATCAGGATCATGCCATTGCTCCCCGGCGTGGACTCCGCTGTTTTAAGCGAGCTGAGAACGTAATAACCGGTATCGGAAGGCGGCGGGCCTTTGAGGCTTTCCGTCCAGCCCTGAGGTAAACGATAGGAGAGCGCAAAGTACGGATTGGCATATACGTCGCGATCGACAGCCCCGCTCTCCGGCTCCGGGAAACGGGCAGCTTCGCTTGCGTCTGGCGTCCGTGAAGATGGACCACGGCGCGCCAGTTCATCGGCCGGTGAAGCTTCGCTCGAAGCCGGCGGGCGGGAGACGGTGGTTGTCGTCTGCGCGGCGAGAGAGGCGGCCAGAGACAGTAGAAATAAAGTCAAACTCAAGAGTGTTTTCAGCAAAGTCCCTCCGGTTTTCGAGCGCAGTTCAACGTTCAATGAGAAGCGCCGCGGATGGGCGCAGCATCCGCGGCGTGTGAGGAGTAGCGATGACTCAGAGCGAGCGCAGGAAATTCAGTACATCCTGCTGCTGCTGGCGTGTGAGGGTTCTCAAGAAGAGCTCCACGGACGAATTGGCTTCCGAGCCATTGCTGGCGTGGTCGCGAATGGCTTCGAGCAGGTCGTCGGCACGGCCATCGTGGAGGAAAAAGATGCGTTGTCCCGCGCCCCACAACGGCGCCGTGCGGAAGTGACGCCCGTCGGCTCCGCCCTGGGTTACTCCGTCGGCAAGCCTGGCGCCCATGTTGTGCGTCTTGAAGTCGGCGAACGGGTTGATCGTGCGCTGGCTCTGCGCGGTGAAGATGGAATTGCCGGTGGTCTGGGACTTCACGTGGCAAAGCGCGCAGCCCACGGCGTCAAACACCTTTTCACCGTTGGCCACCGAAGCGGTAACGGTGGCCTGCGCCGGCGGCTCGGTCATGCGCATGAAGCCGGCGAAGTTAACGATATCGGAGGAATAATCCGAAGCGTTATTGCCATTGTTGGCCACGGGGCCGGGGATGGAAGTGTTGTCCTCGGGCAGCTTGTTGAACTGGCAATTCGGATCTTCTTCGCGCTCCTGCGGGAAGCCCTCGTTGGTAACACCCTGCTCCACGTTGTAGGCTTCCGCCGCGAAAATCAGCAGCGATTTGTTTTGCGCCTTCCATCCGAATCGGGTGATGGTGCCGTCATTGCCGCTGTGGTTGAAGGCTCCGGAGATACCGAAGACGCCATTGAGCGGATTCGTCGAATTTTGGATTAGAGTGGTATCGCTGACGTTCTCGATCAAGCCCAGGCCAAAGGTCGGCGTAGGAATGCGGAAGATCGCGTTGTGGTTGGCAACTTGCTGGGCAAAATTGGGCTGGGTGAGGCTGCAAGTGATGTTTTGGCCGCTGGGATTGGGCTGGTTGGTGGCGTCGCTGCGTCCGGTGATCGTGAACAGGTCATGCACGCCGCCGTCAGGCGTGCCGTTCGCGTTCGATATGAAGCGGACCTCGCGCACCGGGCCGTTCGCCGTGATAAACGACGGCAGGGTATTGGTTGCTCCGGCATCGTGGGCAAATGCAACCTGAGGATTGGTGAGCGGGCTGCTGCCGCCGATCGCAGGCTGAGCGTGGCATCCCGCACAGCTGTTCATGTTCATGCGCGGTCCCAAGCCGGAACCGTTTTCGCCGGGTACATTGCCCGACACCGAGTCAACTTCCTGGAAGCGCTTGGTGGCTGCCTGGAAAAAGGCCTGTTCGTCCGCGTTCAGGCCGGACAATGATCCACCGGCGCCCGCGGCCCCGCCGCGAACTCCCGGATCGGTCTGAGCCAACGCCGTTCCCGCCAGGAAAAGCGCGGTCGCAAACATGGTGATCAGCGGCGTTCGCCGGCGCGTCTTCCTGCCGGCTTTCTGGATTGAGACTTCAATGCTGGCCGGAGTCTCTGCTACTCTCTGGCCGATTCTTGCGCCTACAAACTCGGCCACTGCGTCGGCCGGAGCGGAAAACAACTGGGCGAACTTTCGTCTTGCCATTTGGGAATTCCTCCTGGGTGTTTTTCCAAAGACAGATTTTGGTTTCGCTTTCGGTAAGAGCTCAGCCGTTCCTGAACGAGCATGCCTGCTCAAAAGGCAACGGGTGTGAACTGTGCACTTTCTTCGAGGGCTAGCGTGCTCCCTATACCAGCAGACAAGCGGCAGAGAGACTTTGAAGTGGTGTACGAGATTAGAACAATTTCATGATCCAGGTGTCAACGACGCATTAGAACCTGCGCGCCAGTGATCGTACGACAGATGCCCGCGAGCCATCCGGCGGTCGCGATTCGAAATCGGAGCATGGCCTACCGAGTTACGCGCGGACTAGGGCGCCGGCTCAGTTTGCTGCACGTCCGCGGGACAACCCCGGTTCCCGATGCGGTTTCCAAGATGGTGCAGGAGGAGAGTTATGCGGTTCATGTTGAAGGCGATAATGGACACGGAGAAGGCCAACGCGGTGGCGAAGGCGGGCGCGCTGGGCAAAACCATTCAGGCTATCGTGGCCGAGCTAAAGCCGGAGGCGGCCTACTTTACTGACGATCACGGCAAGCGCACTGCGTACCTTTTCTTTGAAATGCGCGATGCCTCACAGATCCCGGCCATCGCCGAGCCCTGGTTCCTGGCCCTCAATGCGCACATCGAGTTTCATCCCGTCATGCTTCCCGACGATCTGGCCAAAGCCGGGCCCAGCATCGAACAAGCAGCCAGGAAGTACGCGGCCTGACTCTTCCTCGGCCACCATTGCGGCTTGCCGGGCCCGGATCGCACCAGCCCTACAGGTCGGGATACGCTGCTCCTGGAGAGCCGGGAACGATCACATCTGGCGCGTCCGGTAGTTCAGGCGTGCCGCTGGCCTCGCCGGCCGCCGGGGTGCTTGGAACCGACGGCGTGCCAGGAACAATGGCGCCCGAAGCGCCGGGTAGATCAGCTATTGGGGTTGTGCTCAGCGGGCGAGGCAGGGGGTTGACAGCCAGCGTTCCCTCTTGATGAATAGCTGTGGCGATGCGATCCTCTTCCAACGCCAACGGCCGTTCGAGAATCATCTCCGCGGGCAATCCCCCATCCACATAGAAATCGCGATGATGCCTTAGAAGCACGGCAACCACCGGAATGGTTACACCGAAACCGACAGCCGCGCCAATTGCGGCGCCTTTCACAGGGTTTCCCAGGTTGGGCAATGTCAAAGGCTGGCCGGGGACAGGAGGCACAAGCGGAGGCGGCTTATGCATGCTGGTCAGGCCGCCGATCAGAGCCCCGGCCACGGGAGCGGCAAGCGCAGCGGCGAGACCCAGGGCTTTCCCCGAGCCCGGCGCTTCCGGAAAAATCCACGCTCTATCCAGAGGCACGACAAAATCGTAGGGAATCCGCACCGTGTAGCCGTTGGGGAAGACTATGTTGGCCGAGTGGATCTGCAGTTCGCCATGACGGTCCACTCCGCGAATCGTGATCCGGGCGATCTGGCCCTGGACAAACGTATTCGGCGGAATCGCCACTATGTCTCCGGAGATAACGGGTGCGGTGGTCAGCAGGTACACCATGTCCCCCGGTCTCGAGTTCTTGGTGGACACGCCGCGCTGCAGCACCAGCGGAATGCTGGTCCCCGCCGGAAGCACGATCATTGGCGCTGGCGCCGTTTGCTGGGGCTGGTCTTGCGTTGCTTGCGGCTGCGCGGTTGTCGTCTCCTGGGCGACGCCGCTCAACGCCGCAAAGAGCAGCGCGGCCGAGGCCAGAGAACGGTTACGCATACGGGGAGCTATAGGACACACCCACGTTGGGCATCGAAGTTGAATGGATCTGTCACCGCAGTGCATGGAAGTGGCTCCTCTGCTGGGGTGTCGGAACGGCGCGCTTCATAGTCCGGACCGCGTCGAACTGTTCCCGACGTCCCTGGCGGGATTAAACACCGCAAGCACCACGGTGGACATCTTGATTTATGAAGTTTTGCGGAGAGCAGTAAGGTTCGGTAAACCAAGATCAAGACAGGCGAGAAGGCTGAACCATTTTCATCGGCGGTGGGAGTCTATGTTTACCCGGGCAATCATTCCGAGAGCTATAGCTCAATTATCACGAAGGCATCACTCTCAACATAGAGATTGTGCCGTGCCACGTTTCTACAGCCGGCATCGCGGATGAACGCGCTAGAGAGAAATCTTGCCGCGCTAGTTCCCTGCGCCCACGAGGTACTGTTCCAGTTTGCCGTCGGGCATCTCAAAGATGGTGAGGTTCAGCGCTTGCCTGGCAAAGGTCACGCGGTATCTGCGAAAGAGCATTCCACCCCGGCCTTGTTCACCGGTTTGAGCAAAATCCTGAGGCTCGCCCAGGAGCCCCAGGCTGGCAGCAAAATCCTGGAGTGCCTGGTCGCTGAAATAGGCATTGGCGTTGTCCGTGAAAAGCGAACGGTCAATCTTGCCGTGCTGCAAGCCGGCGAAGATCGCGCGGGCCTGTTCCAGCTTCTTGCTCCCGGCTGAACTCGCCGGAGTCAACAAAAGCGTCTCGATTTGCCGCGCAGCCAGCCCCGCGGCGCTAGCGGCATCCTGGTTGGTAAGCACCACGACCGCGAGATTATCGTCGGGGAAGACGGCGTTCTGCGCGGTGAAGCCCGAAACTTCTCCGCCGTGGTTCAGGTTGCGGTGACCGGCGACATTGCCGACCGACAGGCCCAGAGCGTACCGGGTTCCGCTTCCGTCTTTCAGTTTGACCTCGGTTTCCATCTCTTTGTACAGCGCCGGCTTCAACAGGCGTTGCTGAAGCATCCCAATGTCCCACTTAGCCAGCTCCGAGGCGGGCATGGCCAGCTCGCCGGCGGCAAAGAGCCATCCCGGGCCCTCTTTGGGGGCGATGCGCAGCGGCCCCAGAGCGTAGCGCATATAGCCGGTGGCGTCGGTTTTCGGCAGCTTGTGCAGGTCAATGTTATCCACCCGCTGCATCCCGAGCGGCGAGAACATTCGCTCGTCAAGAAAATCCAGCAGCGGCTTTCCGCTGACTTTCTCTACGATCACGCCGGCAATCACGTAGTTGGTGTTGCTGTACTGCCACTGCGTACCGGGATTGAAATCGAGCGGCTTGCGCGCCCACAGATCCATGATCTTGTTCGCGGTGATGGGCTGGGTCATGAACGGCGGCACATAGTCCTGCGGCCAGTAATCCTGATAACCGGAGGTGTGCGACAGCAGTTGCCGGATGGTTACTTCATTGGCACGGGTCAGATCGGGAATGTACTTGGCGACGGGATCATCGAGGGAGAGCTTGCCCTGCTCCGCCAGCATCAGGATGGCTGTCGCCGTGAACTGTTTGCTGATGGAGCCGATGCTGTAGCGCATCTCCGGCTTGGCGGCGATGAGCGGATCGAGCCGGGCGTGGCCGTAGGCCCGAACATAGGCAATCTGACCGTCTTTCACCACCGCAACGGAAGCGCTGGGGACGCCGGTCTGGGCGAGAACGTCCAGAACAATGCGGTCAATCTTTTCCCGCAACGCCGGCGCCAGCCTTGGCTCAGTCTGCCCTTGAGCGACCGCGGCGATTGTGAGACAAGCTAAGAGCGCAATAACGCGAAAAGACAAGGTGTTGAGCCGCGAGTTGCCTGACGATAAGTCCATACTGATTCCTTATTGTGGGTGACATCATGACGCACGCCAAGGCGATGCGTGCCAAAGCATAGCACGCCGGGAGGAGTGGCGGAGGAGCGGCAAACCTGTCACATCTTCTCCGGGAAACACAGGTTCCACAAGGGTCTGGCCTGCATTTCCGACACGGGGTGCTGGTTTAATTGACGCTCGTGACCGCGTCCGTGGGCAACAAGACGAAGCTGCAACCCGTCAAGGGGAAACAGGCGAGGATGCCTCGGCGCACCAGCCTTCCGGAACTGGATTCAGGGAAAGCAACCTTGAATCGGACCTGACTCAGCGCTCTTCCTGCGGACCGCAATTCGTCGGCGCCGCTGATAAATTTTGTATCCTCAACTTTCGGGCCAGGCGCAAACATCACGAAGAACTCAGCACTGGCGCGCTTTGCAACCAGCTTGGGTAACCGGACAGTTCGATCGTCGCTCAGTTGACCCAATCCGGGCGCAACCGGGGAGTTCACGTTGACAGGCGCCACGCCCAGGCGGGCAAGACTTTTTTGCGATTCGACAACGGCTTCCTGGTCATCAGGGCGTGTGGGTCTCTGGCTGACAACAAGACGATACATGCGCACCGCATCCGGACGGCGCTGCTGCTTCTCGTAAACTTGTGCAAGATGGTAGCCGATCAAATCCTGCTGCCGCAGCATCCAGGCCGCGTAGAGGTATCCTTCAGCTTGTTTCAGATTCCCCAGGCGAAAGTGCACCCAGCCCAACGTATCCCAATATGCCCCCAAGGCATCCGAATGACTCAGGTCGGCAAGCGCCAGCTTGTCCAGTTGTACTTTCCGGGAAGCTTCTTCCTCGTCATGGACAGCTTCCTGGGAGTAACGCAGGGCATCATCCAGCCGTTTGTTAGCGAGGGCCAGCTCCCAGGCAATGTCGTTCTTGGTAAGCGGCCCGGGAGCCAGTTGCAGCGCGCTGTTGAAGGCAGCCGACGCCTTCTCGTCTTGTCCGCTTTGCAGGTATGCAGTGGCCAACCCCAGCAGCGGAACGATTCTTTTGGGATTGGAATTCACTGCCGACTCGAAGTAAGGGACGGCGTCGCCATAACGTTTTTCCGCCATCAGCAAAGCCCCCAGATTCGTGGGAATATCTTGGTTTTCCGGCTCGACTTTGGCCAGGTCCTGCCAAACCTGGATGGCTTCACTACGGCGTCCCAGGGAAGTGAGGGCAAAGGCGAGCATCTTGTAAGGCAGCGGCTGCTGACGGTCGCAGTCCACCGCTTTTCGGAAAGCGTCGATGGCTGTATCTTTTTCCCCCAAAGCCATGCGCATCTGAGCCAGGAGAATCCAATCACGGGCAAATGTGGGGTCCAGAGCTACGGCCCGCTGCAACGCTTCGAGGGCAGCCGGGAAGGAATTCTGCTGGATCGCGGCCCTGGCGTCCTGCTCGGCTTGAAGCGCTGGAGCGTTTTTGCTGGCAGGCAGTTCCCACACCTGCTGCTGAACCGTCATCATCGCTTGCAGCGGCGAATCCGTCTGTGCTGAAGACGACGAACCTAAAGCGGATGACAAGGGGATGTAGCGATTCCGGTCCTCCATCGCTTTTTCCGCGAATGTCTTATAGTCGCTGACTCCGCTACCGGAAACCTCCCTCTTCTTAACGACGATACGATAGCGGCCGACAAGCACCTCGTTTTCGAGAGCATACGTGGCGTGGTACTCCAGGAAATCTTGGAGTAAGTCCTTCTTGGAGGGAAGAATTGGACTATATCCCTTGGGCAGGGCTACCCGGGCTTCAAAATCGAACTCGCCCAGCGCACCCAGCCAGAAGGATTGCGGCAGCTTGTCGTCCTGACCGCCTGGCACGGCAAGAACCCCGGGCGCAGGAAGACTCAGCCGGCGATTCTCCCAGTCAGGATAGCCCTTACGTTTGTAAGTATAGGTGATGCGGAGAGGTATTTCCGTGGCTTCGGGCATGGAAGCGGTGACATCGCTGACATCGCCGGCAAATCCGGCGGAATACGAAATCCGTTGAATCAGGTCCTTCCATTGCGTCCTGGGAAGGCTGCGCAGGGCTTGGCGCAGCCTCACTTCCATGTCGCCGCGGATGGTCTCTTCGACCTTGCCCTCCAGCGTGCCGGTATCGTCGAGCTTGGCGTCAATCTTGAAAACCCACAGAGTGGGAAAAGGCGGGTCTGCAGGCGTTGTCTGCAACGTCGCCGGCTTGTCGGGAGGCACGATCAGCGATGGCTTCTCGCGCAGACGAGGGGACAGGTAGCCGAAGGGCGCGACCTCGGCGGTCGCATCGAGGTAAAGGAGTTCCTTGCCCCGTGGAACCACGGTAATCAGATGGTCAAACTGTGCCGGCGAGGGCACATCCGGGTCGACGACTCGGGAGGAGTTGATCAAGGCTGGGTACGCGGCAATGCCCTCCGCCGCAAGCAGGGATGCCAGCAGAGTATGCTTGTCTTTGCAATCGCCATACTGGTTGCTTAACACCTCGGCCGCGTAGTGCGGCTGGTAGCGGCCTATGCCGAACCCGACTCCGAAGTACCTGAATTCCGTACTTACGTACCTGTAGATCGCTTGCAGTTTTGCGGCGTCGTCCTGGGCATTCCGCGTGAGCTCGGCGGCCTTGCTGCGAATCTCGGCTGAAGGAGCAACGCGCTCCCGCTGCAACCCGTCATACCAGCGCCCGACTTCTTCCCAGCTCTGGAAACTGCTCAACTGAATGTCGTAAGTTGGAAACCTCCCCAGAGCTGCAAGTTGGACTTCGTCAGCGGTCCGGGGAGCCTGGGGTTCCGCGTTGGACCGGGTCCAGGTGTACACGCGCCGCGTGCCTTCGTCGGAGATGACCGGGCTAAGCAATGGACTCTTGAACTTGACCGGGCGTTCGCGCGGCACACTTACCTGAATCTTCTGCTCGAGGACTACTTCGTCACTGGAGAACTGAAACACCATCCAAAACTGGCCCGGCGCCAGCGGATTGGTTACTTTCCAATGAGCTTGAAACTCCAACACATCGCCGCTGCTCAGCCCTTTTACGCCCAGATGCTTTTCATGTAGGTCGCTGTAGAACGGAGCTTCCCGGGTCACATCTGCCGGCATGTCCTGGGCCTCGTCCAGTGGCGTTACCACCACCGAACCATCGGGCTTCCGCACTCGCACATAGTTGATTTCGACCGTTTCGCCTGCTTTTTGATAGGCAAATGTCAACAGGCCAAACTGCTGCACCCCCGCGTCGGATTGAACCCGCACTCGCGCCATCTTTTCGCGAGCCCCGGTTCCATCATTCTCAAAGATCATCTTGTCGACACTCTGCTCCACTATGTAGGCTTCCCCGGAGTGATCGGGCTTGTTCTTTGTATCCTGGGCGGCCGTGCTGACGAAAGGTATGGCACCGAGCAAGAGCGACAGCAGACAACGAGCGTGGCGTGACAGATGTGGCATAGATAGACAAAGTCTACGCGAGAAGTGCTGCTAATAGGTCAGGCTTTCCCCTCTCGATCGTCGAGTTGTTCATGCAGGAAGGCCAGCACTCGATCCAGGGCCGCACGAGTGGGTTGTCCCGCCTCATCGATCAGGTGATTGGTAAGGACGGAGTGGATTGGCTTGGGCCCTTTGGGATTCGCGGTCGACGGATCAAGTTCGATGCCCTCAAATGCTTCTCCAAAAGTCTCGCGTAGCTTCTGAAACCGTTCCGGCGGGCAAAACGGATCGCCGTGGAAGCGGAGTCCCAGGATGCGGGCTCCGTCCTCCGCGATGCGCTTTTTGGCCGCAGCGACTTCCTCCTCGGAGGCGTGCAAGCCGTCCTTCTTGAAGGCCGGCAAGGACGGCTGGGATAGGACCGGCGCCAGCAGCGGCGATCCCAGCATCATGCTCAAGGCGAAGTTTCCCGTCATGCACATGCCCACCGCTCCTACGCCCTTCCCGCCCTGTTCTTGATGGGCCTGGTTCGCCAGCGCGCGCAGCCAGTCCACGATGGGGCTGGAGCGATGCGCCGCCAAAACCCTGAATTCCGCGGAGATGCAGCAGCCGACCGTCGACTTGATGCCATACGCCGTCGTCAGCGGGCGCATGGTCTCGCCGAACAGGTGCGGCATATACACGGAAAAGCCCGCATCGGCGACATAACGCGCAAAGCGCACCACCTGGGGCGTGATCCCGGGAATTTCCGACATAACCACCACCGCGGGCCCTGATCCGGCGCGATACACAGTACGCGGTCTGCCGTTATGAGTGAATTTTGAGGCAGCAAAGCCCTCGGGATCGGCCATGGCGAGGCCTCCTTTTGTTAGTCACTATACCTGCTGGAACGTGCCGGCCGGAGCCGGTATTTTCCAGGGAACCCTGTTGTGCTGTCGCGCGTATTGGATGTCATGGAAAACTTCCTGGCTGATCTCCGTCATTCTTTCCGCGTACTGATAAAGAGTCCCGGGTTCACAATCGTCGCGATTCTGGCCCTGGCTCTCGGAATCGGCGCCAACACGGCCATTTTTTCGGTGATCGACCGAGTTCTGCTGCGCCCGCTGCCGTTTCCGGAGTCAGAGAGAATGATGCGTATCCAGCGTCATTTTTCCAATGGCCACGGGTCGTCGGTTTCCGTTCCTAAGTTTATGGCTTGGCGGCAATGCCAGGCGTTTCAATACATGGCCGCGTATGACTTCGGCGGTGTCACCCTGAATCTGGGCGCCGGCGACAGGCCCGACCCGGCCACTGCGGTTCGCGTCACGGCTGATTTCTTCAACGTCTTCGGCGTCAAGCCGGTTCTAGGGAGGACATTCAGCCCCCAGGATGACCTGCCCAATTCCGGCAGATATGCGGTGGTGACTTACAATCTCTGGAAAAACCGCCTGGGCAGCGATCGCGAGATAGTGGGCAAGGCCATCAGCCTGAATTCCGAACAATACGTGGTGCTAGGCGTTCTGCAAGAAGCTTACCAGCCTGATCCGCCCGCCGATCTATATCTGCCGGCGCAATTCGACCCCAACAGTACCAACCAGGGACATATCTATTACGTGGCTGGGCGCCTGCGCCCCGGCGCGACCATCGCCTCGGCTGAGGCCGAGTTGAAGGTCATCGGAGATAGGTTCCGCGCGGCCTACCCGGAGACCATGGACAAATCGGAGAGCGTGGGCGTGGTTCCGCTGCGGGTTGCCATCGGCGGCGACGTCCGTTTGGGGCTGCTGATCCTGGCGGGGGCCGTCAGCTTCGTCCTTCTCATTGCATGCGCCAATGTGGCTAATCTGCTGCTGGCGCGCGCCGCCGGACGGCAGCGGGAGATTGCCATTCGTACAGCGGTCGGCGCCAGCCGCGGACGCATCGTCCGGCAACTGCTGACGGAAAGTATGTTGCTGGCGCTGGGCGGCGGTATTGCCGGACTCATCCTGGGCGGTCTCGGAGTCCGCCTGCTGCTCACATTCAGTCCCGGCCATATTCCCCGCATCAACGACCCCGAACACTCCGCCAGCGCGCTCACGCTCCTGGATTGGCGTGTCCTCGCCTTTCTCTTCGCCATCTCCCTGTTCACCGGTTTGCTCTTCGGATTGCTGCCCGCGATGCGCGTCTCACGTCTCGACGTCAATGCCGCGCTCAAGGAATCGAGCGGCCGTTCCGGCACGGGAGTTCGTCATAACCGCATTCGCTCCGTGCTGGTGGTGAGCGAGATTGCCCTGGCGGTCATATTGCTCGCGGGGGCAACGCTCATGCTTCGTACTCTCGCCGGTCTGCACTCCGTTGACACCGGCTTCGATGCCGCGAACGTTCTTACCATGAGGACATCCGTCTCGGGAAGCCGCTATTCCACTACCGCCCAGGAAGACACCATGGTGAGGCTGGCCACCGAGCGCATTGAGGCCCTGCCCGGCGTGCAGTTCGCGGGCTCGACAATATCTCTCCCCATGGGCGACGCTGCCATCGACTTGCCGTTCAGCATCGAAGGACGTCCGCCCAAGCAAGGAGGAAAGTGGGAGGGTGACGAGCAGTGGCGATTCGTCTCCCCGCACTACTTTGAGGCCTTGCGCATTCCTCTTTTGCGCGGCCGTTTCTTCAATGTTCAGGACACGGGCAGCTCCGACCATGTGGTGATCGTGAATGAGGCTTTCGCCAAAAAGCATTGGCCGAACCAGGATCCGCTCGGCCAACGGCTGAACATCGGTAAAGGCCTGGGCCCGGAGTTCGAAGAGCCGCCCCGGCAGGTTGTCGGCATCGTGGGCAGCGTAACTGAAACTGGACTGGCCAGTGGCAAGGTGCCGGTCATGTATGTTCCTCAGTCTCAGTTGACCGACGGCATCACCAAGCTTGCCGGCGGCCTGTTGCCGCTGAGCTGGGCCATCCGCACCAAGGCTGATCCGCTTTCTGCATCTTCTTCCGTTCGCCATGAATTCGAAAGCCTGGATGCGCAGCTGTCGCCGTCCAAGATCCTCACCATGGATAAGGTCATTGCCGAGTCCACCACGCGCCAAAATTTCTATGTGCTGCTGCTAACCGTCTTTGCCGCGGTAGCGTTGTGTTTGGCCGCGGTGGGAATCTATGGATTAATGTCCTACGCGGTCGAGCAGCGGACCCAGGAGATTGGCATCCGCATGGCCTTGGGCGCCAACCAGGGCAAGATCATGCGGCTGGTTCTGGGCCAGAGTATGCGACTGACGGTGATCGGGACGGTGATGGGACTGGCCGTCGCCTTCCTCGTCACCTGGCTGCTCGCCGGTTTGCTGGCTGCGTTGCTTTTCAAGGTCAAATCAGCCGATCCGCTCGCCTATTCCGTAGTCGCGGCGACGCTGGCCGCTGTCGCCTTGTTGGCCGCATTCATCCCGGCACGCCGGGCGACTCGGGTCGATCCGATTTTGGCCTTGCGCCAGGAATAAACGTGGACTGCGTTTCCGGCTAAGACCCGTTTCAAAAAACGGCCAGGACACTGCAGGGTGGAGTAGGTCTTTAGACCTGCGTTCCAGCAATCCAACCCAAGGCCTTTAGGCCTGAGGTCTGGTCCGCACCAATTCTGAGAATGGCCTAGTCCAACCCCGGCTTCACTTTGATTTGCCATCCGTTGTTCTTCGCGCTTTAGCGCGGAGAAATGGTGAAAGAACGGCCATAAAGCCCATGGCTTTAGCCATGGGTGAGCGAAGCGAATTAGTGAAAAGGGTGTGTTTGGAAAGCGGGCTTTAGCCCTGGTGACGCCGGGTCGGGGCGCCGCGGCTCTGCGTCGTGGCAGTTGATTTGTATGTTAGCCTTGAAACCCGACGGAAGGCAGGAGTGGAATGGCGGACAACAAAACCAGGAAAGAGCGCCTAGCTCCCCAATCGTCCGGCTTTCACAGTGCTGCGGAAGGCCGGCGCGAGACGGGCCGGCTTGAAATTGCCGCGACTGTCTTTTGAAATATTTGTGGCTGGTCTTTAGCTTTGAGCGCCAGGTCAGCCTGGGCAACGATTCCTACGCATCGGCCCTGGCCGTCAATGACGAGAGCGCGGCGAATCTGGTGCTGTTGCATCGCTTTTTCGCAACTTTCAAGGTCATCTTCGGGGCCGCAGGTGACTGGGTTTCGCGTGACGAAACTCGCGATCGTGGTTGTTTTGGCATCGAGACCCTTGGCAAGAACGCCGCAACAAAGATCACGATCGGTAATGATGCCTTCGAGCTGCTGCGACTCACTCGAGATTACGGGGACCGAACCGATGTCTTTGTCTCTCAGAACCCCGGCAACATCCCTCACGCTGTCAGTAGACCGACAGCATACCGGATCCTTAGTCATTACGTCTTTCACCTTCATAAGAGCAACCTCCAGGGGCTTTAGTTGAGAGAGGACTCGGCGAGGTTGCCCGCCGAGGCCGGCAGCACGGGTGGCCTGGCCCTTCTGCCCTCAGGACACAAACGCGGTGCTCCTTAGCGCGGAGAAATGGTGGAAGAACGGCCCTTCAGGGCCGTGAAAGGGATGCGTTTCGAAAGCGGGCTTCAGCCCTGGTGGCGCCGGGTCCAGCTCCATCCCTGGAAATGCCGACGAAAAGGGATATCCTGATGGCGTCTTGGCCAAGCCGGCCTGTACTCCGGGCAGTGGAAGCGCAAGCTGTCGATCGCACCTGCTGGTTCCTGTTCGATGACTGCCTCCCAATGCAGCTAAATACCCTTTATTTCGCCTCCGTCCATCCGAACCGATGTGCCGGTCATCCATTTCGCTGCGGGCGATACCATAAATGCGAGCAGGTCGGCGATCTCTTCCGGAGTTCCATAGCGACTGATCTCCACTTTTTCTGGAAATTGTTTCATCGCCTCTTCTACGCTCATGTTGTGCGCCGGCGCCCACTTCTCCATGAAGGAGCGCCGTCGTCCCGTCATCACCGGCCCTGGGACAACGCTGTTCACCTGCACTCCGTCTCTAATGCCTTGTTCAGCGAACGCCTTGGCAAGCGCAATAATGGCGGCATTAACCGCAGCGACCGCCGCGAAGGCGGGCTTTGGGTCGAGAGCTGCACTGCCCGACATAAATACAACTGAGCCCTTCGATTTCTTAAGCGCCTCCCATGCAAGTATCGTCAACCGTCGTGCACCGTGCAGCTTCAGCTCCGTACCGGCTCGCCATTGTTCGTCCGTCATATCGAACAAATCAATCTGTGGCACTGCCCCCGCTATATTGAGAAGAGCATCGATTCTGCCGAAACGATCCAGAGCGGTCTTGACAAGTGCTTCGGCAGATTCGACTGTGCTCAAATCGAGATCGCAAGCCAGGGATTCCGCTCCCGCCGTTTTTACAGTATTCGCCACCTCTTTGAGTGCATCAGCGTTTCGGGCAGCCAACACGACGGCCGAGAAGTCGCGGGCCAATCGAACCGCGGTGGATCGGCCGATTCCTTGGCTCGCTCCGGTAACAATCGCGACAGAATTCATAATGTTTCCTCTCTGGCGTGAGGTTCGGGTAAGGGAAATACGCTCAATTCGAGGTTGCGCGCTTTGCTTCCAGGATGATGTCCACAACTTTCTGTGGCGCACTGAGTAATGGTGCGTGATCGATGGCCAGCGACCGTGTTATGGCTCCCATTCGTTGTGCCATGAAGTGTTGTGTCTTGGGGTTAATCATGCGGTCTTCTTCCGCAATCAGGAACCACGAAGGGTGGGATCTCCACGCCGGCTTTGGAACCGGCTCCTGAATACACTTCAGCGAAATTGGCCTTTGAACGGCGGCTGATAACGCAATTTGGTCCGCCGTCGCGTGCTGTGCGAAGGCATTTCTGAAGCCTTCGTCTGGCATCCAGATGAATCCGTCAGCATCCGGGGTGAGTTGAGGCGCCTGAGGATGTCGTTCGTCACGGTAGAAGACCTGAGCAACGGTCTCACCTTCGTCTGGAGCCAGCGCGGCAATATACACTAGCGCCTTCAGGCGGTCGTCATTCACTGTGGCGATAACAGCGCCTGCATAAGCGTGCCCGGCCAGAATCACTGGCCCTTCCGTACGGGCGATTGCACGCTTCAGTGCGGCAGTGTCGTCGGCGAGCGAGGTCAGAGGAATCGGGGCCGCGATGACTCGCAACCCGTCTCGTTTAAGCCGGAATATTACGTCTTTCCAACTCGAACCATCGGCCCACGCTCCGTGGACCGCAACTACGGTGATTGGTTTGGTAAGTGTCACGTCTCGGATCCTTCTTGCTGATTGAAGTTTTGCTGATCGAGCCAGGAGCGTGCCTGCTTCAACACAGCGTCTTAACTCAGGAATTGCCGAATGCGCTCGGCAATAAAACCGCTGGAGTCTTCGAGCGCGAAGTGACCCGTCTCAATCAGATGCAATTCCGCCTTCGGAAGATCTCTTAGATAGGCCTTGGCTGCTTCGACGGCAAAGAACGGGTCATTCTTCCCCCAGAGGATTAGCATTCTCGGCCGGCTGTTGCGGAAGAGGAGATTCCGCGCGTGCGCGATGGACGCAACCAAGAAGGTTCGGATTTCTTGGGGAGCATCGCGCATGTGCCACCAGGTCTAAAGCCCGTGATTCTATGAAATCCTCTTACGCGGCCCTAAAGGGCTGCTCTTCCACTACTTCTCCGCGCTCAAGCGCGGAGAAAAAATGGCCGGGTACCCCAGATTTTGCACTCTCTCGGATCCCTGACGACATAAACGCGGTGCTCCATCCTTCTCTGAAGCGACTCAACCTGACAGGCAGGTCTTGGATCTCAAAAAGAAGATTTGAGTTCGGTCATGCCTTTTTGGAATGGGCTTCCATGAATTTCCCCACTATGCCGGCGCAGGATTCCAGAAAGGAACGATCGTTGGGTTCCTTGAATGTATCGGCAAAGTAGCTTTGAATGTCAATTTCCGCGGCAAATTTTCCGCGCACGAAGATAGGGATCACAATCTCCGATTTCACCATGGAGGAAGCCTGGAGGTAGCGGCTGTCGTCGCGGACGTTGTTGACCACAACGGTCTTTTCCGTCGCGGCGGCCGTTCCACCGAGACCTTGCCCAAATGCGATCCGGAGTTGTGGAGTGAAGCTGCCGGTGTAGGGCCCGAGAAGCAGCATTCCAGGATTTGCCTGGTCGATCAGACGGAAACTGATGCTGTTGTAGCGCGGCATCATGGAGTGCAGGTAATCGGATACGCCCTGCATGAGTGTCTTTGTATCCGAAGCAGTAGATGCCAATTTTTCAATTTGCCGGAACAGATCACCGTGAGTCGACATGATTCAACATACCGTAAAGCTACGGACGGGCAAATCAGAAAATTGCGGAGAAACCGGGCGCCGGTTTTTCCGATCTGCCGCCAACCAGCACGCCGCCAGAGTCTGTCATCTCGACCGAGCGCGAAGGAGCCTGGCGACTGAGCACGAGTGGAGAGATCGCGAGGATGTTTGCGCTGCGATGCCGATCCAGGGAGTTCTACCCAAGGGCCCCCGGCACGCGCGGTTTTCGCGTGCTGGGGTTGAAGGGCCTGTCCTCGGAACCGCATCTCCCGTCCCAAGTTTTCAGCAAGGTCCTGCCACCGCGGATTCATCTTTTCAATCAATGCGATCTTCTTTTCGCGCCGCCACCGTTTGATTTGCTTTTCGCGGCCGATGGCAACTTCAACGTCCTGGTAGCTCTCGTAATAGACGAGGCGATGGCACCGGTATTTCTTTGTAAAGCCCTCAATCGAGTCGTATTTGTGCTGATGAATGCGCCGATCGAAGAACCCGGTGATTCCGACGTAGAGAGTGCCGGACCCGCTGGCGAGGATATAGACCCAGAATTTGTAATACAAACCGTCGCGCACGAGAAGAATCGTAGCGTAAGCAGCTTGGGGAGAACACCTCGTATCGGCATGGCGGAAGACAAATCCTCGGGATCTCTCGACTCGCCCTCAGTCGACCACCCCAGCACGCCAAAACCGGGCGTGCCGGGGGCCCCGGCGCTCCGCTCCTTCGCGCTCCCTCGAGATGACAGTTTCAGGCGGTGTGCCCGCGCCTTCACTCTGTGGTGATCTGCGCTGATCTGCGGCAAGGGTTCCAGCATTGTCCTATTTCGCGCTTGCCTTTCTTCGGAAGCTGGCGCATCATCTTGTATATCGGCGCACCGAGCTTAGCGGCTCGGGCGCCGGTTTTTCTTTTTGCGTGTGGAAGAGCTGCTGGCCAGAACCTGGGACATCCGATGACCTGGACTTTGTCTCAAGGCAGGGTTCACCCGGCTAAATGTGACATGTGTGACACTCGAAAACTGTCTCAGCTTAGGGGTGCACCCCAAGTTCTGGGGTGACTTGGGGTGAACTGGGGTGAAGTGGGGTGAAACGGGGGGTAGGGGAGGGGTTGGGCGAACAAAAAGCGAATAAACTGCGCCAAGTCTATTGTTTTCAGTGCCGGACTAAAAAAGAAAGAGCAGAAAATGGACGGAAAATCGCCGGAATCCACGGCAGGCCGGGACAAGTCGCCGGGATCGCCGTGATCGGGGGAGGGTCGCCGTGCAGAGTGGATGGTACATGACTACTTGGACAATCCGTCTGGGATCACCCTGGGATGAATCGTGTAAACCCTTTGTTTTTGGGACGACCTGGGATGGGGCGAAAGAAATCGGCTGATCTACGGCCCCCACGGCAAGCCGGGGCGGGCGCGGGGAGATGTCGGGTGATCTGAGGACGAGACCAGCGAGGCAAAGAGCGCGGAGAAAAACGAAGGAAAATTCGGCGCGCCAGCGGTTCACGGCTGAATGCTGAGTGCTGACTGCTGAGTGCTGCATGAAACCGGCGGAGAAACGCGAGATGAGTGAATGACTGGGATTGTCAATGGCAAGGAGTATGGCGAGAAAGAGTATCAAGGACGGGAGAAACAACAAAAGGCCGGGGAAGAAGCCGAGCCCATAGCCTCCGCTGAGGCCGAAGAGAAAATCCGGGAGCAGGCCGCGCAACTCATGCGCGAGCTAAGCCAAGCCTACACGTCATACCAAGATTTCATAGCCCGGCACCCCGAGCTCAGCCTGCGGGTGACACAGGACGTGACCCAGGGCGAGGCCGCAGACCATGACCTTTACCGGCACCTGCGCGAAAACCTGGAGCGCGCCGAACAGGCCCCGCGCTGCTCACACGTCAAGGCGGACGGCCTGCGTTGCGGCTCGCCACGCATGAAAACCGGCGTGCTTTGCTACGCGCATCAGCGCATGGCTGAGTCGCGCCTGCTGGTGTCGCCGCAGACACCGCGCCTGCCGTCCATGATGATGGAAGACGCCAACTCTATCCAGGTGGCGCTGATGGAAGTGACTCGCGCCCTGCTCGGCGGCCAGATCACCGATAAAACCGCGGGGAAGCTGCTCTATTCCTTGCAGATCGCCGCTTCCAACTTGAAACGCCTGACCTTCCATAAAGCACCGGAGCAGATGGCGGTGGACGAACCGGTCGAGTCGGCTGACTTCCGAAAACAGGAAGCATTCAGCTACGAGATGCTCGACCAAGATCTGAAGCTCAGGCTGGTAGAGATCAGCGACGAGGTGGACCGAAGACTGCGCGAGAAGTCCGACCGCCAAGCAGCGTGCATAAACACGAATGAAGGGGGAAGTCGCGACGCTCCGGAGGTTCTAACCCCAGAGGACAGCAAGGAACACAGAGGAGAGATGGAGATCGCGGGACCTGAAACCTATTTCGAGATCGAGAAGAATCTGGGTTCTGGCCGCGAATCGCGCGAATGAACACGAATCAAGGGGAGATTCTCGACACTCCGGAGATTTTAACCACAGAGGACACGAAGGAACACAGAGGAGGGCCGATCGCCGCAGGGCTGAATGCTGATTGCTAATTGCCAATTGCCAATTGCTGCTGAGGTATTTACCATGTGCCGTTCCCAAGAATACAGCCGTTGCGGAGGCTCAGCGATGTCCTGCGTGCAATCTTTGTCGAAATCATGTGCGTGGAAATCATATTTGCCGGCCCTGCTGATCGTGGTGTTTCTGACCGCGGGTGGATCGGCTCAGTCGGGAAAGAAATCGAAGACGCCGGCGGAGAACAAGCCTGCGGCCGCGGCAGCCCAGCCCACTCCGGCCAAGGCTGAAGCCGGCGCGCCTGCCACTGCGAGCGCTGACGAAGAGGAGCCAAAGGGACCGTGGCATGGCCTGACTTGGCGGCTGATTGGGCCGTTTCGCGGCGGACGCGTCCTGGCGGTGAGCGGCGTGATCGGCGACATCCGCACCTACTATTTCGGCGGTGTGGCCGGCGGAGTGTGGAAGAGCACGGATGGCGGGCTGAGCTGGCGTCCCATGACGGACAAAGTCAAAGACATGTCGCCTTCCATCGGCGCCATCGCCGTGGCTCCGTCCGATCCCAACGTGATCTATGCAGGCACCGGCGAAGCTTGTCTCCGCGGTGACATCGTGGGCGGCAACGGCGTGTACAAATCCATCGACGCCGGCAAGACCTGGAGCTATATGGGCCTGCGTGAGACTCATGCCATCGGACGGCTGATTGTGAATCCCAAGAACCCCGACATTGCCTTTGTCGCAGCCCTGGGACATCCCTTCGGCCCCAATGCCGAGCGCGGCATCTTCCGCACCACCGACGGCGGTAAGACCTGGAGCAAAGTTCTGTATAAGGACGAAAACAGCGGCGGCATCGATCTCTCATTTGATCCCACCAACTCGAGCATTGTTTTTGCGGCGCTGTGGCAGGCGCGGCGCTTGCCCTGGGACATGGAAAGCGGCGGCCCCGGCAGCGGTCTTTATCGCAGCACCGATGGCGGCAGCACATGGAAACACCTGGCCGGCCACGGCTTGCCTGAAGGGACCACGGGGCGCATCGGCGTGGCCGTGGCCTATAACGGAAGCCGCGTCTGGGCGCTGGTCGAGAACGACAAGGGCGGCCTGTTTCGCTCCGACGACGGCGGCGACAACTGGACTCTGGTCAATAGCGACCGCCAGTATCGCCAGCGCGCGTTTTACTATACCCACGTCTTCGCCGATCCCCACTCGCCGGACGGCGTGTACGTCCTCAACACCGGAATGTACCGCTCCAACGACGGGGGCAAGACCTTCCGGCCCATTCGTGTCCCTCACGGCGATAATCATGGGCTGTGGATTGATCCCAACGATCCTAATCGGATGATCGAGTCCAACGACGGCGGGGCCAACGTGAGCACGAACGGCGGCGGCAACTGGACTACGCAGGGCAACCAGCCCACGGCACAGTTCTATCACGCCATTACCGATGACCGTTTTCCCTACTGGGTGTACGGCGCGCAGCAGGACAACAGTTCTGTGGCCATCGCCAGCGCAGCCCCGGGAGGCATCGATCGCCCTGACTGGTATCCGGTGGGCGGCGGTGAAAGCGGATACATCGCGCCGGACCCGCGCGACCCGGAGATCGTTTATGCCGGCTCTTACGGCGGCGAGATCACCCGCTACAACCACCACACCAGCGAAGAGATGAACATTACGCCGTGGCCCATCAATCCCATCGGCGCGGCGGCCGTGGACCAGAAGTACCGTTTCCAGTGGACCGAGCCTATCCTCATCTCGACGCATGAACCGCACGCGCTCTACTTCGCGGCCCAGGTGCTGTTCAAGAGCACTGACGCCGGCATGACCTGGCAGATCATCAGCCCCGACCTGACGCGTAATGAAAAGAGCAAGCAGCAGTCCTCCGGCGGGCCTATCACCAAAGACAATACCGGCGTAGAGGTGTATGACACCATCTTCTCCGTGGCCGAGTCGCCGCTCAAGAAAGATCTCATCTGGGCGGGATCCGATGATGGCTTGATTCAGGTGACCAGCGACGGCGGCAAGAACTGGTCTAACGTGACGCCGAAGGCCATGCCGGAGTGGGGCACGGTAAGCATGATCGAACCCTCGCCCTTCGATGCCGGCACCGCCTACGTGGCGGTGCAACGCCACAAGATGGACGACTTTGCTCCCTACATCTTCAAGACCACCGACCTCGGCAAGACCTGGACCTCGCTGACCCACGGCATTCCCGCCGACGCCTACGTTCACGCCGTGCGCGTGGACCACAAGCGCAAGGATCTGCTGTACGCTGGCACCGAGAACGGCGTGTTCTTCTCTTGGGATGACGGCGCCAACTGGCAATCCCTGCAAAACAATCTACCGGTCTCGCCGGCCTATGACCTGTGGGTACACTCGAATGACCTGATTGCGGCAACGCACGGCCGCGCCTTCTGGATTCTCGACGACCTCTCGCCCCTGCAGCAGTACAGGCCGGAATTGGCGAACGAAGACGTTCACCTGTACACGTCCAACCCAACCGTCCGGGCTGAGTTTGGCGGCGGCTTCGGCGGCGGTGGTGCGGTCGGACAGAATCCTCCGGCTGGCGCCATCATTTATTACTCGCTCAAGACGGCCATCAAGAAGCCTGAAGGCAGAAGAGGCGGAGAGCAGCCGTCCGGTGGAGATTCGCAACCGGAAGGCGCGGGCGGCGCCCCAGGCATACGGGCGGCGCCGATCACGTTGGAGATCCTCGACCAGAAGGGCCAGGTCATCCGTAAATATCCGGCCAAGCAACAGCCAGGAGCGGAAGTTCCCGGCGAAGAAGAAGGGTTTGGCCGCGGCGCCCAGCGTCCGTTGCCTACCGAGGCTGGACTGAATCGCTTCGTTTGGGACATGCGCTATGAGGGCGCCAGCCGCGTGCCGCAGTCGCCGCTCTGGGCGGGCAACACTGACGGTCCCGTGGCCATTCCGGGCACCTACCAGGTGCGGCTAACCGTGCAAGGCAAGTCCTACACCGCCCCGCTGGAAATCAAGCCCGACCCACGCGTCGTTACTCATTCAAACCAACAAGATCAGGAAAAACAGCTCGACTTGCTGCTCAAGATTCGCGAGCGCGTCACTCAGGCCCATGACACTGTGAACCAGATTCGCGACATCCGCGCCCAAATCAACGCGCTCAACAAACGCCTGGAGGGCCAGCCCCAGGCCAAGGCCGTCGCCGAGGCCGGAAAGCAACTCGACAAAAAGATGACCGAGGTCGAGGAAGTGCTGATCCAGACCAAGGCCAAGAGCAACCAGGACGTACTAAATTATCCCATCCGCCTCAACAACTACCTGGTGGCGTTGGGTGGCGTGGTGGGCAGCGCCGACGGCACCCCGACGCAGGCTTCCTATGAGGTCTTCACCATGCTTAGCCAGCAACTGGATGAGCAACTCGCCAAATGGAAGCAGATTCTCAACACAGACGTGCCAGCCTACGATGACGCGGTGCAGAAGCAGAGCGTTCCGGCTATTATCGTGGCCAAGCCGGGAGGTGGGGTGTAATGAATAAAGTTGCTTGTGGTGGTTTTATGCATGCATGAATCGAGAAAATCGTTCCATTTTGGAACTAAATGGTTCGGGGGAGGGTATGGTAATTCCGGTTTTCAGAACAAGTCTTTCGAATAAGCAGGTTTCGGTTTTCAGAACACGCTTACGAAATTACCAAAGTGCCCGCTAAGACTAATTTAAATTGACCTGGGTTGGGAACAGGTCTTAGAGTTTCGCAGGCAGGAACGCTCAAGATATGTCGAACTTATTATTTGTTCTGTGGATGAGCTTGTCGGCAGGATTACTCCTGCTCTTCTTTTACGCTGCCTATCGCAACCTGCGCAACCGTCAGGTGCGTCACGTGGATCTGGGTGAACTGATTCCCTCATTCCTGCCGGTGGACGTGGAAGCCTTTGCCAGCCTGGTTGACCTATCACCCAAAGACTCGCGCGGGACGGATGAACAAGAGGATCTTCAACGGGTGCATCTGACCATCGAATGCCTGCGCCGCATGACCCACAACGCCGCCCTGCTGCAACGTTTGGGCTACGCCCAGTTGCACAGCCCCAACCAATTGATATCTGATCTGGCGCAGGAGATGATCGATGCCGGCGTGCATGTGCGTCTCTATACTTTTGTGGGCTTGCTGGCGTTGCACGCCTGGACCCGGTTTCGCTTCGCCATTGGTCCGCTCACGCGTATGCCAAAATTCGGCGACCTTCAGAACCTGCTCTTGTCCAGCCTGATCCCTTCGTACGAGCTGCTGAAGACCAAAGCCGGCAACCTTACTTGCCTGAAGTTCTCCAGCCTGCACGAGGAATTGGCCCAGAGCCTGTGAGGTTTCTGGAATCTTTTGCGTTTAGCGATGGAGAGGCCCGAGCCTGTCACGTATCATTCCGGCCTTACTAGGACACGAATTCCTTTACGCAAGGCCCCAACGCAAATGGAGGAAATTATGAAAGTCGCGTTACGAGTGATCGTTCTTGTTCTTTTGCTCTCAGCCATGGGGGCACATGCTAGCGGCCCCGGCCAAGTGCCGCCGCCAAACGGTGGGACAGTGGATCCTCCTCCTTGTATCGGCTCTGGTTGCGGAGTTGGCGGAGGTGGTGGCGGAGCCTTTATAGTTGCCGTGTTGACGGTGCTGCGGAGCGTTAGGTTTCTTTAGGGTTCGTCGAAGTCGGCCGAGAAAAGAGACAGGGCCATTTGCAACTGGTTCGACCGGTTCGAAACGGCAACATGTTGTGTGCCCAGCCCCGTCCGCCGGCGTTTTCTCCTCCGTGAAGACTTGACCCGAAGCCTACTTTGAATTGGTTTTAGCGCTTGCTTTTCCCTACTGTGAGCCAATTCTTCAGCACAGTTTCCCACGAGCGCGCTTGGTGCAGCATCTCGGGATTGAGCTGCTCAGGGGGCAGAAACTGGGTGCGCCTTTCCGGCTTCCAGAAGGTGAAGAGCCAGATGAGACAACTTATGTCATAGGCGACCACGGGGAGCCGATCTACAGTCGAGGGGCCGTAATGTGTTCGAACCCACATCGCTGAGACAAACATGAACGTTGCGGCGTTGATTCCAAGTCCGAAGGCAATCCCAAAATCGAATCTGGTCCACACCCTATTCATGAAGACCATGAGCGATACGAGAAGCCCCATAGCGACAGCCACAATGAAATTCAGCACTCGCGCCTCAATGAGAAAAGCTGCAGTCTTATCGGGGGCCTCCATAGCTGTCAGCCACCCAAGAGCGATAGCGGCCGATGCTGCAGCAGCAAATAGATAGCGATAGAAGCGAACTCGTTGGAACGACGGGAACAGGCGGCGCGTGTAGAGCTCATACACTGCCAGGAAATTAAATATGGTGACCACAAGGTCAGATATCCAGTAAGCATAGAAGTAGGTCCACGGGGTTCCAAACTTCGCTGCAAAACGTACGATTGTGGCAATTTCCGCGGCCAAGACGAACAAAAAAAAGAAAGGGAATTCGCGGTGGAGCCGCCTCCACACAAGAATTCCCGCCAGCACTGCTAATGCAGGCAGTGACAGCCATTCAACTACCGTCCAGATGCTGATAATGTGCATGACCGCTGCGGTCAGCGTACCCTAGCTGTGCAGCAGAGCACAACTGCGTTCAGCTTGGTCTCGTCGGAACTGGCGGCAACGGCGGAAAACCTCCCCCGCCCGAAAAGCCGACGTATTGCATGCCTTCGATGCCTGACGCCAACACAACAGCAAAAACGACTACACGCAGGGCGACCCTCATGTTTCCTCCATTTTGTCTCTTCAGTTTTTTGCACCGCACAGTGCTGCCAAGATTACAGCACTGCTATGAAAATTACATGAGAATCTGACCAGGGGGAGCAGATGAATCGTCAATCGCTTCCGAATCCCGGAAACCGCGTCGGCAGGCAATATCCGAAGTAAACGATCTAAAGCTGGAATACAAAAATGCAGTACAAAATAGCTGCCTTAGGATAAGTATGTTGAATATTCATGCAGCCAACTGTAACGACTCAGGACTTTTCCCATATTCGCGAGACATATCTCTGCACGAGAAATCGAGCTGGCGTTTCGCTATTCAAACCAGCCGCTGCGGTAAGCCACCCACCAACACAAGACCACTAGGGGAAGGCTCAGGACCAACCCCCAGACCAGGGGCAGCGTGAAGTCCAGCAATAAGCCAAGCCCGATGAATAAGATCCAGAAGATTTTTCGTTGCATAGCTGGTGTGACGGTCGCCTTGCCAGCGAATCAGGCGGCTTACGCGCCCAATTTCGGGTGCTGCAAGTGAAACTCGGTGTTGTCCTGATACGCCTTGGCCATGGCCAACAGTTTGGCTTCACCGTAGAGCTGTCCCAGAAAGGTAAGGCTCAAGGTGGTTCCAGGTCCGCCGGGCTGCAGTTCCCCATCCCGGACTTGCGGCTTAGGAGCATCGTCGCCGCGCACGCCGTTGGGCAAGATCACCGCAGGATGCCCGGTCAGGTTGGTAATCAGCAATTGCGAGCTGAAGGTTGGCGCCACAATCACATCCACTCGATCGAAGACTTTGGCCACAGCGTCAATGGCCATCATGCGGGCCCGGTTGGCCTGGATATATTCGACCGCCGGGATAAAACGCGCGCTGCGGAAGGTGTTGGGCCAGTCGTTGGGGCTTTGCTGGGTCAGCAGCTTGTCACGGCCGCTGCGGGTCAGATCGTCAAAGGCAGCGGCGGCTTCGGCCAGGAGAATGGTACGCATGGCCTGATACGGCATCTTGGGAAACTCCGCCGGAATCAGGTTGACGCCCATGTTCTTCAGCTTGGCCAGTGCCGCATCGTTGTATTTCTTATCGTAGAGCTGCCGCGCCCGGGCCAAATCAGCGTTGGTCCTCTCTTCTTCACGCTTTTTTATCTCTTCCGGCGTGAGGTCCTTGGCTTCTTTGGGAGGCTCCGGCGGCGGAGGCGTCTGCGGCTCGAAGTCGCTCTTCAAGTAGCCGACACGCAGCGCGCGCCAGTCAAGGTGCGCATCCCAGTTGAAGACCGCGTTTTGCACCGAGCGGTCTCGTCCATCCGGGCCGTAAATAGCGCTCAAGACCAAGGCGCAGTCTTCTACGGCGCGGCAGATCGGGCCCAGCTTGTCCATGGTCCAAGAGAGGGCCATGGCTCCGGTGCGCGGCACCAGCCCGAAGGTGGGACGCAAGCCTGTTGTCCCGCAGCGCGTTGATGGCGACGAGATGGAGCCCAGCGTTTCCGAACCGATGGCAAAGCCTACGCAACCTGCGGCCGTGGCCGAGGCCGATCCGGCGGACGACCCGCTGGATCCCTGCTGGGGATTCCAGGGGTTGCGGGTCATGCCTCCGAACCAGCGGTCTCCCTGGGCCAGGGCGCCGAGGGTTAATTTGGCCACCAGCACTGCGCCGGCCGAGTCCAGGCGATCAACCACGGTGGCATTTTCATCGAGCATCTGGTTCTCAAAGCCGCCCGCGCCCCAGGTGGTGCGATATCCCTTCACCGCCAGCAGATCCTTGGCGCCCCAGGGTATGCCGTGCAGCGGTCCGCGATACTTTCCGGCCGCAATCTCCCGGTCGGCCTCTTTGGCCTTGGCTTGGGCGCGATCTTCAGTAAGGGTGATCACAAACTTAAGCATTGGGTCATGGCGCTTGAGCCGCTCCAGGTACATTTCCGTGAGCGCCACGGAGGAAATCCTTTTCGTCCGCACCAACTCGGCCAGCTGACGCACGGAATAGAAGGCCACGTCTTCCAGGTTATTGGGGGCCACGCCGTTCATCTTGGGCGCGGTCGACACACTCTGCGGTCGACGCCGCGTTTCCAACTTCATCCCCGACGGCACTGGATCAAACACCACGGCAGGCGCCACCTGATTGGGGATGTGCAGGCCATAGATGGCCTCAAAGCTTTGGGGAAGGCCGTTCAAGGAGTCGAGCATCATGTCTTTGTATTCGTCAGCGATGCGGATGTCCGCGATGGCAGAGGCCTGATCGATCATCTGGCGGGTCACTTTGCTTTTTTCGTCGGCCATCGCCCATAGGACGCCGGGCAGCAACGTGGTCGTCAGTCCGAATCTCGAGCAAACGGCGAGAAAAGCTCTACGGTCAAGCATGATGTCTCCTTGAGGGACGCGGACGGCAGGTCATTATAGTACAGGGCATTTGCAGCGCCTGCACTACGCGGGGGACAAGACTGCACAAACTGTTGCTGCCGGTCAGCTTGGCGGCGTGAAATCCGGCGCCCAAAAAATAGTAGTTGACGTGCTACTCTGTTCTGGCAATGTAGAAGGTGCAACTTAGCAATTGGCAAGTTGCGATAACGTGCCAAGCAGCCTACCGCCAGCTTTTACGGTGACCTGTGCTTTGGTTGGGATGGGCTCCTAGGGCGTACGGGGTGCGAAAGCGATGAGAAGAAACATTCGGATGCCACAGAGGGGCACACCTCATAACCGTCTCAGGCTGTCGCAATCGCCATGGCATCGGCCCAGTTTCATGGGGGTGTTGCGGCATAGGGCAATCAACGGTGATCAGCTTGTTACCAAGCCGTTCTAGTCAGGAGCCTTTATGACGCGTTTGTTTAAGAGATTCGGATTTCTTACTTTCGTCATAGTTTCTATCGCGGCAATCGGAACCGACCGGCAACAGCCGGCCGCCGCCCCCAGTCCCACTCCGGCCCCGCAAGGCGCAAGCGCGGCGCAAGGCGCGGACAAGAAGGCCCAGGTTTTCGAATCGGCAACGGTGTTGAAGGCCACCACGCGGCTAGTGGTGGTGGACGTTGTGGCTACGGGCAAGAACGGCGAGGCGGTCACGGACCTGGAGCGCCCGGATTTCAGGGTGTCGGAAGACGGAAAAGAGCAGACCATCCGGGTTTTCAGCTTTCAGCAACCAAAATCTCCGCCGCCGGGACAAGCGGACACCACAGCCGCGGTCGCCCGAGCCAGCTTCAAGCTGCCGGACAATGTCTTCAGCAACGCTCCCCGGTATAACCCTGAGAGCGCGCTCAACGTCGTTTTGATGGACGGGCTGAACACCACGACCCCGCACCAAGCGTACGTGCGCGACCAGATGATCAAGTTTCTGGGAAAGATGCCACAAGGCCGGCCGGTCGCGGTCTACACATTGGGATCGAAACTTACGCTGCTGCAGGACTTCACCAGCGACCCCGAGACTCTCCGGGAAGTCGTCAAGAAGCTCAAAGGCAATAGCTCAGCACTCTTGGACAACCCCTCCGGCGGCCCGGATCAGGAACTTCTTCCTGCCGGCGAAGTCGATTCCGGACTCGTGTCCGCCGCCATGCTCCAATCCATGATGCAGTTTGAGCAGGAGCGCACATCTTTCCTGACCGACTTGCGGGTCACTTACACGTTGAACGCGTTGAACGCGATCGCGCGGTCGCTCTCCGGCTATCCCGGGCGGAAGAACCTGATCTGGGTTTCGGAGGCCTTTCCAATCAGTATCGATCCCAACATGGAGCTCACCGGCGACATATTTGCGGGCACGCGCAACTATGGGCCGCAGATCGCTGCCGCTGCAGACAACCTGATCGATGCGCAGGTCGCCATCTATCCCGTGGATGCTCGCGGCCTGGAGCCCAATTCCATGTTTGACGCTGCCAACACAGGCCGCGACAAATACGGCCGGTCCATGAACGGGCCTCGCATGGGAACGGCAATCAGCAATGAGAACGCTCAGTTGCAAAACGTTCACGGCACCATGAATGACATGGCGGACAGAACCGGAGGCAAGGCCTTTTACAACCGCAATGACATCGGTAACGCCATCGGCAAGAGCATCGAGGACGGATCCACGTACTACACTCTCGCTTACTATCCTGAGAACAAGAACTGGAATGGCAAGTTCCGCAAGATCCAGGTGAAGGTAAACCGGTCCGGCGTCAAATTGCGGTACCGGTTGGGTTATTACGCTGTAGATCCCAAGATATTTGCCGAGCAAAACAAGAACCAGCAAGCAAATCTCTTTGGCGAGGCGCTAAACCCCGATTCCCCCATGGCCACGGGCTTGCGCTTTGACGCCGGGGTAATTCAGCCTTCCCCGCAGACGGAGAACAAGGTGCTCGTCAATTTTGCTTTGGATCCGCATGCCATCAGCTTTGACTACCAGGCCGATGGCCTGCAGCACGCTCAGGTGGACTGCGTGGTCCAGGCGTACTCGTCAAAGCGTAAGTTGATTAAGACCGAGGCCAGCACCATCAACGCGTCATTGAAGCCGGATACTTACAATAAGATTCTGAGAAGCGTATTCCCCTGCCAGCAATTCATTGCGCTGCCACCCGGCAGTTACTACTTGCGGTTGGGCGTCCGTGACGATCGCACCGGATTGATGGGCACCACTAACGGCAGAGTCACTGTAGCCGAGACGCCGGCAGCAACCGAGCCACAAAGCGAGGAAAAGAAGCCATAAGTCGCGGTTGAATTAGTTGAATCATGGGAACATAGCTCTGAAGGCGGCTTTTCCGTGATTTTACAGGCTTAATTCTTCTTAACCGATGGCCAAAGATCGGGACTTTTATACTGAAGAAAGCTGGGAATTTGCCGCCCCTTCGCTCACCTCTTGAGGGAGTACGCATCATTCCAACTGGCTCAGGACGCAGACGCACACAGCAGTTTGTCCGCTTGAGGACCGACGACATGAAGAGAATCCTGATGTTGGCAACGCTGACCGGCTTGAGTCTGGTCTCTGCCATTCTCCAGGGACAGCCGCAGGGGCGTGGCGGCGGGCGAGCCTTTCCGCCTGGCGAGACGGTGTTGGGCAAAGTGACCTCGGCCAGCAAAGACTCTCTGGTGGTTGCTCCCCTGGCCGGCGGCGACGCGGTGACCGTAAAGGTGAGCGACATCACGCGCGTGACCAAAGACCGCCAGCCGATCAAACTCACTGACATCAAGATGAACGATGTGGTCTTTGTTCGTGGCCAGCTGAGCGGCGGCACGATGGCAGCAGCGATGGTCGGAGTTGTCAACCCGGAGATGGTCCAGCGGATTCGGCAAGGCGGCGGAATAGGCCGTGGCAATGGCGGGGGAGAGGGTACGGGCGGATTCAATCGCGATGACCTGGGCAAGAAATTCATCGCCGGCGAAGTGAAAGCCATCAACGAGACCAAGCTGACGATCGCTCGGCCGGATGGACAGAGCCAGGACATCGAGGTGGATGAAAACACTTCCTTCAAGCGCGGTAATGAGAGCATCACCCTGCCCGACATTCACGTGGGCGACTTTGTGCGCGGCCCCGGCGAACTGAAAGACACCATTTTCATCGCCAAGGAACTTGCCGTTGGGCGTCCGATGCGGATGCGAACAGGCGAATCTGGAGGCGGGGCGCAACAAAACCTACCGGGCAACCCTTCGGCGGATAAACCCTCAACGCCAGCTCCACCCCAGAACTAGAGAAATGGAACATGGGACAACGATGCGCGCCCGCGCCGGCCAAATCCGAATAACGCTGATGATGGTAGCTGTCCTGGTTGCACCAGCCTGCCTTGTGGCGGAAGAAGCAGCGGAGGAAGCCGCGCAGGAAGCTATGCCCGGCGCCCCTGCAGTGCAGCCACCCGCAGCGAGCCCAGCCTTGCCGCAAGCCACTCCCGCAGCACCACCAAACGCGCCCGCCACAGCTTCACCGCCGGCAGCGGGAACTTCAACGGCCAGCCCTACCGCGGCTTTCGGCGAGATTACAGGAACAGTGAAGTCGGGCGCAGTCCCGCTTCCCGGCGTCACGGTGAGCGCGGCCAACACCTTGACGGGGAGAAAATACCTCACCTCCACCGATCTGGATGGGAGCTTCAAGATCGTCGTGAGCGGCAAAGGCCGCTACGTGGTGCGGGCTGAGTTCTCCGCCTTCGCTCCGGTGACGCAGGAAATCGTCATCAACGAGCAGAACCGCAGTGGAAAAGCCGACCTGGCCATGATTCTGCTCTCCCGCGCACAGAAAGAGGCTGAGCAGGAGCAGGCCCAACAACAGCAGCAAGGATCGTTGCCGGCGGCTTCGGCCACAGGCCGGCCAGGTATGCAGCAACTGGCGCTTTCCGCAGGCGGCGAAGAGGAGGGTTCGGGAATGCCACCGCTGAATGACGCCGCGTCGCTGGCCAGCGCTGGCCTGCCTAACGCCGGGTTGGCGGCGGAAGGCGGCAACGAATCCGTAGCCGTTTCCGGCAACATGGGACGCACCCAAGAACCGATGTTCGATCCGGGCGAGATGCAGGACCGCATGGCGGAAATGCAACGCCAGGGCGGAAACGCTCTCAATGGCGGGAACGGTAACTTTCAGACACTGGGTGGCCCGGGCGGTGGCGGTTTCGGCGGAGGAGGCGGCGCTTTCGGTGGCGGCGGTCCCATGGTCATCATGATGAGTGGTCCGGGCGGAGGAGGAGGACGCGGCGGAGGTGGCGGCATGCGTGGCTTCAACGTCAACAAGCCGCACGGCTCCCTCTTCTATACCTATGATGGATCCGGGTTGGATGCCAAACCGTTTTCGCTGAACGGGCAACCGGAAGACAAAGCCAATTACAACCAGAACCGGTTCGGCGCCACCATCGGCGGTCCGCTCAACATTCCCCATATCTACCACGGCGGGACCAAGACATTTATTTTTGGCAATTACACGGGCACCCGCGGCACCAATCCCTTTAACGCATTCTCCACTGTCCCCACTTTGGCCGAACGCGACGGAAATTTTTCAGGCCAGCAGGTCTCCATCAACCCCATCTCGGCGCAGCTGCTTGCTTTCATTCCCCAGCCCAACCTGCCGGGCACGATAAGAAATCTCAATTTTGTCTCCGCCGCTCCCAGCAGCACGGACACAATGTTTGTCCGCATCAATCACAGCTTTGGAGCGGACCAGCCGGGGGTGTTCGGGGCTCGCGGGATTCGCCGGCAGCAACAGCAGCAGGGGCAGAACCAGACCAAACAGAGCCCGCATTGGTCGCAGAGCATAAATGGCGGATTCGTCTTCAACGACATCCGTAACTCCGTACTGAACCCTTTCCCAGACCTGGGCGGCAAGCTGAATACGCACAATTACAACATCAACTTCGGATACTCCGCAGTGAAAGGCCTGTTTCTGAATTCACTGCGCTTTGTGTACAACCGCAGCAACACCAATACGGTGAACAATTTCACCAACGTCAATAACATCGAGGGCACACTGGGCATCACCCGCGTCTCCCCGCTTCCGGCGGACTACGGCCTTCCGGTCCTGAATTTTGCGCCCCAATTCACCAGCTTGCAGGATTTGACGCCTGTGTTCCGCAACAATCAGACCTTCACCATCAGCGATTCCATGAGTTTGACGCATGGCAAACATGCGTGGACCTGGGGCGGAGACTTTCGCCGGCTCCTTTACGACGTACACAACGCGGCCAACGCCCGCGGAACCTTTGTGTTCACCGGTGCGGCTTCCGGCATCTCGCCTTTCGCCGATTTCCTGCTCGGCTTCGCCCAACAAACGTCGGTCACATTCGGCGCGGAGGATTATGGCTTCCAGGCCAACTCCTGGGACCTTTTCGTGCAGGACAACTGGCGCGTCGCCAAGAACCTGACGTTGAACCTGGGCGTGCGCTACGAACAGGTCACGCCGTACATAGAAACCAACAACCAACTGGTCAACCTTGACATCAATCCGACCTTCACGGCGGTGGCGCCGGTGTTGCCCGGACAGACCGGCCCCATCACCGGCACTCAGTACCCGGCCGGCCTGATCAACACCAGCCATTTCGACTTCGCTCCCCGTGTGGGACTTGCCTGGAAGCCATTGTCCAAAACCGTGGTGCGGGCCGGCTACGGGATCAACTACAACCTGGCCCAGTACGGGGCTATGGCCACGCAGCTAGGATTCCAGCCGCCGTTCGCTGTGTCGCAGATCAACCCTGCGCCCACTCCGACTTCCCTGACTCTGCAGAACGGTTTTCCCAAGGGCGTGGCCAGCCCGAACCACATCACCAACACGTATGCCGTTGATCCCAATTATCAGCTGCCTTACGTGCAGACCTGGAACCTGAACATCCAGCAGGAAATCAAGTCGAGCATCGTGGTCAACATCGGTTACACGGGTTCCAAGGGCACTCACTTGGACATTGTGGGCGCACCGGACCAGAACCCCGTGAGCGGTCAACCGATCTTCGTTCCCTGTACTCCTCTGACGGCGCCGGGGAGTCCGTGCGTGTCGCCATACCTGTATGAGTTCTCCGGCGGTTCGTCCATCATGAATGCCGGAATCGTGCGTGTGCGCAAGCGGATGCGCCAAGGGCTCTCCTTCGGGGGCACTTACATTTTCTCGAAATCGATTGATGACGCGTCGTCCATCGGCGGCGGAGGCACGGTGGTGGCCCAGAATTTCTATGACATCGCCGCCGAAAGAGGGCTTTCCAGCTTCAACCAGACGCACCGCTTCACCGCCGACTACTACTACGAGCTCCCCGTGGGCAAAGAGAAGAAGTGGCTGAACAAAGACAGTTGGGCCCAGAAAGCGTTCGGCGGATTCGCGTGGAGCGGCAGCATCACCATGGCTTCTGGATTCCCCTTTTCGCCGCGGATTTTCGGCAGCAGCGTTGATTTGGGCCGCGGCGTGACCGGATCGACGCGCCCTGATTTGGTTCCGAGCCAATCGATTCAGATCAGCAATCCCAGCATCGGTCAGTGGTTTAATACGCAAGCTTTCACGGCGCCGACGGGCCCGTTTGGCGATGCGGGCCGGAACATCATTATCGGCCCGGGCACCATCAGTGTGAATATGGCGCTATCCAAGACCATCCAGTTGAAAGAGATGCAAAGTCTGGAGCTGCGCCTCTCCGCCATCAACGTCTTCAATCATCCGAATTTCACCTCCATCGACACCACCTTGGGTTCGCCGACGTTTGGCCAAGTGGTGGCCGCAGGAGCCATGCGTACCGCGCAAGTTACGGTCAGGTACAGGTTCTAGGTGGCGGGGCTTATGGAAATGCGACCTTATTTTCTTCGCTTGCGGCAGATGACGGCGGTTGCGCTCACAGCTGCTCTTCTGACGTCCGCCTCGTCCCAGCAAACTGCGACGCAGCAGCCTCAGCAGTCACAGGCGGCCGGCCAAGGCTCTTTCAAGTTCAGGGTAGAAAGCGAACTGGTTCTGGTCAACGTGGTAGCACGGGACAAACAGGGAAAGCCGGTGATTGATCTGAAAATGACCGACTTCACCATCCTGGAAGAGAACAAGCCTCAGAAAATTTCAAGCTTCGATTTTGAGAATCTCGATACCACGCCTATGACCGCGAGGTCGGGCCCATCGCAAATAGGTGTGGATGGGAATCCGATGGCGTCGGCCAAGCCCCTGCTGACCCGCAAGGACGCGGAAGAAGCGCTGAACAACAAGCGCGTGATCGTGCTGTTCTTCGATCTCGGCTCGATGAACCCCGATGAAACCCAGCGCGCCGTGGACGCAGCCAAGAAATATGTCCAAAAGAAGATGACAGCAGCCGACATGATCGCGGTTGTTTCTATGGCGTCGTCGCTTCGTCTGGACCAGGATTTCACCAACGATCAGGCGCGGTTGCTGCGCGTGCTGAACCGCTACACGCTTGCCGAGGGTCAGGGCATGGACAACGGCCCAACTGGCGACGCCGACGGCATCGAAGAAACGGGCAACGCTTACACGCCGGACGAAACCGAGTACAACCAGTTCAACACCGACCGCAAGCTGCAGGCGCTGCAGTCGGTCAGCCAGGTGCTCTCTCATTTCAATCAGAAAAAATCGATTATCTACTTCTCCAGCGGGATGACCCAGACAGGGATCGAGAACGAGATCGCCCTCCGCGCCGCCGTGAATGCGGCGATCAAGGCAAACGTCGCCATCTACACGCTGGATGCGCGCGGCCTGGAAGCCCAACCTCCGGGCGGCGCCGCCATGACCGCCAGCCTGCGCGGCCAGGCTATGTATTCAGGCAACGCCGTGCAGAGCGCGCTGGATTCAAACTTCGCCAGCCAGGAGACTCTCACCACGCTCTCTGCCGACACGGGCGGCAAAGCCTTCCTTGACAGCAACGATCTGGGCCAGGTCTTCGATCGCGTGCAGCGGGATACTTCCGCCTATTATGTTCTTGGTTACCGCAGCAACAACCCCCTGCGCGACGGCAAATACCGCCATATTCAGGTCAAGGTCAACCGTCCTGGGCTGAATCTTGAATTCCGCAAAGGTTATTACGCGCCCAAAGATTTCCAGCACTTCAACGCCGAAGACAAAGAGCAGCAGATGGCGGACGAACTGGCGAATGATCTGCCGAATACTGACGTGGCGCTCTACATGGCCGCCTCCTATTTTCGCCTGGATGATCGCCAGTTCTACGTGCCGGTGGCTCTGGTGGTGCCCGGCTCGCAAATTCCCTTCACCAAAGGCGGCGATAAGGACAAGGCTTCACTGGACATCATCGGCGAAGCGATTGACGAATTGAAGCGGCCCGTGGCCAGCGTGCGCGAAACCGTCAAACTCTCGCTCGATGCCTCACAGGAAGTTCGGAGGAAGAATGTTCAGTACAGCACCGGCTTCATTCTCACTCCGGGCAAATATCGTTTCAAGTTTGTAGTGCGGGAAAACCAGAGCGGGCGCTTGGGATCGTTTGAAACCGAATTCAACGTGCCCGATATCAAGAAAGCCCCTTTGAAAATGAGCTCGGTGGTGCTGGCGAGCCAGCGGCAGCCCTCCAGCAAGAAGACGCAGAACCCGCTCGTGCGCGACGGCAACGAGTTGGTCCCCAATATCGCCCACGTCTTCAACGTCGACCAGCACCTGTACTTGTTCTACGAGGTGTATGAGCCGGCGCGCGACAAGCCATCCGGGTCGCCTGGCACAAAAGATAAGGCCGCGGAAGTGAAGAATCCGATCCACTTGCTGACCAGCATCGAATTCTTCAATGGCAAGATCAAGACCTATGAAACCCCGCTGGTGGAAGCGCGGCAACTGAACGCACCCGAGCGCAAAGCGGCTGTCTTTCAATTTGACGTTCCCCTGGGCCAGCTCAAACCCGGGCTTTATACCTGCCAGGTGAACGTGATCGATGACGCGGGCGGAACTTTCTCTTTCCCGCGATTGCCGATCCTGGTTCGAGAAAGACCCGCGCTTCCCGCGCCGGCGACCGTGACTACCGGTTCGCCCTCAGGCGGCGGGAAATAGCACGCGCCTTCGAGTAAACGCCTGCCCGCGGGACGGCTCGCGGGGAGTGTTCTTCGCAGCAATGGGAGCATAACTAGAGTAACTTGTTCCAGGGGTGTCAGACAGCTATTGTGGCTCTAGATAGAGCAAGGTATATCTGATTCAGGACTCGAGGAGAGCCGCAATGGCCGCAGGAGACATCACCTTCATTGAATGCCCATACGGTGATTCATTTCCCGTTCGCAAGACAGCGCACCGTTCTTGCGGGATTCAGCAAATCGTTTGCCCCAAATGCGGCCATGGCTTTGACATCATGTTGCCGGAATCGGTAGAGCGGCTGTCTCGGGAACCGATCCTGACGCCTGCCCCTTGAGGGACACCGCGCGACGCGGGCAGCTAGCGGCACGGGATGTCATCAGCGCAGTGCACACCGCTTTGCGGCTGCTGTGTTACTCTTGAATTCCTTCAACACAGTTTATGAATCACGCGCAGCCCTCGCACTTTGACCTTCAGGCAGCCGCCCGACAGGTGATGCTGGAGAACGGCTTCGAGCCGGATTTCCCGCCGGCGGCGCAGCAGCAATTAGCCCAACTGAATGGAAGCCCGCCGCAGTTGGCCCCGGCACAAGATGTGCGTGATCTTCGCAGCCTGCTTTGGTCTTCCATCGACAACGACACCTCGCGCGACCTGGACCAGATTGAGGTCGCCGAGAAGTTGTCCGATGGAACAACCCGAGTGTTGGTCGGGATCGCTGACGTTGACGCCTTTGTGGCTCAAGGGTCCCCGATCGACCTCCACGCGGCCCAAGAGACCACAACCGTTTACACCGGCGTGCGTAATTTCCCGATGCTTCCCGATGAACTCTCTACCGGCGCTACGTCATTGCTGGAGGGCGCGGACAAGCTCTGCGTGGTGATTGAGTTTACCGTCGATAGTGAGGGACAAATCAAGGCGCCCGGAGTGTATCGCGCCATCGTCCGCAACAAGGCCCAGCTTACATACAACGCGGTCGGCGCATGGCTGGAAGACCGCGGAGCCGCGCCTCCCAAGGTGGCCGCGTCAGCCGAACTGCAAGCCCAACTCCGGCTGCAGAGTGAGGTCGCGCAGGCGCTCAAGGCCGAACGTTTCCGCCATGGCGCGCTGAACATTGAAACTACTGAGGTTCATCCGATAGTCCTCAATGACCAGGTCGTAGACCTGGTGAAACAAGAGAAGAACCACGCTACCGAGTTGATTGAGGATTTCATGATCGCGGCCAACCGCACGATCGCGCTGACCCTGGAACAGCGCAACGTGTGTTCGATCCGCCGCGTAGTGAAGACCCCCGAGCGCTGGGACCGTATTGCGGCCCTCGCGGCGCAGCAGGGTGAGCATTTGCCGGCCACAGCGGATTCGAAGTCGCTCAATGATTTCCTGCAGGCGCGCAAGGCTGCCGACCCCGATCACTTTGCCGATCTTTCCCTGGCGGTGATCAAGCTGATGGGGCCGGGCGAGTATGTGTTGGAGCGGCCGGGTGAACCCTCGCCGGGACACTTTGGCCTTGCTGTAGAGAGCTATACTCACTCAACTGCGCCCAACCGGCGCTTTGCCGACATGGCGATACAACGCCTGATCAAGGCTACGCTGCAAGGTCGGCCTACTCCTTACATGGACGACGCCCTGTCGCAGATCGCGCTCAACTGTACGCAGAAAGAAGACGCCGCACGCAAAGTGGAGCGAGCCATGTCGAAGCGCATTGCCGCGGTCAGCATGAGCAGACGAATCGGAGAAGTCTTTGACGCCATTGTCACCGGCGCAACTGACCACGGAACGTTTGTCCGAATCGTGACGCCGCATGTGGAGGGATTACTCGTACAGGGCAAGGGTGTGGATGTCGGCGACAAGCTTCGGGTAAAGCTGATCAGCGCCGACCCGCAGCGCGGGTACATCGATTTCGGTCGGGCTTGAGGCGGTTCCGCTAACGTCCGTATGCGGGAAACGCAGCGCTATCCAGATCCAATCCCAGTTGCAAGCGGGCGGCTTCGCTCATTCTGGAAGGATTCCAGGGAGGATCGAACACGACTTCCACGTTGAGGCCTTTTACAGACGGGAGACTGGCAAGTTTGCGTTGGATGTCCGCCTTCAGCACCTCGGACATGCCGCAGCCTGGGGCAGTCATAGTCATCTTAATGGCGATCTGGTTGCCACCTTCGACAGAAGCGATGTTGCACTCATAGATCAATCCCAGGTCAACCACGTTGACAGGAATCTCAGGATCGTAAACGGTCTTCAATTGGTCCCACACCAGCTGTTCGCTGAATTCTACGGGGGCGTTTTCAGACACGATTGTTGTCGCGTCGATCCCGAGAGCGTCGGCATCCTTGGGGCCGATGCGCAACATGTAGCCCTGGTCGTTCATCACCGTGTAGCTCCCGCCGAGGGCTTGCGTGAGCCTGACTTTGCTGCCCGCTGGAAGCGGATGCGGAACACCGCTGGGAATCTGGGTGGTCTCACAATCGCGGGATAAAACCAAAGTCTCGCCGAACTTCACAAAAGCCTCCTGTGCCGCCTATTCCGTTGATACTGCCTGTTGCTCGCCGCGCAACGCCGCGCGCAACGCGTGCCAGGCCAGCGTGGCACACTTCACCCGCAGCGGAAACTCCGATACTCCGGCAAAAACCGCCAGTTTGCCCACCGCGTCTGCCGACTCGCCTTGCCCCGTCACCAGATCGTGGAACCTGGTAAAGAGTTCTTCTGCCTCGGCCGCGCTCTTGCCTTTCAAACTCTGCGTCATCATCGAAGCCGAGGCCTTGGAAATGGCGCAGCCCGTGCCCTGGAAACTGAGATCGTGAATCGTGCCGTCCTTCACATCCGCATAAATGGTGAAGTGATCGCCGCAAAGCGGATTGAATCCCTCCGCCTTGTGGTTGGCCGAGTCGAGCGCGCGGTAGTTACGCGGATGTTTGCTGTGCTCCAGAATCACTTCCTGATAAAGCTCCCGCAGTTCTGACATTATCCGAGCACCTCTACTACCTTGTGGATGCCGGCAACCAGCGCGTCCACTTCCGCACGGGTGTTGTATAGGCCGAACGAGGCTCGCGCGGTTGCGGGGATGCCGAAGCGCTGCATCACCGGCTGCGCGCAATGGTGGCCCGTGCGCACCGCGACGCCTTCACGATCCAGAATCGTGCCGATATCATGCGGATGGATCCCCTCCATCGTGAAGGAGAGCACGCCCGCTTTCTCTTTCGCCGTACCGACAATGTTGACGCCGCGAATTGCCTCGACCTGCCGCGTGGCGTACGTGAGCAGATCATGTTCATGGCGCTCGATCTCTTCCAGTCCAACCTGCTCCAGGTACTCGATGGCCGCGCCCAAGCCAATGGTGTCCGCGATGTTGGGCGTGCCGGCTTCAAACTTGTATGGCAAGCGGTTGTAGACGGTCTTCTCGAAGGTTACCGACGCGATCATATCGCCGCCGCCTTGGTACGGAGGCATGGCTTCCAGCAACTCTGTCTTGCCGAAGAGGATTCCAATGCCGGTGGGACCGTACATCTTGTGTCCGGAAATGGCATAGAAATCACAATCCAGCTCCTGAACATCGACCTGCATGCGCGGCGCCGCTTGCGCTCCATCCACCAGTACGGGAACGTTGCGGGCGTGGGCCATGCGCGCAATCTCGCGCACCGGATTGATCGTGCCCAGGGCGTTGGATAGATGCGACACCGCCACGAACTTGGTCTTCGGCCCGAGGAGCCTTTCAAATTCGCCGAGCAGTAGCTCGCCTTGATCGTTGATCGGGGCTATGCGCAGCTTGGCGCCCTTCTCGTCGCACAACATCTGCCAAGGAACGATGTTGGAGTGATGCTCCATGGCGGTGATCAGCACATCGTCACCGCTGCCGACATGTTGGCGTCCGTAAGTCTGGGTTACAAGGTTGATGGCTTCCGTGGTCCCGCGAACAAAGATGATTTCTTTGGAATGCGGCGCCTTGAGGAAGCGTTGGGCCGCGATGCGAACGTTCTCGTAGTGTTCGGTAGCCCGCTCGGAGAGCGCATGAACGCCCCGGTGAATATTGGAGTTGTCGTGGCGATAGTAATGTTCCACGGCCTCGATCACCGCCAGCGGTTTTTGTGTGGTGGCCGCGTTGTCCAGGTAGACCAGCGGCCTGCCGTGGACCTTCTGGTGAAGGATGGGGAAATCCCGACGAACTTGTTCCACGTCAAATGTGCGAGCTGGAGCGGCCGCAACTGGTCGAGGCGTCTTGGCAGCGGTGCTCATCCTACCTCCTCCCACGCTCTTTCACCGGGCTCCGGCCCGCTGGCCGAAAACCTGGCCGTTTCCGGGAGCCACTCAGCGACCAGGCGTTCCACATGGGTCCGCACCGGAACCGAATGCATCCGGTCCAGGCATTCGTTGGCGAACGCCTGCAACAGCAGGTGCCTGGCGGAAATGTCATCCAAGCCGCGTGAACGCAGATAGAAGAGAGCATTCTCGTCAACCTGTCCGATGGTCGCGCCGTGGGTACACTTCACGTCATCAGCGTAGATCTCGAGCTGCGGCTTGGTGTCAATCTGGGCGTCGTCGCAGAGCAAGAGATTGCGGTTGGTCTGCTTGGCATCAGTCTTCTGGGCGTCCTTGTGCACGATGATCCGCCCGTGAAACACGCCGTGCGCCTGGCCGTTCAAAATACCGTTGTAAAACTGCCGGCTTCCGCAGTGTGGACTGGCATGCTCCACCAGCATGTAGTTGTCCATGTGCTGGCGTCCGTTGGCCATGAACAGGCCGTTGATCAGGCATTCTCCGCCGTCGCCGGCCAGCACGGGATGGACGTTGTTGCGCACCAGCCCCCCGCTCAGCAGCACCGAGTGTGTGGACACGTTGGCGCTGCGCCCCTGCTGAATGCGCAGCGTTGAAACGTTGAAAGACTGGCCGCTCTCGCGGACGATCATATAGTGGGAGACCACGGCGCTCTCGCCCGCCACAAGCTCAGTGGCTGTGTTGGAGAAGGAAGCCGCGTGTCCCGCGCCGAGCGAAACGTAGTCTTCCACGACCGCGGCCTGGCTGTTTTCCCCGGCAATGATCAGATTGCGGGGATGGTTCATGGCCGGAGCGTTGCCCGCCGTGGTGACAAAGAGACAATAGATTGGTTCATCGACAACCACGCCCCGCGGAATAGAGACGTAAGCGCCGTCTTCGATAAATGCAGTGTTGAGCGCGCAGAAAGCGTCGCGATAGAAATTCAGATGCCGTCCCAAGTGCAGCTCGATCGCGGCAGGATTGGTGGCGATCTCTTCCGCCAGGCTCCCGGCCGTCACACCCTTGGGCAGCTCGGGAATCGTCGACAGAGTACGGGCGAAGTGGCCGTTCACGAACACCAGGCGACAGGCAAAGGCAGATGCATCGAACTGCTCCAGGTCTTTCGCCGTAACGGCACCTTTGCTGCTAGCAAGCACGAAGGGGGTTTGCGCGATCGCCGAAACGTTGGTGAAGCGCCAGTCTTCGTCGTGGGTCGTAGGGAATCCGGCTTCCGCGAATTGCGTGTAACCTTCACGACGCAGAGCAATCAGCCAGGACGGCTGATCACTGAGACGCTGGCTAAGGTCGCCAAACTCCAAACGGTAGCCCAGCGGAGCTTCAGGTTTGGCGAATCCCACGGCGACAGCGTCGATAATACCGCTCTTTGTCACGTCTTCTTCTCTCCTCAACTTCTATCGCGTCGCGGCCGCCGGTTCGGCCTCGGTCCAGCTGTAGCCTTTATCTTCCAGTTCCAGGGCCAGTTCCGGACCGCCCGACTTTACGATCCGGCCGTTGACCAGAACGTGCACATAGTCGGGCACAATGTAGTTCAAGAGCCGCTGATAATGTGTGACCACCACGATAGCGCGGTCTCGGCTGCGCATGGTGTTTACGCCTTTGGCCACGATCTTGAGGGCGTCAATATCCAGGCCGGAATCGGTTTCATCCAGCACGGCCAATGTGGGCTCAAGAACCGCCATTTGCACGATTTCATTGCGTTTTTTCTCGCCGCCGGAAAAGCCTTCATTGACGGGCCGATTCAGGAATCTCTCGTCCATCTCCAGCATCCGCATCTTTTCTTTGAGGAGCGGCAGGAAGTCGATGGCATCCAGCTCGTCCTCGCCGCGGGATTTGCGCACCGCATTCAAAGCAGCGCGTAGGAAATAAGCGTTGCTGATCCCCGGAATCTCCACCGGGTACTGGAACGCCAGAAAGAGTCCCTCGCAGGCGGCCTCTTCCGGTTTCATCTCCAGCAGGTTCTTGCCGTGGAAATGAATGGAGCCTTGAGTGATCGCATAGCTTTCGCGTCGTGCCAGCACCTGGGCCAGCGTGCTCTTGCCCGAACCGTTCGGACCCATGATGGAGTGCACCTCTCCGGCGTTGACGGTCAGGTTCACTCCTTTGAGTATTTCGTTGCCGTTTATGTTGGCATGCAGGTTTTTGATTTCCAGTAAGCTCATCTTGTCGTCTTGTCGTCTTGTAGTTTTATCCGACGCTCCCCTCAAGGCTGATGCTGAGTAATTTCTGGGCTTCCACCGCAAACTCCATCGGCAGCTCTTTGAATACGGCCTTGCAGAAGCCGTTGATGATCATGGAGACGGCCTCTTCCTTGGAAATGCCGCGCTGCTGCAGGTAGAAGATCTGGTCTTCGCCGATCTTCGAGGTCGAAGCTTCATGCTCCATGCGCGCACTCGCGTTCCTCACCTCGATGTACGGAAAGGTGTGCGCGCCGCATTTATCGCCAATCAGCAGCGAGTCGCACTGCGTATAGTTCCGGGCCCCGGCAGCGCCCTTGAGGATTTTGACCCCACCGCGATACGTGTTCTGCCCATGCCCGGCGGAGATGCCCTTGGAAACCACCGTGCTCTTGGTGTTCTTGCCGATGTGGATCATCTTGGTGCCGGTATCAGCTTGCTGATAATTGTTGGTCAGGGCCACCGAGTAGAACTCGCCTACCGAGTTGTCGCCTTGCAGGATGCAACTCGGATACTTCCACGTGATCGCCGAGCCGGTTTCCACCTGTGTCCAGGAGATCTTGGAGTTCTTGCCCAGGCACTTGCCGCGCTTGGTGACGAAGTTGTAAATCCCGCCCTTGCCTTCTTTGTCGCCCGGATACCAGTTCTGCACGGTCGAGTACTTAATCGTGGCGTTGTCGTGCGCGATCAACTCCACCACCGCCGCGTGCAACTGGTTCTCATCGCGCACGGGCGCCGTGCACCCTTCCAAGTAGCTGACGTATGCGCCTTCGTCGGCGATGATCAGCGTGCGCTCGAACTGTCCCGTATTTTGCGCGTTGATGCGGAAGTACGTGGAAAGCTCCATGGGACAGCGCACGCCCTTGGGCACATAGACGAATGATCCGTCGCTGAAAACAGCCGAGTTCAACGCGGCAAAGAAATTGTCGGTGTATGGAACCACCGAGCCCAGGTACTTTTTGACCAGCTCAGGATGTTCCTTTACGGCGTCAGAGAACGAGCAGAAGATCACGCCGGCTTCTTGCAGCTTTGCTTTGAACGTGGTGGCCACAGAGACGCTGTCAAATACGGCGTCCACGGCCACGCCCGCCAGCAGCTTCTGTTCATGCAAAGGGATGCCCAGCTTGGCGTATGTACTGAGAATCTCCGGATCGACTTCATCCAGGCTCTTCAGCTCCTGCTTCTTCTTCGGCGCCGAATAGTATGACAAGCCTTGGTAGTCGATGGCCGGATAGTGCACGTTGGCCCACTTGGGCTCGGCTTGCTTCTGCTCCTGCGACGCCCAGTAACGGTACGACTTGAGGCGCCACTCCAGCATGAACTCCGGTTCGCCCTTCTTGGCGGCGATGGCCCGGACAATGTCCTCGTTGAGGCCATTGGGCAGCCGGTCTTCTTCGATTGCCGTGATAAAGCCCCATTTGTATTCCTGTTTTGTTAGGTCTTCGATTTGATTGATAGTGCTCATCGCACTCCTTCCGCCACAACGGTTGCAGGCTCAATCGATGAAATAAAGCCCCTGCCTTTGCGCTCGTGGTGCGGCATTTCGTGGTTCAAGTCAGACAACATCACGTGGTCCAGCGCATCACGCAGGGCGTCGCCGATAATCTGCGAGTTATTCTTGATGGCGCAGCGTCGCTCCATGCCGCACAACCCCGGTTCTACGCTGCATTCGGTGAAACCGATGGGGCCTTCCAGGGCGAGAACAATGTCAGACACGGAAATCGTGCCAGGATCGCGGGCCAGGGTGTAGCCACCCTTCACGCCGCGGTGCGAAACCAGCAGCTTGGCGTCATGCAGCTCCCGCAGCAGCTTGCCCACCGTCGGCAGAGGAACCCGGGTTCCTTTCGCCAAGCTCCGCGCGGTGTGCGGCGCTTCCTCCGGACTGCGCGCTACATGCGCCATCAGGACAATTCCGTAATCCGTCAATTTGTTAAGTCTGAACATGCTTCACGCTCCGGCTACACAGCTAGGACCAAGAGCTTAATACAATACCGATCCAGTATTATTTTACCGAATGCCGTAGTTGAATACAAGACCGATTCAGTATGCATTCCCCAGGCCTCCTGATCTGGCCGTTCCGCTGACTCGAGTCGTCATGCCTTGGAAGTCAAAGAATCCACTCAAGTTTCCCTGGAGACATCCGGGTCGGGCGGAGTTACAATTTGTGAGTTTCACATTCGCTGTCAATTCTGATCCCTCATGGAGGCGCCTGTGGACGACCTGCCTGAAACGCCCACAAAGAAAGCCAAGCCACGGAAGCTCAAGAAACCCTCATCTGAATCTGGCTCCGGCTCGGGGTTGTCCCGCCGCGACTTCCTGAAGATTTCTGGCGTCACCGCGGCTGCCCCGCTGATGGCGCACGCGGGCGCATTGGCGACGCAGGGAGAGGAAGTCCGGGTGCAAGGTCCGGGCAAAGTCCCAGTCAAGCTCAGCATTAACGGTAACACCTACAACGCGCACCTGGAGCCGCGGGTTACCCTGTTGGACGCGTTGCGTGACGAATTTGAGCTGACCGGGGCCAAGCGCGTCTGCGACCGCGGCACTTGTGGGGCCTGCACGGTGCTACTGGACGGTAAAACCGCCTATTCCTGCTCGGTGCTTGCTATCGACGCGCAAAGCCGGCAGATCACTACCGTAGAAGGCCTGGGCGAGCCCGGCAAACTGCATCCTGTGCAACAAGCCTTCGTCGATAACGATGGGCAACAATGCGGTTTCTGCACGCCGGGCTTCGTGGTGGCCACCAAGGCTTTCCTTGACCAGCACCCCAATCCCACGCCGGAGCAGATCAGGCACGGGCTGGGCGGAAACTTCTGCCGCTGCGGCACCTACGCAGGAATCCGCGCCGCTGTCATGCAGGTAGCAGGAAAGAAAGGGGCATGAACATGGCCAACGAAACCAACAAATACGCGTGGCCGCCGGCCGAACAGCGCACACTCATTGGCAAGCGAATCTCGCGGGTGGATGGTCCAGACAAAGTTTCCGGACGTGCCAAGTACTCCTATGACGTGCATCCGCCGGGCATGCTCTTCGGCAAGGTAGTGCGCTGTCCTTATCCGCATGCCAAAGTCGTCAGCGTGGACACTACGGCGGCGGAAAAGATGCCGGGAGTGAAGGCGGTCCATGTGGTGCAAGGGCCGGGAACGGAAATTCACTGGGCCGGTGACGACATTGTTGTAGTCGCCGCCGTTGACGAGCCTACGGCAGCCGACGCAGCTCGCGCCGTGAAGGTGGAGTATGAACCCCTGACCTATTTTGTGAATGACTTCAAGCCTCCGGAAAACGTCGCCGAAAACACCGGGCCTTTGGCCCTTGACGACGTGGTGGGGATGTTTCGAAACCAAGTGCCCGACCAGCAAGTGATTGATCGCGTACAGAAGAGAGGCCTCAGCTTCAAGGTTTCGGATCAAATGTTGGACCAAATGCGGCAGAACCACATCAGCGATGCCGTGATTGCCGCCTTACAGTCGGCGCCGCAGAAGCCGCCGGCAGAAAAACCGAAATCCCCCTATAAGAAAGAAGCGGAGCAGACCAGGGGCGACCCAGACGCCGCATTCAAGGAAGCTGAGGTTGTTTCTGAAGGCGTCTACGGATGTCCCGTGATCACTCATTGCTGCCTGGAGAGCCACGGCTCCGTCGCCGAGTGGACTGACGATGATCATCTGTTCGTCCATATCTCGACCCAAAACGTATCTGGCGTTGCCGGGGAATACTCAGGTGCGCTCAAGATTCCCACCGGCAACGTTCACGTTCACCAGGACCATATCGGCGGTGGCTTCGGCAGCAAATTCGGCGCCGACCGCTGGGGTATCTACACCGCGCAAGTCTCGAAAAAGGCCGGCGGGAAGCCGGTGCGAGTGATGCTGGAGCGTGACCCAGAACTGACATTGGCCGGCTGCCGTCCTTCCATCTGGGCGCGTGTGAAAGTCGGCGCCAAGAAAGACGGCACGCTGCTGGCCTGGCAATCTGATTCCTGGGGCACCGGAGGCCCCGGCGGCGGCGGCGCGCCTCCCATGCCGTACGTGGTCAACATTCCCAACCAGCGCAAGCAGCACGTGGCTGTAGCCACCAACATCGGACCGGCCCGCGCCTGGCGCGCGCCTAATCATCCCCAAGGCTGCCTGGTCACAATGTCGGCGTTCGAAGATCTGGCCGCTAAACTCAACATGGACCCGCTGGATCTGCTGCTGAAGAACATTCAGCTTACCGCCCCTCCAACGGATACTTACAACCGCGTTGGCACCTACCGCGACGAGTTGATGATCGCCGCCGACCTGATCGGCTGGAAGAAGAATTGGCACCCTCGCGGCCAAGGTGGGTCCGATCCGGTCAAGCGCGGGCTGGGCGTTGCGATCCACACATGGGGCGGACGCGGCCACATGAGCACCTGCTCACTCACCATCAATCCGGACGCGTCGGTTGAGATCAAGATGGGCACCCAGGACCTGGGCACAGGAACGCGTACCGCCATCCTGATGGTTGCTGCCGACACGCTCGGTATTCCCATGGAGCAGATCACCCTCAAGATCGGCGACAATCAATATCCAGCTTCGGGTGGTTCCGGAGGCAGCACCACAATCGGCGGCGTGAGTTCTTCTACGCGCCGTGCGGCGGTAGATGCCCGCGAGCAACTTTTGGCTAAAGTGGCTCCGGCAATGAATCTGCAGGCGGGTGATCTCGAGATCGTGAACGGCCGGATTCGCCAGAATTTTTCTCCCGGCCCCAGCATGAGTTGGAAAGAAGCCTGTGCGCGCCTGGGAACGCAGCCCATCGTGGTGGTGGACGCGAACCTGGGCCCCAAGGAAGACCTGATCTCGAGCGGCGTGGGCGGCGCGGTGATGGCCGATGTCTCCGTCGACACTGAGACCGGAATCGTCAAGATGAACAAAACCGTGTGCGTGCAGGACTGCGGGCTGATCATCAGCATGAAGACCGCAGAGAGCCAAGTCTACGGCGCCATGATTATGAGCATCGCCAGCACTTTGTACGAAGAGAAGATCATGGATCCGGCGACTGGCCGCATGCTCAACCCCAACATGGATTTCTACCGCCTGGCAGGCATCGGCGACGTCGGCGAGTTGGTAGCGCACTTCATGACCGGCAAGGGATACGACGAGCGCGGCCCCATCGGTCTGGGCGAACCGGCCACCGTCGGGCCGATGGCTGCGATTGCCAACGCCGTAGCCAACGCCATCGGCGTTCGCGTTCCCTTCCTGCCCATCACGCCGGACCGGGTGCTGGCTGCCCTCGCCAGCCAAGGAGCCAAAAATGCGACCGTTTGATTACGCTTCCCCAACCAAGAAGGAGCAAGTCTCCGATTTGCTGGCCGGTAGCTGGGGCCAAGTGGAGGTGCTGGCCGGCGGTACCGACCTGCTCTCTTTGATGAAGGACGAAATCACGGCGCCCAACCGCCTGGTGAACATCAAGGGCATCCCCGAGTTGCACGGGGTGCGAACAGGGAAAGACGAGCTCATCATCGGGGCGCTGACGACTCTCGCGGAAGTCGCAGAGAATGACTTAGTGAAACAAGCCTACCCAGTGTTGGCCGCTGCCGCCGGTGATGCCGCAAGCCCGCAGATTCGCAATCTGGCCACGCTCGGCGGAAACCTCTGCCAGCGTCCGCGCTGCTGGTACTTCCGCACCGGCCATGGCCTGCTGGCCCAGAACGGTGATGGGAAATCCCTGGTGCTCCAGGGCGATAATCGCTACCACGCCATTTTGGGCAATGACGGCCCAGCTTACTTCGTAAGCCCCTCGACCATCGCCCCAGTGCTGATCGCCTATGGCGCCACGATGAGGATCCTGGGGCCTGACGGGACGCGTGAGATCCCCACGGAAAAATTCTTCGTGATTCCCAAGAGCGAGCAGGATCGCGAGCATAACCTGAGGCCGAATGAGTTCGTCACCGAGATCGTCTTGCCTGGGAAGAAGCCGCAAGGCCTGCGCGCCGGTCATTACGAGGTCCGCCAGAAAGAGGCTTTCGACTGGCCGTATGCCACAGCTGCCGCAGCCCTGATCATGAACGGCAGTACGGTGAAGAGCGCTCGCATCGTTTTGGGGCACGTTGCGCCGGTTCCCTGGCTCTCCGCCGAAGCCGGGCAGATGCTGGCCGGCAAGGCCGTCACTCAGGCCACGGCAGACGATGCAGCGCAAGCCGCGGTGTCGGGCGCCCGGAGCCTGGGACATAATTCACACAAGATCCAACTGGCCCGAGTAGCTGCGAAGCGGGCGATCTTGGCAGCGGGAGGCGCCGTATGAGCAACGTATCCGATCGTTTCAATACCGAACGTCCTGGCCTGTGTTCATCCTTGCACTGGAAGAGCCAGTACGTCTGGTCTGAGCCGGACCCCACCGTGCCCCGCTCCAATGACGGCCTTTTCTGGTGCGCGCTGACGCAAACGTGTATCGGCCCGGATGGCAAGGTTGCCGAACCCGGTAATTGCTGCTCGTCGGACCGCGGTTGCCATTGCGGGGCCAGCAAGTAAGACGCACGGTGGCGCCACGTCAGGTGAAAAGACCGGCGATTGTGGTGGCCGGATTTAGGGCCTACAATAAGCTTTGCAGGAGTTGGTCATGAAGAAGACTTTTGCTTTGATCGCAGTCCTTGCACTTTGTCTGGCAGCCACCCATGTCTTGGCCCAACAGCTCCCCCAAATCAAGGGCCAGTACCTTGAGACCCGCAGTGCCGATGTTTACGTCGGCCAGTGCTTTGCCAATGGCGAGGTAAACTTGGCCGGAACCGAGGCCATCGTCGCCTGGCACGTCCAAGAAGGCAAATGGGACGGAGTGTCGCTAGCCGGCCTGACTGTTGTGGGCGCTGTGAAAGCGCAAGCCACTCTGGGCGATCCCTACGCCAAGCCATATCCGGCAAAGTCTGTCCTGATCGTCGATAAGCAGGCCACTCCGCAGCAGCGCCAAGCCTTGATCAACTTCGCCCAGGAGATGGGCGGACCGCTTCTGAGCCACGTGGTACGCGCAATTGACGCACCCATTGATATGGAAGTCCTGCAGGCTGGGGCGGACAAGCACTCCGCGCGCGCCCGCCTGCAAGCCGGCGATTTTGTCACCGTTGAGACCCGCGCCATCGGGGAAAAGGACCACCTCTGCGGCAACGAGAGCACTTTCTATCCGCCGCTGACTGAAACTACGCACGCTATGGCCGCCGTGGCCATGACAGATGAGTACCGCGGTCAGGATTTGAACGTGTCATGGAGCCTGCACGATAAGCGCAGCGCGTTCGTGGGAACGTTCGCGAAGAACCAGCTACTGGCTTCGAGCCGCTAGCTCCAAACTTCTCACCAATGATAACGCTGATCGTAATGATTTGACTGATCCGTGCAAATCAATCAGATCAGTGTCATCAGTGGTGGAATTGTTCTGACCGTTCCAACAATTGTTTCAAATAATCCCCCCAAATTGCCGGCAGAGAATGCGTTCCGTGGCCGCGCGTGGCGTCGGTGATCGGCAGAAGCACGAGCTGGCCCTTTTTCACCCTCTGGATGTCCGCGTCGATGACCTTCAGCTCCGGCGGATTGATCTGATCGTCCCCGGAGTTGATCGCGGTCAAGGACGCGGTGATCTTGTCGAGTTGCGGCTCGGGATTGTAATTTCGCGAGGCATCGAAGTAGTACAGCATGTCATTGGCATCCGTGGTTTTCATACGGGTGGAGACGTAATTCTCGAGAAACTCGTCGGACTTCTCGCGCGTGGGCTCCTGCTTCTGCATTTGTAGCGGGCTGCTGCCCATGATCAACAGCACCCCCAGGGCAGCCTCCAGACCGTGGGGCTGCTGCTTGTACTCGCCGTTGTTCCAATCTGGCGAGGTGCGGATGGCGTCCAGGATCATGCGCCGCATCATGCGATTGCGTCCCGCGATTTCGATGGGCTGGCTGGCCAGAGGCATGGCTGCGTCGATGAAGTCGGGGTGCTGCTCGGCCCACAGCCACGAGTGCATGCCGCCCATCGACGTTCCCATCACCAGCCGCAGGTGATTCACTCCTAGCCCCTGAGTCAGCAACCGGTATTGCAGTTCGATCATGTCGTCATATTCGTAATGGGGAAAGCGCATGTGCAGACCGTCGCTGGGCTTGCTGGATTCGCCGTGGCCCACGTTGTCGGGCAGAATGATGAAATACTTGGTGGCGTCCAGGAGCTGGCCCGGACCAAACAGCACGCCCGCAAACGTGGGCGTGAGGAACTGTCGCCCGGAACCGCCGGTGCCGTGAAGGATCAGGACCGCGTTACGGACGTTGCCGTTTGTGTCTTTCTGCGGCGTGCCCAGTGTGTAGTAGTGCAGCTTTACCTCGGCCAGCTTCTCGCCGGACTTGAACTGGAAGCTTTTGACGACAAAATTCCCCGGCTGGGGCGCAGGATAGTCGGCGGCCAGAGCGGAGAGCGCGGCAAGAGCAAGGAACACCATGGGCACGGCGCGAAGCAGTTTCATGAGATCTCCTGTAGGGCGCCAGAAGCTTAAAATATGTCGGGCGCGGTGTAAACAACCACGACTCGCTAGAGCCACTTGGTGAACAGAAATCGCTCATCCTGCGTGAGCCCGGCCGCCCGGTAGAGAGCCTGCGCTGCAGCGTTTTGCTGGCCGACTTCGAGCCGTAGAGCCTTGATTCCCGCCTTCCGACACCTGTTTTCTGCAAGCGCAACCACGGCTTGGCCCAGCTTCTGCCGTCGGAAAGCCTCGCGAATGTAGAGCTCGTCCAACAGGGCAAACTTGCCATGGAACTCCAGGCTGAAGCAGAAGGTCAGGACGAAATAGCCGGCCAAATCGGCCCCGCGAAAGATGAAATAGATTTCCCCCAGGTCGGGACCATTCATCAGCGTTTGTGCGGCAGCAGTTGCGGCCTTCTCGTCGAGATGCATTTTCTGTTGCGGGTAGAACTCGCGCATCAACTCCAAGAGCGTGGGCATGTCTTGTCCGGAGACAAGCTGAAAAAGCACATTCATGCGTTCCTTGAGGCGCAGCGACAGTTGGCCGGTTTTCCGGAAAGTTTGAACAATGGTAAAGAACTGTTAAAGGTTTCTGTTCATAACTTAACGGGCTTGAGCACCAAGGGATTATATAATCCAAGCTGAATCCTCGGTCGCACTTGCGCGTCAAACGAGGCGAGCCTTAACCAATGTGGATAGTTGCCCTGGCGCTCCGGCGCCCGTACACCTTCGTTGTGATGGCGCTGCTGATACTGATCCTCAGCCCGATCGCGGTCATGCGTACGCCGGTAGATATTCTCCCGGATATCAACATTCCAGTGGTAAGCGTTATTTGGCAGTACCAGGGTTTTTCCGCCCAGGAGATGACGGACCGTATCGTCAGCAGCACGGAACGCGGTTTGACGACCACCGTCAATGACATCGAGCACATCGAGACTCAGGTGATGGATGGCCGTGCGATCGAAAAGATCTTCCTGCAGCCCGGCGCTAATCTTCAGACCGCAATCGCCCAATTGACGGCTATTTCCCAGACCTCAGTGCGGCAATTGCCCGCCGGTACGACACCGCCGCTCATCATTGTCTATTCCGCGTCCAGCGTGCCCATCATGCAGGTGGGCATCAGCAGCAAGACTTTGCCGGAGCAGGATCTGTTCGATCGTTCGGTCAACTTCATCCGCCCGCAACTGACAACGGTGCAAGGCGCGGCGATTCCCTGGCCGTATGGAGGCAAGCAGCGCCTGATAGCCGTGGATATTGATACGGCAGCATTGCAAGCCAAGGGTTTGACGCCGGTGGACGTGGTCAACGCCGTCAATGCGCAGAACCTGATCCTGCCTTCAGGCACTGCCAAGATGGGATCGCTGCAATATACCGTGGGAATGAACGGCAGCCCGGACACCATCGCCGGCCTGAATAATTTGCCCGTCAAAACGCAGAATGGCGTGACCACCTACCTGAAGGACGTGGCCCAGGTACGGGACGGTTACTCTCCGCAAACCAACGTGGTGCGCCAGGACGGTGTTCGCGGCACGCTGATTACCATCATGAGAAACGGCAGCACCTCGACGCTGGATATCGTGGCCAACATCCGGGCCAACCTCCAGAAAGCATCGCGGGGGATGGACGACATTGTGCTGAAACCCATGTTCGATCAGTCTCTGTTCGTGCGTGCCGCCATCGAGGGCGTGCTGCGCGAAGCGATGACCGCGGCATGCCTTACCGCCGCCATGATCCTCCTGTTCCTAGGGAACTGGCGCACCACTCTAGTCATCGCCATCTCCATCCCCCTGTCGATTCTCTGCTCGGTGCTCACCCTGAGCGCGCTTGGCCAGACCTTCAACCTGATGACCCTGGGAGGACTGGCCCTGGCTGTTGGCATTTTGGTTGACGACGCCACGGTGGAAATCGAAAACATCGATCGCAACCTGGCCCAGGGCAAGGAACTGAAGACTGCGATCCTGGATGGCGCGTCACAGATTGCCGTGCCGGCCTTCGTCTCCACGCTCTGCATATGCATCGTGTTCGTCCCCATGTTCTTCCTCACCGGAGTGGCCAAGTTCTTGTTCGTCCCGCTGGCGGAAGCCGTGGTGTTCGCCATGCTGGCTTCTTACATCCTCTCGCGAACCTTGGTTCCCACGCTGGTGATGTACCTGCTTCGCAACCACGAACACGAGTCGCACCAATCAGGAAAAACCGACTTCGGGGTTTTCGCTTTCTTCAAACGCATGCAGCAGGGCTTTGAAAACTGGTTTTTGCGTATACGTGAGGGCTATCGCCAGGCGCTGGAATCTTGCATGCATCATCGCCGAGTCTTTATTCCCTGTTTCCTGGCCTTTTGCGTGGCTTCGGTTGGATTGGTGTTCTTCCTGGGAGAGGACTTCTTTCCCCCCGTCGACGCCGGTATTTTCCGCATGCATCTCCGTGCCCGTCCCGGCCTGAGAATCGAAGAAACCGCGCGCCTGTGCGACGAAGTCGAGCAGACGCTGCGGCAAGAGATTCCCAAGGATGAACTGGTCACAATCCTGGACAACATAGGGCTTCCCTACAGCTCTATCAACAACTCGTATAGCACCAGCGGCAGCATCGGGACTTCTGACGCCGAGATCCTGGTGTCTTTGAACCAGGAGAAACATCGGCCCACGGAAGAGTATGTGAAGCACTTGCGCGAGGAGCTTCCTCAGCTTTTTCCCGGCGTCGAGTTCTTTTTTCAGCCGGCAGACATTGTCAGCCAGATCCTGAACTTCGGCCTGCCATCCCCCATCGACATCCAGGTAGTGGGCAAGAGTGAGACGCAGAATTACGCCCTGGCCCAGACCATTGCCAACCGGCTGCGCCATGTGCCCGGCGCAGTGGATGTCCACGTCCAGCAACTGATGGGCTCGCCGGCCTTGCGGCTTAATGTTGACCGCAGCCGCGCCCAGCAGGTGGGCCTGGATCAGCGGGACGTGGCCCAAAACCTTCTCGTATCGCTCAGCGGCAGTTTTCAGACGTCGCCTACGTTCTGGCTGAATCCAGACAATGGCGTAACCTATAGCGTGGCCGTGCAAACGCCCGATTACCGGATGGATTCACTGCAAGCGCTTATGAATACTCCGGTGAACGCGCCCCGCGCTCCGGCGCCGCAGGTGCTGGCCAATCTGGCCACCGTGCAGCCCGCCGTGACACCGGTGGTCGTATCGCACTACAACGTCCAGCCGGTCATGGACGTCTACGCCAGCGTGCAAGGACGCGACTTGGGCGGTCTGGCCCGGGACACTCGCGCCGTCCTCAAACAATTCGAGGGCAAACTGCCACGCGGCACGGATATCGTCATGCGCGGCCAAGTAGAAACTATGCGGTCGTCGTTTGTGGGATTGGGTATCGGCCTGGTGATGTCGATTGTGCTCGTGTACTTGCTGATCGTGGTGAACTTTCAGTCTTGGCTCGATCCCTTCATCATCATCACCGCGTTGCCCGGCGCTCTGGCGGGAATTGTGTGGATCCTGCTGCTGACTCACACCACGCTGAATGTTCCTTCGCTCACTGGAGCCGTGATGTGTATGGGCGTGGCCACAGCCAATAGCATTCTGATAATCTCCTTTGCGCGCGAACGCATGGCTGACGGGCTGACCGCCGCAAAGGCCGCGCTGGAGTCCGGATACACCCGCATGAGGCCGGTTATCATGACGGCGTTGGCCATGATCATCGGTATGGTTCCTATGGCGCTGGGCTGGGGAGAAGGCGGGGAGCAGAATGCCCCGTTGGGCCGCGCCGTAATAGGCGGCCTGGTCTTTGCAACCATTGCCACGCTATTCTTCGTGCCCGTGATCTTCAGCGTAATGCACGGACGCCGGGCGCGAAAGGCTTCTGCCATGCCGAACCCGGAGGCCAATGCCTTCTGATCTCGAGAAACCTATGACACAGCTAACACAGCAATCGCGGGAGACGGAGACGCAGATTCCAGAACGGCGCGCCTCCGCAACGTCACACGCCGCGCGGGCGGTCGCGATTGCATTACTCGTGCTCCTGGTAGCGGGAGGATTTTCGGTTGCTCGGCGACTCAGCGAGCACAAGGCCTTGGCGAAGGAGACCGAAAGGCTTTCGGTTCCGGCGGTGAGTCTGATCCGGCCCAGCGCGGAACCGGCCCACGACGACCTGGTCCTTCCTGCACAGCTCCAGGCTTACGTGGAGTCGGCGATTTACTCGCGCACCAACGGGTATTTATTGCGCTGGTACAAGGACATTGGCAGCCACGTGAAGAAGGGAGAATTGCTCGCAGAGATCGACACACCGGAAGTCGACCAGGAGTTATCCCAGGCCAAGGCGACGCGCCAGCAAATCCTGGCCCAGCTTGAGCTGGCCAAGATCTCGGCGGACCGCTGGGCCAACTTGCGCAAGACTGATTCGGTGTCGCAGCAGGAAGCCGACCAGCAGAGCAGCGCCTACACCCAAGCCCAAGCCAACCTGGCCGCCGCCGATGCTAACGTGCGCCGCCTGGAACAACTTGAGTCCTTCAAGCACATCTACGCGCCCTTCTCCGGCGTCATCACGCGGCGCAACACCGATCTTGGCATGCTGATCAACGCCGGAAGCGCCGCACAAGCTAAGGAGTTGTTCGACCTTGCCCAGTTTGATCCGTTGCGAGTCTATATAAGCGTCCCTCAGACCGATGCGTTGTCCGTCCGGGCCGGCATGTCCGCTTACATCGAGCTCAACGAGTATCCTGGACAGAAATTCATCGGGAAAGTAGTTCGCACGGCGGATTCCATTGATCCAGCTACGCGGACCATGCTCACCGAGGTCGATGTGCCCAATCACGACGGCCGTCTCATGCCCGGCGCCTATGCGCAACTCCACTTTGCCGTACCCGTCCAGGCAGCACGGATCTCCGTACCGGTCAATACGGTTCTCTTCCGTCCTGAGGGTCCGCAGGTGGCCGTAGTGGGAGATGACCAAAAAATCCACTTGAAGGTCGTTAAGATTGGCCGCGACTTCGGAAATAAGCTAGAGATTCTCGGCGGTCTGAGCGCCAGCGACCAAATTGTCGTAAATCCGGCTGATTCTCTTGAGGACGGCCAGCAAGTCCATGTTAAGACCGGGAGTGGAACATAATCGTGCGACCCTCGACCTTGCGGCCCGCCGCTGCCGCCTTGGCCTTCCTGGCTCTGGCCGGATGCGCCGTAGGACCCAACTACCACCGGCCTGACGTGCCGGTCGCCCCGGCCTGGAAAGAGCAGCCGCCTTGGCGCGTCGCCAGCCCAAAGGACAGCCTGCCCAAGGGCGACTGGTGGGGCATCTTCGGCGACCCGGAGCTGAACCAATATGAATCGCAGGCAATGCAAGCTAACCAGACAATTGAAGTCGCGCGAGACCAGTTGCAACAAGCGCGGGCCTCGGCGCGAATCACTCAATCTGGTTTGTTTCCCCAATTGACTACGGGGATCAGCGCTGCGCGTACGCGTATCTCCGCCAACGAGCCTACAACCACCGGTCAGCCTTTGGCCAGCCCATCGACGCAAAATAACGTCATTGTTCCCTTCAACCTGACTTGGGAGGCCGACGTCTTCGGCGGTGTGCGACGCAGCGTGGAGTCTTCCAACGCGCTCTACCAGGCATCTGCGGCGAACCTGGAAAATGTGCGTCTCGTGGTCACCTCGGAGGTGGCAGCCGACTATTTCAGCCTGCGCGAACTCGACGCCGAAATCGCCGTGGTGAGTAATGCGGTTGAATACCAGCAGAAGGCTCTTCAGCTTGTCCAGAATCGGCACGCCGGCGGCGTAGCTTCCGGCCTGGATGTAGCCCAGCAGGAAACCCAGCTCAACGCCACCCGGACGCAAGCCACGTTGTTGCGGCAGCAGCGAGCGCAGTTCGAGCATGCCATTGCAGCACTGGTGGGCGTGCCGGCCTCGAGTTTCAACGTGCCGGTCAAACCGCTGGCCACCGAAGCGCCCACGATTCCCACCGGCGTACCCTCAGACGTTCTGGAGCGCCGCCCCGATGTTGCTCAAGCCGAGCGTCAGATGGCATCGCAGAATGCCCAGATCGGCGTGGCCAAAAGCGCTTACTATCCCGGCATCAACCTCTTCGCCGGCGGTGGCGTGCAAAGCGCCGACCTGGGCTTGCTTCTGAATGCGCCCAGTGCCTTCTGGGCCATCGGCGCCAATGTAACCGAAACCATTTTGAGCGGCGGACGGCGCAGGGCCCAACTTGAGTTTGCCAAGTCGGGCTATGGAGCGTCGGTCGCGAGTTACCGCCAAACTGTGCTCACTGCGTTTCAGGAGGTTGAAGACGGCATTTCCGGGCTCAACGTGCTGGCGCAGGCTGGGCAAACCCAGCAGCAAACCGTGGACGCCGCACAGCGCGCGCTCAACATCGCCACCGATCGTTACGTTGGCGGGTTAGTGACATACCTCGATGTGGTCACCGCGGAGCAGACACTGCTCGACAACAAGCGGCTGGCCACCCAGATTCTAGGACAGCGTCTCACCACGTCCGTCTCTCTCGTCAAGGCGCTGGGAGGCGGCTGGGACGCCGCCAGCCTCCAAGCCGTTCAAGCCAAGACCTCGGCCAGTCAAGCCTTGCAGCCCTGAAACACTAAGCAATCGAGGCGAGCCTGTTTGCATCTAATCGACTGCCATGGTCAAACGGTTCGCATTGATCGCAGCTGGTTGGATTTTGGTCGTCCTTGGTGTGGCTGGGCTTTTTCTTCCCGTGCTCCCGGGCGTCCTTCTACTTCTCGCGGGCTTATCGATACTTTCTTATGAATACGATTGGGCCCGCCGTTGGAGCCTCAAATTACGCCGGCGATTCCCGGAGGCAAAACACAAGTTGCAGCGCCTCTTTGGGGCATAGCCATTCAGGGATTCCCGAGTACTTTGCGCGATTGCGGCGTCGACACTCCCATAGATTATGCTAGGAGGGTGAAAGCCTGGGTACTTCCAAAGCCCGGTCCGGTGGAGAGCAATCCCCTGGAACTGCGAGAGGTGCCTGTCCCCGAGCCAGGTGAGCGTGAAGTGCTCGTCCGCGTTAAGGCTTGCGCCCTGTGTCGCACCGATCTACACGTGGTCGAGGGCGAGCTCCCGCCGAAAAAAAGCAATGTTATTCCAGGACACCAGATCGTCGGCGTAGTTGAGCGTCTCGGCGCCGGCGCGGCAAAGTACTCGATCGGGACCCGCGTCGGCATCGCCTGGCTTCACAAGACTGACGGAACGTGCACCTACTGCCGCAGCGGTCGCGAGAATCTTTGCGATTTTCCTGAGTTCACGGGCTATACGGTGGATGGGGGCTACGCCCAGTACGCCAGTGCCCCTGAAGATTTCGCCTACTCCATTCCCGATGCCTTTGCCGACCTGCAAGCTGCGCCTCTATTGTGTGCGGGAATTATCGGCTTCCGCTGCCTTCGTGTCTCCGCCATTGGAGGCGCTGGGAACCTGGGGATTTACGGATTCGGCGCTGCAGGCCACGTCTGCATTCAGGTGGCGCGGCATTGGGGAGCGAGGGTGTTCGTGTGCACTCGCGAAGAGAAACATCGCCGCCTGGCCTTGGAGCTCGGCGCGGCCTGGGCTGGCGAGACGATGGAAGACCCGCCTGAGAAGCTGGATGCCTCGATCATTTTTGCTCCTGCGGGAGAATTGGTCCCGCCCGCCCTTCAGGCACTCAAGAAAGGTGGCACGCTGGTTCTCGGCGGCATCCACATGAGCCCTATTCCTTCGTTTCCCTACCCCCTCATCTACCAAGAGCGCTCCATCAAGAGCGTGGCTAACAACACGCGTCAGGATGGCCACGATTTCATGAAGCTCGCTGCTGAAATTCCTATTCACACCGCAACGCAGGGCTTTCCGTTTGCTGAGGCGAACCATG
>DATDGY010000162.1:0-16873 GCA_036521855.1 Candidatus Angelobacter sp.
GATCACGTGCATCTCCTCTTTACAGCTTTGGAAAACGAACGAGCTGAGCCATACTCTCTGGCTGAAATCATGAAGGGTATTAAGGGATCATCCGCTTACAACATCAACAGGCTGCTGGGCCGGCGAGGGCAACTCTGGCAAGACGAGTCATTTGACAGGATCTTGCGCTACGGGGAGTTTGAACAGAAGTTCAACTACATTGGTGCTAACCCCGTTGATGCGGGTCTTTGCAACCAGCCCAAAGAGTATCTCTGGCTTTGGACGCAACCGGCACAGGCAAGAGTGCCTGTGCCACACAAGCAACGGTGACCACCGTCGCCCTGCTCCATCCCAACGTTGCGCCTTGCGCAGTAGAGCCGTTTCGGAGCGCAACCTCCACCATCACAATCCGGGAGACGCTGGATGGTTCCGAGCCCCCTGACGCTGCCGTGATCTTCGGTGGCGATGGCACAGTCCATCGTTATCTTCCCCAGCTCCGGCAATCCGGGATTCCGGCGCTGGTTGTTCCTAAAGGTAGCGGCAACGATTTTGCCAAGGCACTCGGTATCTTCAGCGAGAAAGCCGCTCTCCGGGCGTGGAAGGAGTTTTGTTCGACCGGCAAGAACGTCCGCGAGATTGATCTGGGAATCGTCGTTTCCGGCGAAACGGAGATCCCCTTCTGCTGCGTGGCGGGAACAGGATTAGACTCGGCAGCCAATGCGCGTGCCAACCGAATGCCGGTCTGGCTACGCGGATCGGCCGGTTATTTTATAGCTGCTTTGCAGGCGCTAGCATCGCTTCAGCCAGCGAGGTTCGCCGTAAGCGCCGCCGGGCGGGAACTCCGTGAGAGGGGCTTCTTCGTCGCCGTAGGCAACGCCCATCGCTATGGACGCGGCATGAAGGTAGCGCCCCGGGCCGCGCTCGACGACGGGCTCCTCGACGTCTGTCTGGTAGGCGACATGAGCAAGCTCAAACTGCTCTGCTGTGTGCCTACGGTCTTTTTCGGCGCGCATCTTGGGATCCAACAGGTGGAGTACTTTCAGGCGCCGGGCGTCCGCATTGACACAGACCGGCCGTTGGAGGTGTATGCTAACGGCGAATACGTCTGCCATACCCCCGTGGAGATCAAACTGGCTCCCGCCGCACTCAAGGTAATTGTGCCCGGCTGAGCGGTGCTAAACTGGATGCAGGCTTAACGAGCTGCAAAGGATTCTTGACGCGGGCACCTATTTGGGGTGGAATAAAAGGCTATGACCAAAGCCGACCTGATTGAAGAAGTTTCGCGTTTGGCTGAACTTACGCGCAAAGACAGCGAGATCATCGTAGAAACGATTTTTGACAGCGTGGTGCGCTCACTACGCGCCGGCGACAAGATCGAGATCCGCGGCTTTGGCAGTTTCCGCACGCGGCAACGCAAGCCTCGCGTGGGCCGTAACCCCAAGACTGGCGCCCGTGTGGAGGTCCCGGCCAAGAAAATACCGTTCTTCAAACCCAGCAAAGAACTCAAGGACGTGATCAACCACGGCGATGTGGCGGCTGCCGCCTCGGGACCGCAAACTGGGTCTGCGGCATCTGAAAACCACTAAGCCCTCAAGTCTAGGGCACGATTCCGGCCACGGCCATCATGCGGCCGGTGTGGCCTCTCTCTGCCCGGTGGGAGAAAAACTCTTGCGGGTTGCACGCGGTGCAATTCGTGAAAGCGGTAATCTGGCGCTCGGGGACGCCCGCGGCCAGCAACTGGCGGCGGTTGGCCTCGCGCAGGTCCAGGTGAAGTTTCACGCAGGGATCGCCATGTCCCGGAGGCCGGCCATTCAAGAACAGCAGCGGATACTTTTCCCGGACCGGATCGGACTCCCGCACTTCATGAAACAACTCGCGCGCGTACGCAAACTGCGACTCAAACTCGTTTCTCAGTTCATCGCCCACCTCGTAGCAGCACCGCCGAATGCCGGGGCCGATGGCGGCATGAATGTCCTGGGGCCGCGAGCCGAACTCATGGCGCATGATCCCGGCGCCTTTCTCCACGATGCGCTTGACTGTCCCCCGCCACCCGGCATGAAAGATCCCCACGACCTTATTTTTTGTGTCCACGAGGAGCACCGGGAGACAATCGGCGGTCAGGACGGCGATGGCGACGCCGCGCAGGTTGGTGATGAGACCGTCGCCGATGAGCTGCCCGGGGTCAGCCCGGCCGACAACGTGAATGACATCGGAATGTATCTGGCGGGTGTTGATCAGCGGCCAGGGTTTGTCTCCTGTAATCGCTCCCAGCGCCGTTAAAAACCGGAGGCGGTTTTTCTGGACGCAGTCCCTCGAGTCTTCTTTGGTGTAACCCAGATTGAGACTTCGGCCCTGGTAGCAGGTGGTTACCCCGCCGTTGCGGGTACTGAAGCCGTGCACCAACCATGCCAGGCGCTTCAAGCCGGGGGCCTGAACTACGCCGGGGTGTTCCTCCCGCGGCTTGTCCTTACGCCCAGCACTCGTCGGCGCCGAACTCTCTCTTGCAGGACCGCGTTTTCGCTTCCCGCGTGTAACCTTGATTGGCACTCCCATATTTTAATGGACAACGCCACCAGCGGCTCTAAGCTTGGATTTGCCGGGGAACTTGGCTCCAAGTACCCGGCATCGAAGCTCAATAGTGTGGCGGCCGGAAGTGCATTATGAAGCTGGCGCCTGCTTTTCGCGTGGCGACCTACAACACGCACAAGTGCCGCGGTATGGACGGACGCATCCGCCCGCACCGGGTGGCCGAAGTGCTGCGCGAGCTTGACGCGGACGTAATTGCCTTGCAGGAGGTAGTGAGTCTCAGCGGAGGTAAACGCGAGCAGGACCAGGCCAAGTACCTGGCGGACGCGGTCAGCCTGGAGTTTCGCATCGGCGAGACCCGCAAGCTTTGGGGTGCGGCCTACGGCAACGTGGTGCTCAGCCGGTTTCCGGTCAAGCAGGTGGAGGTTTATGACCTGACCGCCTCGCGCCGCGAGCCCCGCGGTTGCATTCGCTGCGACCTTGAGATCGCCCACGGCAAGATGGTGCACGTCTTCAACATCCATCTGGGGACCGGGTACCTGGAGCGCCGCAAGCAGGCGCACCTGCTCATGAGCCGCGAGATCCTGGGCTCGCCAAAGTTGAAGCATCCCCGTCTGGTTCTCGGCGATTTCAACGAGTGGACCCGCGGGCTGGTTTCGCGCATGCTGCAGCAAGAGTTTGAGAGCGTGGACATCGAACTGCACCTGCGGCGGAAGCGCACTTATCCTGGGGTGCTGCCTATCATGCATCTGGACCACATGTATTTTGACCGGGAGCTGGCGCTGGAAGAGTTCGTGCTGCATCGCAGCCGCATGGCGCTCATCGCTTCCGACCATCTTCCTCTGCTGGCCGAGTTCCGTTTGGGCGGGAATAGCCCGGCGCCGGCCATGCGGAAGCCTTCGCGATCTTAAGGCCAACCTTGCAGGAAGAAGTCGCATCTTAAAAAAATCGCTTTGTCTCTTGTTCCTTTCCGGCAGACTGCGAGGCAACTAGGGTTGACAGCTATGGCCGGGGCTGATTAGGATGCGTGACGTGAATCGTGCAGCGTGGGTTCTTCTCCCAAAGCTCTCTTCTTAATTTTCCCGGGATGCCATGCGAAAAGTCTGTGCCTGTTCCGCGACCCCCTTCGACCTCTTTTGCCAGGAGCGCGAAAGTAGCGCATGCGTCCTGATTCTGGCGCAGGAGGCCCGCGATGGCAGTTGAACGGGTATCCGGCGGCTCCAGCTTGATCGACGTGCTGGACCGGATTCTGGACAAAGGCATTGTGCTTGACGCTTGGGTGCGGATTTCGCTCATGGGCATCAATCTCATGACAAACGAAGACCGTATTGTCGTGGCTTCCATCGATACCTGCCTCAAGTATGCGGACACGCCCGGTTTGGCCGGCCATTCCGCGAAGCCGGCGCAGAGCGAAGCAGCGCCGCTACCCGAGATTGTGGATGTCGCGCGTCCGGCTCGTCGGCGCCGGTGAGGTTTGTCTCACTTGGGGGGAGACTTGGCTACCGCCAAAATGCATTTCCAGCCTCAGGGCGGCCACCGTAGGCCATCGCGGCGCCGCGACGCGGTGCTCCGGCTGCTGCAAGCCCAGCGGTCGGAAGAGATCTTTCCCCTGTTGCTCGAAGAGATTGTTGCCCTTGGATATCAGAGGGCGGTAGTGCTGGACGTGAATTTTGATACAGGTGACGTAGCCCCCACAGCCGCTCTGAACTGGCCGCAGCAACAAATGGCAAGATTCACTACCGCGCTATGGGTTGCGGGCAATCCCTTGATCGGCATCCTGGATGCCAAGCGTCCCGCGGTGCTCCCCAGAACCACTTTCCATCACCGTCCGCTCTACCTGCATCCGATTTTGTTTTCCAACCGCAACCTGTGCTGGGAGGCCGGACGGCTTCGTACCGGGAGCTGTCTGGCGGTCGAGAACTTCCACCGCAAAATGCGTATCCGTCGGGAAGACCAGGTATGTTCCACGTGCGAGATGCGCGCCTACGCGGCGCTGGTGGCAGTGGAGCTTCCTCGTCACAACGCCGAGGCGAGCCTGGCCCGGCTGGGAGGGCTGATCCGGCTGGCCAACGGATGCCTCTCCCGGCTTTATAAAGTCGAGCACTACTACAATCGCATGCGCGACATGGAAATCACGATCGCGCAGATGGGTACGGTCATGGAGAGCATGGCCGACCCGGTCATTCTCACCGACACGCAGCACCGCGTGATCATGCAGAACAAGGCCGCCGAGCAATTCTTCAAGCTGCCCGAGCAGGTGACTGAAGGACTGGTGCGGGCCGTGGAGCTGAACAACCTGCTGTTCTCGGCCACGCTCTCTTCCATGCTTTCATCGGGGACCGATGTCCATCGCGATCTCACCCTGGTGGACACGGCGGAAGGAGAGGAGATGCTGTTTGAAGCGGTTGCGGCGCCCACCTACGGCCCCGATGACACGCAGATTGGCACTGTAACCGTGATGCGCGACGTGACTGACCTGCGCCGCGCTGACCGGGAATTGCATGCCAACTATGACAAGTTGCGCGAGGTTGAGGAAACGGTCCGCCAGGAACGCGACCGGCTCAACCTGATTATTGAAAACGTCGGCGATCCCATTGTGGTGTGTAACCGCGACGCCGGTATCGTCCTGATGGACCGCCGGGCGCAGGAACTCTTTGGAGGTCCGCGCGATGCGGACCGCAACGGCGCGCAGGCCAAAAACCAGTCCCGGCTCGCGGCCTCCATCACCTCGTTTGCGTGCGCGGCGGCAGAGCGGGAAAACGCGCCCATGTGGTTGTACCATCCGCTGCTCAAACAGGAGATGGAATACGACGGCCGCTCCGGAAAAATCTTTGACGAGCACGGCCAGGTCGCCTACACCGTGACCGTGCTGCGCGATCTGACCGCCCTGCGCCGTGTGGAGCAGCTCAAACTCGAGCGGCGCATGCTGGAGATTGAGAAATTCGCCGCTACCGGCCGGCTGGCTGCGACCATCGCCCACGAAGTGAACAACCCCATGGAGGCCATCAAGAACGCCATCTATCTGCTTGCCGGCGCGGTCCCGGAGAGCGCGATGCCCGTCTACAGCATCCTCAAATCGGAGACCGAGCGGGTGGCGCGCGTGGTGCGGCAAATGCTCGGCCTCTACCGCAACACCGAGCAGGTAAAGCCCGTCAACGTAAATACCATTATCGAAGATACTTTGCTCCTGTTGAACCGCCAGCTGCAACGAGCCAACGTAAAACTGCGGACCGATCTGCGTCCCCTGCCGGACGCCGTGATCGCCGCCGACCAGATCCGCCAGGTGCTCTCCAACCTGGTGATCAACGCCAAGGACGCCATGCCCGACGGCGGCAACTTGTGCATTCGCAGCCGCCATATCGCAGGCCAGAGCGACTTGCGCGGCTGGGTGCGAATCCTGATCGCTGACACCGGCGTGGGCATCGCTCCCGAAATGCTCCGCGTCATCTTCGAGCCGTTTGTGACCAACAAGGGAGAGAAGGGCACCGGCTTGGGATTGTGGATCGTCAAGGGGATTATCGAGAACCATGCCGGTAAGCTCTCAGTGAGGAGCCGGCCGGGCAAGGGAACGATCTTCCGGGTCGATCTGCCGGTGGCCAAGCTGTGAACAGGAACGGCAAATTCCGCATTCTGGTGGTTGACGATGAGGCTTCCGTCCTCACTACCTACCGGCTGATTCTGGAACGCCAAGGGTATGATGTTATAGCCTGCCGCACCTGGCGGGAGGCCATCGCCGCGATTGAACGACAGAGTTTTGATGCCGTGCTGTGCGATTACGCGCTGGAAGAGCGGCACACCGGGTGCGAGGTCATTCGCGCTGCCAGAAAACGCAATCATGGTGTGCCGGCTGCTCTTCTCACCGGTTACGCAAACCAGGACACGGTGGAAGAAGCGGCCAGGCAAAAGACCGGTGTGATGTTCAAACCGATCGAGATCGAGGAGTTTCTGGACACAACCGCGCGCATGGTCAGGAGAAACAATGAGTTCAGCCCGCAAGCTGGCCAGGAAAACAGCCTCCGCCGGCAAGGTTCCGGCAGAGACGGCCACCGAACCCATAGCAGTGGTACCCGTGCACGCTGATTCCGCCAGCCACAGGCAGCGCCTGGATGGGCGGTACGTGTACGGCGTGATCGCGACCGGGGAACCGGCTGTGGCCGCCAAGAGCAATCTTGGCGGCGCCGCCGAGGAGGTCTACGCGGTGGAGTTCCGCGACGTCGCGGCCGTGGTCAGCTGCACTCCCATGTTCATCTTCGACCCCACCCGCGACAAGGCGCTGGCCCACGAGCACGTCATCGAGACGGTGATGAAGAGCCATACCATCATTCCCATGAGCTTCGGCACGGTGTTCCGCACCGACGAAGACGTCCGCGAATTCCTGCGCAGCATCTACCCGTCATTGCAGGGCGTTCTTCAGCAGATGGCGGGCAAGGTGGAGTTCGGGTTGAAGGCCACTTGGGACCGCGACCGCATCATCGAAGAGCTGAAAAGCGAGCACGACGAGATTCGCCGTTTTCACCAGGAACTCACGCGCAAGCGACTCCAGGCCACTTACTTCGCGCGCATGCAACTCGGCCGGATGATCGATAAAGCCCTGGCCGAACTGGCGGCGAGCTACGTTCAAACCATCTATCAGGGCTTGCGCCCGGTCTCGGTGGCCGCACGCGACTGCAAGCCCATCGGCGACAAGATGATCCTCAACGCTGCTTTCCTCGTCGAGCGAGTGCGCGAAGCGGAATTTGAAGCAGCCGTCCACCACGTGGCCCACCAGTTCGGCGACCGCCTCAACTTCAAATACACCGGTCCCTGGCCGCCCTATAACTTCGTCAATATTCATCTCAAGCTGGAGCGGGGACGGGCGGTCTAAGTCCGCTTCGCGGGCAGGCTCCACATTTCACTTAGGCCTTTCCGCACTCGAAACAATCGGGACGAGGCGGCCGATGGATACGGCGGCCTGCTTCTTTCCCGCCACGAAAAAAGCCCGGCGCATGTAGCGCCGGGCCAATGTTTCAGGGTTAGGTTGTCTTAGAAGGTAAAGCGGGCTCCGAACTCGCCAATAAACGCCCGCGGCAGTGTGCTGCTCGTGGGGTTGATGAACCCGATTGGTTTCCCAAAAGTCGGAGCTCCGACGGTGGCGCCGAAGTTATTGCCGTAATTGGCATGGTTCGTCAGGTTGAAAGCCTGGAATGCGAGCTGCAGGTTCCAGGATTCTCTCAACTTGATGTTCTTGGCCACGCGCGCATCCATGTCAAAGTACGGATTGCCACGTAGTGAGTCGTATGGCACCACGTGGCAGTTCCCCGCATAGTAACACTGGGACGCGGCTAGTTTCCCTGCGCTCGTGGATGGGAAAGCGGTCAGGTTGTTAGGAGCGCTGTTCATCACCACGAGCGGGTCCGTGGCGCTGCCGCCGCCAAGACCCAACTGATTGGTCCCGGCAATAGCATTATACGGCCGCGCCGATCCCGCCTGAAGAATGGGAGAGAACTCCATGCCCCACGGCAGGTGTGCGGTGGCCGCGAACGTCAGATGGTTCCGCTCGTCATTGAAGTCAGGCCCGAAATCAAATGGCGAGAGCGGATGCTGCGGATCATGCGGATAGTACCGGAACGAGCCGCCGTCTTCATCGTAGCCGACGGCGCGGGCCAGGGTGTAATTGGCGATCAGGTCCATCCTGTGGAACCCACGCTGGCGATAGCTGATGTTCATAGCGTCGTAGCGTGAGCGCCCGATCGAAGCCTCGTCGCGCACGCTGCCAATAACAGGCACGCCCGCAGCTGTGAAGGCGGCATCCAATGGCTGGAAGAAGCCGCCGGGAAGGCCGGTTTTCGATGTAGTGGTGATATTGTTCGGAGTAACCGGGATGACGGGATCAAGGTTGATGGTCTTGTTTTCATGCAAGCTGAGCACGTGAACGTACTCGGCTTCGAAAACGGACTTGTTGTTGATCGCCCAGGTGTAACCGCCGTTGAACTCCTCCGTTACCGGGGTGCGATAGTTCGGGTCCATGATGCGGCCAATGGCGCCGGTCGCCAGGGTGCCAGACGCAGCCGGAGTCGTCGGCAGCGGATTACCAACATGCCAGTTGGCCAGCGTGATACCCGTGCCAGGCACGATATCGGTGGCGTTGCTGATCGAGAAGGCTGTCTGGAAGATGGTTGCGTTGGCCTGCTGCTCCATGAACAGCGGGATGTTCTGGAAGGTGTTGTCGTAGTACATGCCGAAGCCGGCGCGGAGGACTTGGCTCCCGTGGCCGGTCAGGTCATAAGCCAACCCGATGCGCGGGCTGAAGCCTTTGCCGTAGTCGGTCGCCTTCTTGGCTACCAAACCTGCCGCCAGCGGGCTGAAAGGCGCGGCTGCCTGCAGTTCCTGGAAGGTGCGGCTGTTGGCGATATCCGACCCGCCGACAAAATCGACATCCTTGTCATAACGGAGCCCAAGGTTCAGGGTCATGCGACGCATGATTTTCCAGTCATCCTGGAAGTACAATCCGAACTGCTTCGCGTCCCGGATGATGAAGGTGGGGTCGCCCACGGCGATGCTCATGCTCTGGACCAACCCAGGGGTCTGGAATCCCAGCGGCATTGCCAGGATGGAGCTGGGCAACGCCCCGTAGTCAATCTCCAGCGTCGGGTTGAACTCGAAGAAGCCGCCCATGAACGGGGTATAGATGTAGTCAAATCCCGTTTTGAAGGTGTGTTTGCCAAAGGTCTTGGCCACGTCGTCTTTGAACTGGTACTTGCGCTGAATCGAGTTCTGGGGAACGTTGGTGTTGGTGCCGAATTGGATGCTGTTCGGGAAAGTGAAAAGCGGTGCACGCGTGGCGCTGTCAATCAGGTTGTTCCAATACTGGAATCCAAGGGTAAACTGGTTGATCAGCGTGGGGCTAAATGCAGAGTTCACAGTCAGGTTGGCGATCTGCAAGTGGTTTTTGGTAAAGTTTCCTTCCGTCAAATCGAAGGTTCCACCGCTCTGGTCGTTCAGGCTGTTGTTGGCCTGCGTGGATACGGAGAAGTATACAGAATGCTTGCTGTTGATCGTCCAGTCGAGCCGCCCATTGAGGCGGTTCTCGAAGAACGGGGTCGGAATGGTAGAGGCGGGTTGCGCCCCGAGGTTAGTGACCAGTTGCAGCTGGGTGAAAGCGAGAGGTGATTCGGCAATCGAGGTGTTCTCGCGCTGCCGTTCCATCGCGAAAAAGGCGAACACCTTGTCTTTCTTGATCGGCCCGCCGATAGAGCCGCCAAACCATTGCCGTGAGTAGGGTGGATTGGCGGAGGAAGTGGTTCCATCGCCATTCGGTACTTTTTCGTCGGCGTTGAGCGCCTGCGCGCGGAAGAAGCCAAAAGCCGAACCGTGGTAGCCATTGGAACCTGACTTGGTGATTACGTTGATGGCGGCCCCCGACGAGCGGCCATTGACTGCCGAGAAGCGTTGCGTAGAAACCTGGAACTCCTGCACGGCCTCAGCGGGCAATTGCATCACTGGTCCGCCGACTGTGTTGTCTTTGTTGTCCACGCCGTTGACGGTTACGTTCACGTTCCGTCCTCCGTCACCGTTCACCGACAAGATCGCATAACGGTTTTTCGTGGGGTCGTAAGAGTCCGCGGCCTTTACTCCCGGCGCCAGGTAGGCCAGGTCGGCGATGTCACGGCCGATCAGCGGCAAGTCTTGAATCTGGTTCGGGGTGATGTTGGTGCTGACGTCCATCTTGGTTACATCCATCAGGGGCGCCGTTCCGGTTACTTCCACCGTCTCACTTACAGCGCCCGGCGACATGGTGAAGTTTTGGGTAGCTGTTGTGCCGACCAGGACTTCCACGCCCTTAGCTTCGGCCGTGGAAAAGCCTGAAACCGACACCCTGATGTTGTAGGAGCCGGCCGGCAACACATCGAAGCGGTACGCGCCCGTCCCGTCAGTCTTGGTGGAGCGGGTGGCGCCGGTTTCTTTGTTGGTGATGGTAACTTCCGCTTTCGCAATTACGGCTTGCGTCTTGTCTGCAACTGTGCCCTGAAGGGTGGCCGTAGCTGTCACCTGGCCCCACAGGCTGGCACATCCGACCAGCAAACAACCGATCACGGCAACTGCCATGAATCGCTGTTTCCTTTCCATTTGTCTCTTCATTCCTTCCTCCTAAGAAGTAAGTCAAAGTGCATGAGTCCGAATGACGAACCATTGGTCGATGGAAACTTATTCGGGAAATCGACCCAAAGCGCTATCTTGATTGCTGAAAGAGAGTTCGGGGAAGATGCAGCGAAAAGAGCTATTGAAGCGCTCCACTGAAACCGCATCCCCAACTCCAGAGTTGAATTACCTAAACGAGCGGCCCCTTCGAGTCGTGGCCATTCTTTATGTAGCGGAGGGATCTCTCCCGCCATTACTTTAGTAACCTGCAATTCACATACCGGAAACTCTGGTTTGGGCCCGCACTCACGCGCGGAAGCTCTAAACGCTGGAAAATACGATGGTTAGCCACTGTTTATGGGCCAGCCGAAGGGACCAATTGCACCGATTGAGGTGCATTCCCCCAACAGAATTCAGGAATATAGATTCCAGAAACGGTATGGGCCAATATGTAGACTGGAAATATGACCATGGGGGAACGTGCCGAGCGAACAAAGGCTAGTGTTGCCTGGTTGCGCTCCAAGCCAGGCACGTTAAGACAACTGCATTTTCCTTGAAATCGGTTCCAACTGAAACTTGCGTCTGGCGGCGATGCAAAAGCCCAAACCGCGTTCTACCGCTCGAAAACTCCGTCCGCTCGCGGTATGATCTTCCTGTACATGGATAACGCCAACGCCAATCCAGTCCCATCCCAACATGGGCCGCAAACCCATGGGTTTCAGACCCATGGTTTTCAGACGGACGACCCGCGTCTGCGTTCCATTGCTGACAAGGTCCTGGCCCGTGAACGCTTGACCTTTGACGACGCGGTTATTCTCTACCGCTCGCCTGACATTCTGGCCGCCGGCTGGCTGGCCAACCATGTGCGCGAGCGCCTGCACGGCAACGTGACGTATTTCAACGTCAACCGCCACATCAATCCCACTAACGTCTGCGTGGCCGCCTGCCGCCTATGTGCGTTTGGACGCAAGAAAGACGCTCCCGGCGCCTACACCATGGCCCTGGACCAGGCCTTTGAAACCGCGGCCTCCGGCTATAGCGAAGCCGTGACCGAGTTTCACATTGTGGGCGGATTGCATCCCGACCTGCCGTTCCAGTACTACCTGGACCTGATCTCGGGATTGAAAGCGCGCTTTCCACAAGTTCACCTGAAAGCCCTGACCATGGTGGAGATCGCCTTTCTGGCCAAGCGCGGCAAGCTTTCCATTGAAGAGACTTTGCGGCAGCTCAAGCAGGCAGGCCTGGATTCGTTGCCCGGCGGAGGCGCTGAAATCTTTAACGAGCGCGTACGCCGCGTGATCTGCGACCACAAGATCGATGGCGAGCAATGGCTGGAGACCGCCCGCACGGCCCATAACATCGGGCTGAAGTCGAACGCCACCATGCTCTACGGACACATCGAGAATGAAGAAGACCGCGCCGACCACCTGATCCGGCTGCGCACGCTCCAGGACGAGACGCACGGCTTCCAGACCTTCATTCCGCTGGCTTTCCATCCCGCCAACACGCCCCTGCAGCACCTGTTCACCACCACCGGCTTCATGGACCTGAAGCAGATCGCGATCGGCCGCCTGGTGCTCGACAATTTCCCGCACATCAAAGCCTACTGGCAGATGATGTCGCCCAAGATCGCGCAGATCGCGCTGCGCTTCGGGGCCGACGACATTGACGGCACGGTGATCGAAGAGAAGATCTACCACGACGCCGGCGCCACCACCCCGCAGGGCCTGCGCCGCGGCGAACTCGAACGCCTGATCCGCGAGGCCGGCCGCGAACCCGTTGAGCGAGACACCATGTATCGCCCAGTGGTCAGGACGGAAACTTCATTCACGATTTCGGTCTAAGAAACCTTACCGCGGATTTACGCGGATGAACGCGGATTTACCGGAACGAGGCGTTGCTGGTTGCTACCGAGTGCACGCAAAGTAGATCACATATCCCCAACTGAAAAAGCCGTGCAGAATACACCAGAGAATGCTGGCATTGCGTGACCACGAGAGCACTACAGCTATGCACATGCCTAGGGCGTAGAGGACCGAAATGCCCGCAGTCCCAGCTTCCGAACCGGATTCCATCTCTTCGATCCGTGTTTCCAGCTCCTCAATCCGGGTCTGCAGCTCATCGGTGGTCGCCTCAGTAGCTGCTTCGTCCAATTCATTGTTGTCCAAATCATCGCTCGCCATGCTCGCTGAGCGTAGACCAGATTCTCAACGATTCCAATGAGTTTTCGGTCAATCTCACCAACAAGGATCCGCGCTCATCCGCGTAAATCCGCGGTAGGTTTTACTTCCCGAAGACTCGGGCGAAGACCTTGTCCACATTCCTCAACTGCCGCTTGAGATCGAACGCCTGTTCGATCTGCTTCTTGGGAACGTGCGAGGTGATCTCGGGATCGTTCATCACCAGGTCGCGGAAGTTGAGGTCTTCTTTCCATGCGCGCATGGCGTGTTTCTGGACCAGCCGGTAGGCGTCTTCGCGCGACATGCCGTGCTCGGCCAGATCCAACAGCAATTGGCCGCTGAAGACCAGGCCGCCGGTCGACTCCAGGTTCTTGAGCATGCGCTTGGGGTGAACCAGCAGGGTGTCGATCAGGTTAGCGGTCTTGGCCAGCAGGTAGTCCACCAGGATGGTGGAATCGGGCAGGATCACGCGCTCCACCGAGGAATGGGAGATGTCGCGCTCATGCCACAGGGGCACGTTCTCAAAGGCCGCCTGGGCGTTGGCCCGCACCACCCGCGCCAGTCCGGAAATCTGCTCGCCGGTGATGGGGTTGCGCTTGTGAGGCATGGCCGAAGAGCCCTTTTGTTTTTCGCTGAAATATTCTTCAGCCTCGCGGACCTCGGTGCGCTGCAGGTGGCGAATCTCGGTGGCGATTTTGTCCAGCGTGGAAGCAATCGTGGCCAGGGTAGCCACGAAGTAAGCATGACGGTCGCGCTGGATGACCTGCGATGATATAGGCGCCGGCTCCAGCCCCAGGCGGCGGCAGATTTTTTCTTCCAGCTCGGGCTCGAGGTGGGCGAATGTGCCCACGGCGCCGGAGAGCTTCCCAACACGCATCTCTTCCGCCACGCGCTCAAACCGCGCGATGTTGCGCATGATCTCCGCATACCAGTTCGCCAGCTTCAAGCCGAAGGTCGTCGGCTCGGCGTGGATGCCGTGCGTGCGGCCGATGGCGGGCGTGTGCTGGAACTCGCGCGCCCGCCGGGCCAGGACATCGGCGAGCTTTTTCAGGCCTGCGAGGATGATCCGCGAGGCCTCCTTGATCTGCAAGGCCTGGGCCGTGTCCACCACGTCGTTGGAGGTGAGCCCATAATGCAGCCAGCGTGCCTCCGGGCCGACTTTTTCAGCGACCGCGGTGGTGAATGCGATCACGTCATGCTTGACCTCGGCTTCAATCTCGTGGATGCGCTTCACCTCGAAGTCGCCGCGGTCGGCAATGGCTTGGGCCGCCTCTTTGGGCACGATTCCGGCCTCGGCCAGTGTCAGGCTGGCCGCGGCTTCCACTTGCAGCCAGCAGCGAAATTTGTTTTCGTCGCTCCAGACTCGGCCCATTTCCGGGCGTGTGTAGCGAGGGATCAAGGGCCACTCCTTCAACTCAGCCGGCACAACAGACCCTCGATCATAAATGCCTCCGCCGGCCTGCGCCAATCCTGCCCCTTTGCAGGCGAGGTTCATTGGCCGATAATCACAGGCAAGTTTTTTCGTCGGCGGCCCGCAAAGGCTGAACGCTCTCTTCCTCAAAAGAGAGACGGGCTGCACGTCAGCGCCGTGGGCAGACACACGGCCCTCGACTGGAAGTGGGGAAATCCAACCCAGGGCCGGGGCTTCGGGCTTTGGGCTTTGATCCAGCAGAATTGGATTTATTATATCGTGAGGCGATAAAATGTTAAAAGAGAAAGAACCTGTGCCGCTCCAAGATGCCGAGTACATCGCCCTGGCGGAGTTCCGCTACCGGTTGCGCAAGTTTCAGCACCACATGGAGGAGCAGGTTCGCACACTGGGCGTCAACCCCCAGCAATATCAATTGCTGCTCGCCGTCAAGGGGCTGCCGCGGAACCAGACCCCGACCATTGGCAGGCTGGCGGAGCGAATGCAGTTGAACCACAACAGCATGGTCGAACTGGTGGACCGAAGCGCGCGAAGCGGCCTGCTCCGCCGTGGACGTTCCGGCCCGGATCGCCGTCTGGTGTCGCTCTCCATCACCGCAGAGGGCGAAGGGCTGTTGCGCAAGCTGGGCAACGCCGCCCGCGAGGAACTGCGTGGCAGCGGCCCGTCGTTGATCGACGCAATACGCCGGCTGACCCGGAATGCAAAGCCGGGAAAGCCGGCAAGGACGAGAACCAAATTACGGAGAGGAGCCAGCGAGAAAGCAGGTCCATGAAGAAAACCATCCCGGCAAGAAGGTCAGTAGCCGCAAGACGCGCAGTTTCCCCCATCGAGACTCTGAGAGATTTCACTACAACCTGGCGAGTTCTTCCCATTTCCGGCCTGGCGCTGATCGTCGGCGTGGTGGCCGCCTATGTCGCCGTGGCCTTACTCAAGCTGATTGGCTTTTTTACCAACTTATTTTTCTACCAGCGTCTGAGCACGCAGTTGGTTTCTCCTGCAGACAGCCATCTGGGTTGGGGCCTGGTCGCCGTCCCGGTAATCGGAGGAATCATTGTGGGCCTGATAGCGCGCTTCGGCTCCGACAAGATTCGCGGACACGGAATTCCGGAAGCCATCGAGGCCATTCTCCTGCGCGGGGCCAGAGTCGAACCTAAGCTCGCCGTGTTGAAACCTGTTTCGGCGGCCATTGCCATCGGATCCGGCGGACCGTTCGGCGCCGAGGGCCCTATCATTATGACCGGCGGGGCATTCGGTTCACTGATTGCCCAGTTCTTCCATCTCACCAGCGCGGAACGCAAAACCCTGCTGGTTGCCGGTGCGGCTGCGGGAATGTCCGCCACTTTTGCCGCGCCATTTGCGGCGGTGCTGCTGGCCATCGAGCTGCTGCTGTTTGAATGGAAGCCGCGCAGCTTCATTCCCGTGGTGCTGGCCAGCGTGACCGCGGAGGCCGCCCGCATCCACCTGCTGGGGCCGGGCCCAATCTTTCCCGTTGCGCCCCATACCGTGGCCTTTAATCCGTCGATCCTGCTCGGCTGCCTGGCCGCCGGCATTTTGAGCGGCCTACTGTCCGCGATTCTCACCCAGCTCGTCTATGGGGTTGAAGATGCTTACGCTCATCTCAAGAAAATTCATTGGATGTGGTGGCCCGCGGTCGGCGGCCTGGTCGTGGGGATCGGCGGGCTGATCTATCCCCGGGCTCTGGGCGTGGGTTATGACGTGATCAACCAGTTGCTGCAGGGCAATGCCACCACCGGCATGATCCTGGGCGTGCTGCTGGTGAAGTCGGTGATCTGGGGCGTCTCGTTGGGTTCAGGAACGTCCGGAGGCGTCCTGGCGCCGCTGCTGATGATGGGCGGGGCGCTGGGCGCGCTGGATGCGCTCTTCCTGCCGCATCAGGGGCCTGGATTCTGGCCGTTGATCAGCATGGGCGCCATGCTGGCCGGGACCATGCGCTCGCCGCTTACGGGCGTGATCTTTGCTTTCGAGCTGACCGGCGACTATCACTCGATTCTGCCGTTGTTGATTGCCTGCATGAGCGCCCACGCTTTCACGGTGCTGACCCTTGCCCGCTCCATCCTGACGGAAAAAATCAGCCGGCGCGGCCATCACTTGAGCCGGGAGTACGTGGTGGACCCGCTGGAGGTGCTGGCAGTAGAGGACGTCATGCGCACGAATGTCACCGCCTTTCCCGCCAGCGCGACGCTGGTTGAGTTGGAACACGCGCTGGGCCACAACGGCGTCGGCCGGGGCCAGCGGCTGTACCCGGTCATCAACGACGAAAGGGGGCTGGTTGGCGTGATCACGCGAGGCGCCGTTCGCAACCTGATGGCCTGCTTATCGGGCGACGAAAGTAAAGGAGCGCACCTGAGCGACCTCATTGCTGAAGATCCCGTTGTGGCGCATCTCGACGAGCCCCTGCGCATGGTGGTGAATCGCATGGCAGCTACAGGATTTACTCGCTTCCCTGTCGTCAAACACGGAGGGGACGCCGAATTGGTGGGCATGATCGGGCTGCATGACCTGCTAAAGGCGCGGGAGGTGTCGCTCGAGGAGGAACACCAGCGTGAGCGCGTGTTGCGGCTGCGCCTGCCGCCTTCATTGCGGCGGACTCAGCCGGCCGAGAGCAATGTCAACTCGAACT
>DATDGY010000163.1:0-14820 GCA_036521855.1 Candidatus Angelobacter sp.
CAACTCCAGGTCAAGCGGGCTTCTTCACGCAAAAGGGTGGGGTTGCCGAACAGACGCAGCGCCGCATTCCGCGCCTCTTCCGGGTTCATCCCATGAGCAACGTTCTCCGCGACCTGCTGCTCCAGATGGAACTGGAGTTCCCGATTCAAGCGCGCCGTCGCGTTGCGGCGGCGAAACAGCATCCATGCTTTCATTCGAAGTCGTTCTATCAAGCGCATGCCCCACCTCCCCTCACGCGCTCTCTACCACCAGATCGATGGCCGTCGAAAGGCGCTTCCAGCTTTCCTTTTCCTTTTCCAACTGGGCGCGCCCGGCAGCAGTGAGGAAATAAAACTTGGCTTCCCGGCCGGTCTCGCTCTCGCTCCATTTGGCGCGTATCCAGCCCTGCTGCTCCAGCCGATGGAGCGCCGGATACAGCGAACCCTGCTGCACCTGCAACACCTCATTGGAAATCTGCTGAATGCGCTTAGCGATCGCCCAGCCGTGCTTCGGTTCGAGCGAGATGGTCTTCAAGATCAGCAGGTCGAGTGTGCCCTGCACAAGATCGCTCGGTTTTCCCATACCATGACTATCTACAATTAATTGTAGATTGTCAAGGTATGCCGGGCGCGTCTTTTTTAATCCGCTTCGGCGAATGATGCTGAGTGTTGTGGTGGCTTGCTACAGGATCTTTCAAACGAGATGCGGCGGAAGGCCGCCGCCCTCGTCAAGGCCGACTATGCGGCCGGCATCGCTTTCTTCATACGTTCTTTCATTTGCTCGGGCGACACATCTTCCACGTGCGTGGCTATGCCCCAGAGATGTCCGAACGGATCCTGGATGAATCCGGAACGATCACCGTAGAACTGGTCCTTGGCCGGCCGCAGGATTTTTGCTCCCGCAGCCGCTGCGCGCTCGATTACGCGGTCGACATCGGGGAGGTAGAGATACAGGCTCACCGGGCTGGCGCCGATGCTGGCGGCACTGGTGTAGCCCTGGCCCATGCTGGGATTCTCGTCGGCCAGCATGAAGCGCGAGTCACCGATCTGCAGTTCGGCGTGTCCGACCTTGCCGTCAGGACCGTTCATGCGAACCACTTCGCTGGCGCCGAAGACCTTCTTGTAGTAATCGATGGCCTGCGCGGCGCCCTTGATGACCAGATATGGGGTAATGGAGTGATAACCCTGGGGGATTGGCGAAACTTTGCTCATGGTCTTCTCCTTCTAGAATGGTTTAGCGGTTGAGAGTATGGCGCGCGAGTGGCCCGGCGCGGCTGGATATCCCCCTATCTGAACACAAATCGCACACTGTCTCAAGCGCAGGTCGCCCGCTTCTGTCCGCTCACGATAAAATAGAAGTTCGTCCATGTCTCAGGAAGAAGAAGTACTAGGCAAAGCGTATGACAGCCGTCTGATGAAGCGGCTGTTGACTTACCTGCGGCCGTACCGGTGGCAAAGCACGGGTGCGCTTGCGGCCATCCTGCTTCGCGTCTTCGTGGGGCCGGAGGTCATTGGCCCTCTTTTGACGGCCACGGCTGTCGACAGGTATCTGGCGCCCACACCCGCCCGGCACTTGTGGCTGTTCGACCGCTGGCTCAGCCCGCAGCCGCTCACCGGGATCGCACAGATTGCGTTGATCTATCTGGCTCTGCTGCTGTTCAGCTTCGCCCTCGAGTTCGCCCAGACCTACCTCATGCAGTGGACCGGGCAAAAGGTCATGTTTGACCTGCGCGGCCAGATTTTCCGTCACTTGCAGCAGATGCATGTGGGCTTCTATGACAAGAACCCGGTGGGCCGGCTGGTGACGCGCGTGACCAGCGATGTGGACGCGCTGAATGAGATGTTCACCGCCGGCGTGGTCTCGATCTTCGAGGACGTCTTCATTCTCGGCGCCATTGTCGTGGTGATGCTGCGCATGCAGTGGAGGCTGGCCCTGATTACTTTCGCGGTGCTGCCGTTGATTTTCTGGGTGACGATGATGTTCCGCAAGTCGGTGCGCGACTCCTACCGGCGTATCCGCGTGGCCATTGCCCGGATCAACGCCTACCTCCAGGAGCACGTCACCGGCATGGTGGTCTTGCAGCTCTTCAACCGCGAGAAGCGCGCCTACCGGGGTTTTGAGAAGATCAACGCGCAGCACATGGACGCGTTTAAAGACGCGATCCTGGCCTACTCCATCTACTATCCGGTGGTGGAATTTCTCTCGACCGCCGCTATTGCCGCGGTGGTATGGTTCGGTGGGCTGATGGCGTTGAAGTACGCCGGCGTCAACCTGCCCGCGGGCGCATGGGTAACAGGCGCGATCACGCCCGGCGTCGTAACGGCTTTCATCCTCTATGCCCAGCGCTTCTTCCGTCCTATCCAGGACTTGAGCGAGAAATACAACATCCTGCAGTCGGCGATGGCAGCCAGCGAACGCGTTTTCAAACTGCTGGATACTCCTGTGGACGTGGTTTCGCCCGAGCATCCGGTGCAGGCCGAAGGCCGAGGCCGAATCGAGTTCGACCAGGTGTGGTTCGCCTACCGCAAGCTCGATGCCGACGACGGAGAGCAAGCGCCGGATCAGGCAGGCGACGGTGTGAGCGGTAACGGTCACACTCCCGCCGAGAGTTCAGACCATGCTCACGGCAGCGGCTTCGACTGGGTGTTGCGCGACGTCTCCTTCGTCATCGAGCCGGGCGAGACCGTGGCTATCGTCGGCCATACCGGCGCCGGAAAGACCACCATCATTTCCCTGCTCATGCGCTTCTACGACATCCAGAAAGGCTCCATCCGCATTGATGGCGTGGATATTCGCCGGATGGATCTAACCGATCTGCGCCGGCGCTTCAGCGTGGTTCTGCAGGACCCGTTCCTGTTCAGCAGCACTATCGCGAACAATATCCGGCTCGGATCAAGCTGGATCAGCGACGAGCAGGTGGCGGCGGCAGCGGAGAGCGTCAACGTGGCCGACTTCATCCGCACCTTGCCCCAGGGTTTTCAGGAGCCGGTGCAGGAGCGCGGCAGTACCCTGAGCACCGGCCAGAAGCAGCTCATCTCTTTTGCCCGCGCCCTGGCCCACGATCCCGAGATCCTCATTCTGGATGAAGCCACTTCCAGCGTGGACACGGAAACGGAGCTGCGCGTGCGCGATGCTCTCACCCGCATGGTGGAAGGCCGGACCTCGGTCATCATTGCGCATCGGCTCTCCACTATCCAGCGCTCGGATAAGATCATCGCCATGCACAAAGGCCAGGTGCGCGAGATGGGCACTCACCAGGAGCTGCTCGCCCATCGCGGCATCTATTGGAAGCTCTATCAGCTTCAGTACAAGGACCAGGAAATGGGCGTGGGGGAGACGCAGGTCGGAGCGGATGACTGATGATTCAGATCGGGTGATCGCCGTGATCCGGTGATCGGGTGATTTGAAATCTCAACCCTGTTGTCGATGCCAGTCCAGGTGAAACGCGCTGTGATTCTGTTTTTTACCCTGTGAATGAAAAACTGGTCGTCCATCTGGATCGAAGTGTAGATTGGAATACAGATCATCCGATGACCCGATCACCCGATCACCCGATCTCTAGGTCACCCGATCACCCGGTCACCCGATCACCCGATTCTTCGGTGACCCGATCACCCGATTCCAGAAGCTTCCTTCTTTCCGCCGGCGAAGCTTCCGGCGACACCTACGGCTCGCAACTTGTCGATGCGCTACGCCAACTTTCGCCGGACGCGGAGTTTTTCGGCATGGGCGGAGAGAAGATGCGCGTTTCGGGATGCGAGCTGCTGGTCGACGCCAAGGAAGTTGCCGTAGTGGGACTGGTGGAAGTAGTCAGACACCTGCCGCACATCCGGAGCCAGTTTCGCCGGCTGGTGGCGGAAGCCGCGCGCCGCAAGCCGGATGCCGCGGTGCTGATTGATTTCCCCGACTTCAATCTGCGGCTGGCGCGTGAGCTGCACCGTCTCGGCATCCCGGTTTTCTACTTCGTCAGCCCGCAAGTCTGGGCCTGGCGAACGGGACGGGTTCAGCAGATCAGGAAATACGTCCGCAAGATGATCGTGATTTTTCCCTTCGAGCAGGAGTTCTACAGGAAACACGGCGTGGACGTGACCTATGTGGGACATCCCCTGGCCTACGCTTCCCAACCGCAGATTTCGCGGGAAGAGTTTGCCCGGCAAAACCAGCTTGACCCGCAAAAAACATGGCTGGCGCTGCTGCCCGGCAGCCGAAAGAAAGAAGTGCGTCTGAACCTGCCGCAGATGCTGTCTGCAGCCGCATTGCTAGGGCAACAAGCCGACGACTTCGAGTTCTTGCTGCCGGTGGCCTCCACGCTGGACCGGGAGTGGATGGAGCAGCGGGCCGCGGCGTCGCCGGGAAAAGTAAGACTCACGGGGCAGGCCGGGGCTACGCTCATGCATTCGCGCGCTGCGGTTGTAGCCAGCGGCACGGCTACGGTGGAAGCCGCACTCGCGGGAACGCCGTTTGTGGTGGTTTACCGCCTGGCTGCGCTCACCTGGATCCTGGGCCGGAGGCTGGTCAGTCTGGACACCTTTGCCATGCCCAACCTGATTGCCGGGCGGCGGATCGTAAGCGAACTCATCCAGGGCGGCTTTACCGCGGAGAGCGTTGTCCGGGAGCTTAATGCCATCATTCCCGAAGGACCAGCCCGCCGGCAGATGCTGGCCGATCTTGCCGAAGTTCGGGCTAAACTGCGCGACAGCAGCACCGAGGCTCCTGCAAGCCTGGCAGCGAAGGAAATTGCCAAAATTGCCAAAATCGAGTAATTGCCAAAATTGAGACTCGGTTATTCGGCGAAATCTTGGCAATTCCGGCGATTCCGGGCGATTCTGGCAATCTGGGTGGGGGGGTGGTACAAAAGCAGCTTTTTTGGGACAATTTACATCTAAGCCCTGTATCGCCAGCAGCTCTGGAGTTTTCATGCAAATTGCACGACGGCCTCTGCGGCGTGCCGGCCTTCTCCTGGCCTTGGCTCTCGCGCCGCTTTTGTCGGCGCTGGGGGCGGAGAAGGCGCGCGTTAAAGCGGAAAGTTACGTCATTGACGCCGAGATTGTGCCCAAAACGCACCATCTGAGCGCGCGCGCCCAAGTCAAGTTCACCGCGCTCGCCGACGCCGACTTCGCCACGTTTGAACTCCATAACGGCCTGCGCGTGAGCAAAGTCCTCGACGCCAACGGCAAGCCGCTGAACGCCGAGCGCGTGAGCGTCGACAACGCCATCCGGGTAAGCTTCCCCGCTACCCTGCCCAAGGGTTCCAGCTCCACTCTGACCTTCGAATATGAAGGCGCTCTGGCCAACGCCGACGACAGCCCGGTAGAAGGCCTGAAACTCGCCTACATCGGAGAGGACATCTCTTACCTGCTCTATGCCGGGCGCTGGTTCCCGGTCACCAATTTCGGCATTGACCGCTTTACGGCCGCCATCAATATCACGGCTCCGGCGGGAACTGTGGTGGTGGGCAGCGGCAGCACCGCACCCGCGCGTCCCGGCCCGGCGGGCAAGACCGTGTTTTCCTTCAACTGGCAGAAACCCAGCTTCCCCGGCACCATCATTGCCGGACCCTTCACGGACAACATCTTTCGGGGCGGCGGCATTCACGTTTATTTGCTGCCTGACAAGAAGCAGTTTGCCGCGCCGTATGCCGATTTCGCCAACAAGGAGATGGAGTATTTCGCCAGCCTCTACGGACCCGCGTTTTCGCCTCTGCTGAAGATCGTGGAATTACCGGATGATACCGTGCCTACGACCTGGGCGCCGGAGATAGCCGCGCTGGCCACGCGGGACATCGACGAGAAAACCAACTACCGCCTGCTGGCCGACACTATCGCTCACCAGTGGTGGGGCGGACTGGTCAGCGCCGCCAGCAAAGACGATTGGTGGCTGGTGGATGGCGGGGCCCGTGCCTCAGAAATGCGTTTTGTCCAGACCACGGTGAGCCAGACGGCCTTCGAGGACGCCACCCGAGACATGGCCGTGGGCGCCCTGGCCTATGACACTGTCCCCCTGGCCAGCGTCAACAAGATGGACACCTACTCCCCCGAGTTCCAGAGCCTGGTCACCGACAAAGGGGGCATGATCTTCCATATGCTGCGCTGGGTGATGGGCGATGCCCGGTTCGACCGGGCCATGAAGCAGTTCATGCTGCAGTACTCCGGGAAGCCGGCCAGCGTCGCCGATTTGCAGAACGTCGCCGAGAAGATTTACGGCCAACCGCTCACCCCGTTCTTCAGCCAGTGGGTGGAAGGCACAGGCGCGCCCGAATTCAAGATGAAGTACACCGTCTATCGCATCAAGAAGGGCTTCCGCGTGGTGGGCGAGGTCACCCAGGATCTGGACCTGTTCCATATGCCGCTGGAGCTCAAGGTGGATACCGACGGGCAAACCGAAATGAAGCGCATTGACGTCTCCGGCACCGATTCGGCGTTTTCCGTGGAGACGTTCGGCAAGCCGCGCCGGCTGGTGCTCGATCCCAATAACTGGGTGCTCAAGAACTCACCGGACCTGAAAGTGCGCATCGCCATCCGCCGCGGGTCCGAGCTCACCGCGCAAGGCGACCTGACCGCGGCACTGGTCGAGTACAACAAGGCGCTGGATGTCAACAAGAACAGCTCCCTGGCGCACTACCGCATTGGCGACGTCTTCTATATCCAGCGCAACTATCAGTCCGCCGCCAACGAGTTTCGTGAAGCCCTCAATGGAGACCAGGACCCACGCTGGACCGAAGTCTGGAGCCACATCCGGCTGGGCCAGATCTTCGACATCACCGGCAGCCGCGACCGCGCCGTGAATGAGTATCGCCAGGCCCTACAGACCCAGGACAACACCCAGGGCGCACTCGACCAGGCCCGCAAGTATCTCGAAAAGCCCTTCGAGCGGGAAAAGAAGACCAACGGACTATAGGATCGCCGGAATCGCAACGCGATCGCCGGGGTCGGACCACATCTGCGTAAATCGGCGTTCATCTGTGGCTAAAAATAGAACTTCCGATTTGGCGGCAATTCTAACGAACCTGCTTTTGACTCAAATGCACTGGCCCATGTTTGTCAAAAGTGCTTCTGAAGCAGAGCTTTGAGTTGCTCGATTGCCTCGGGCGCGAAGCGAACCGTCTGGCTCACGGCGTCGGGATTCTCTCGCGTCCTCGACCCGTAAGTGTCGATCTGAAGGCATTGGCCACCAACATCATCCACGATGGAATATGTGCACCTCGCTAAGGTATGAGTCGCGCTCTTCTTCGATTTCCCCTTGTCAATCTCCGTACGAGTGCCATGGCCGATGCCTCCAAAATTTACTTGTGCCCAGTTTGGGTACAAGCGTATCATAAGATTGATAATATACGATAGTCGCCGTGAGAGTGATTGCGCGCCGAACCTTGAATGATTTTTCTGAGTCTTTGCGGGCCAGCAAAGATTATAAGGCTGTAAAAGACGCTCTAGATGCGTGGTTTAACGAAGTGCATGCAGCAGTTTGGAACTCACCGGCCGAAGTCAAAAAGAGTTATGGGAATGCAAGCATCGTCGGCGAAGACCGCGTTGTCTTCAACATTAAGGGAAATGACTATCGACTTGTAGCCGCGATTGACTATCAGAGACAGGTTGTTTTCATCAAGTGGCTGGGAACGCACAAAGAATATGACCGGATTGATGTTAGGACGGTGCAATATGCGCATAAGGCCGATCAGAAGTGAAGCAGATTATGACGAGGCGCTCCGTCGAGTAGAAGCTCTGTGGGGCTCGGCTTCTGGGACACCGGAAGGAGATGAGCTCGATGTCCTCGTGCCCTTGATTGAGGCATACGAGCGCGAGCATTATCCGATCGATTTGCCGACTCCCATTGACGCGATTAAGTTTCGACTGGAGCAGCAAGGCAAGGACTATCGGTCCTTAGTCGGAGTCATTGGGCAGCGGACTCGGGTCTATGAAGTAATGAGAGGTGCTCGGCCGCTTTCGCTGAACATGATCCGTAACTTGCACAGCAAACTGGGGATTCCCGCCGATGTGTTGATACAGTCCCCTCGGCCACCGAGGAAGCGGGCGAAGAGAGCATCTGCCGGACGCAATAAGAGAACCCGAGCGATTGGATGAGCAATCTGAACCGCTCATGGCCGTTGATGGAGATCCTTGCAAAGGGTTTCCGATAGCCTTGCCTTCAGGTCCAAAGATCGCCCTAAACGGGGCTTGTAACGAATTCCTTTTTGGGTGGAAAAGTTCTAAATGGGTTTTGGCTTTTCCGATTTCGGCGATTTCGGCGATTTCGCGCGATCCCGGCGATTCCGGCGATCTTCCGAGTCACTCGTAGCGCAGGGCTTCAATGGGATCGAGCCGCGAGGCCTTGAGCGCCGGCAGCATGCCGCTGATAATGCCCACCACAATCAGAATCCCCGTGGAGACGAGAAGATTCACCGGCGAGATCACAAGGTGGATGTCCGCCGATTCGGCGTTTTTGGCGATCACGCTGTAGAGGGGAATGCGTCCCACGGCGAGCGAGATCACGTAAGCCACCACGATCCCCAGCAGGCCGCCGGCGAAGGTGATGGCCAGGGCTTCGGCGAGAAACTGGACCAGGATGTCGCGGCGGCGCGCGCCCAGGGCCTTCTCCACGCCGATCTCGCGCGTGCGCTGGGTGACGGAAACCAGCATGATGTTCATCAGGCCCACGCCGCCAATCCCCAGCGTGAGCGTGCCGATAAACGCCAGCAACACCTGCAGCGCCACGGTAATGATCTGCCAGTTATTCACGTTCTTCATGGCGTTCCAGATAAAGACCGCCCGCGGGTCTTTGGGATTGAAGCCGTGCACGCCGGCCAACACCTTGCGGATGTTGTCTTCAATCTTCTCGTATTCCATGCTCTCGTAACCCACCCAGATGCCATCCAGGTAGTGGGTATCTTTCAAATTGCCGGCTACGCTGAAAGGAATGTAAACGATCCGGTTGATGTCGTCGTCGCCCTCCTGCATCTTGGCGGCAAGCACGCCGATCACCTCAAAGCTCACGCCGTTGATGCGGATGCTCTCGCCCAAGGCGGGCGTGCCGGAAAAGAGCTTAGTCTTGGCGTCGGAACCGATCACAGCCACGCGGGCCCGCTGAATCTCATCTTCGGGGTTGAAGAACCTTCCTGTCTCCACATCGATGGCGCGTATGTACTGGATCTGCGAATAGAACCCGCCCACGGGGAAAGTGAATGAGCGGTTCTCGTACTGGACGGTGGCATCCAGACTCGCTTCCGGCGAGATATGGCGCACCAGGGGCACTCCGTCCTGGACGTAATGTATGTCGTCCAGGGTAAAGCGAGTCTGGGTGCCGGCTTTCATACCGCCGGCCTGCAAGGAACTGCGCCCGGGAAAAATGCCCATCATCTGCAAGCCGAAGTTGCTGAAGATGTTGTGGATGGCGCGGCCGAATCCGGCGCCATACGCCAACAGGATCACCACCGTGGCGATGCCCCAGGCCATGCCCAGCATGGTCAGCGCTGTGCGCCGGCGATTGTGGCGCATGGCCGAATAGGCTTGTCCGAGCAGATCGTGGACCATCTTCGTCTATTCCTTCCTGAGGGCTTCCACCGGAGGCAGCATTGCGGCCTTGCGCGCCGGATACAGCCCGGCCACAATGCCGGCGAGCGAAAGAGCTACCAGCGCCGCCGCCGCCGAACTCGGCACCATGTGCGGCGGATCGAAAAATGGCGGCAGCGGGATCAGCTTCATCGCCGACATGAGTGCCTGGGTCGTCCCGATCCCTATGCCTCCGCTCAGCGCGGTAAGAAACGCGCCTTCCAGGAAAAACTGCCAGAGGATGTTGCGGTTGGTAGCCCCCACCGCCTTCATCAGGCCGATCTCCTTGGTGCGTTCGGTCACTGAAACCAGCATTATGTTCACAATGCCGATCGCGCCCAGGGCCAGCGTCACCAGGCCTACGCCGCCGAGAAAAATATCCATGGCGGTAAAGATTTTGCCGACCGTCTCCGCGCTCTGGATGGTATCCCATCCTTCAAAGGCGTCGGGGTTCTTGGGATCGAACTCATGGTTGCGGGCGATGATCTTATGGATCTGGTCCAGAGCTGCTGCGTGCTGGTCGCGGCTGACCGGCTGGAGGTTCATCACTCCAATGTCGTCAATGGTCTTTTCCGTCTTCATGGGGAAGAACATGCGCATGGTGCTGAAGGGCATGTACAGGCGCACGTTGTTCATGTTGTTTTCCTGCCGCCCAATGTTGGAGAGCACGCCCACCACTTCAAAACGGACCCCATTGACCAGAATAAAGCTGCCGATGGCCGGCCGGCCCGGAAACAGGTTCTTCATCATCTGGAAGCCGAGCACGCACACCGTGCGGCGTTCCGTCTCATCGCCATCATTCAGCCAGCGCCCCTCGCCCAGGGGCAGGTAGCGGACCGAAGCAAAGTTGGGAGTCGCGCCGGTGACGGTGCTCGCGGAGCTGGCAAACTCGCTCACTGCACGCAGGTCGCCGCGGTTGATGATGGGCACCACGTCCTTCACCAGCGTGGCTTCCCTTTTGATGTCCAGGTAATCCTGATAGGTCAGATAGTATTGGCGCATCCCCTGATGCTGCCCGGCGACTGCGGGAATCTGGCCGCCCCAGATGAAGATCACGTCCTGGCCGATGTCGGCCATATTCTTCATCTGGCCGGAGCGAAAGCCCTCGCCTAGCCCCACCAGCATCAGCAGCGAGCCCACGCCCCAGGCAATACCAAACATGGTCAGGAAGGAGCGCAGCTTGTGCGCCCACAACGTGCGCAAGACCTGGGCAAAGATGTCAAGGGCCATTCTCATCAGTCTGTTGCTCAATACGCAGGAGAAATGCTTGCGGTTCCAGTATATAGACGCCGAAGAGCAGCTCCGAGTTAGCACCGGCCGGCTCGATAGACAACAACTCCACCCATGGAACACGACTTCAGGCTTTGCGCCCGCTGACCTGCTCGGCTCCAGAGGCCCGGCCCGGCGCCTGGATTATAAGAACACAGACTGTTGTAATGGCAAAATCGTGGGATTCTCATGCCGCAGCGCCGTAGGCGCGGTCTGATGTCCAGCCGGGGACATGTTTTACATATCAGACCGGGCCTTCCAGCCTGGGCTAACTCATGCCGCGCCTCCGGCGCTGGGTCCTGAAGATCTTCTCCACCCCGTCCACTGCCCGGACATCTCTGGTCCTCGCTGTATAATGTCACCCGATGTCCAAGGCAACGCTCTTGCAGAAAGGACCGCATCGCTATGCCTAACCGTCGCCGATTTCTGACCATGTCCGGCGCTGCCGCCGGAGCAGCCGCCGTGTCACCCTTATTTCTTCCCGCCATCCTTGCCGAGGATTGCTCGCCTCCCATTCCCAAAACCGCGTTTAACGGCAGTGACTGTCCGTTCCCCATCCCCTGGCTGGACAAAAACGGCAGTCACAATCAGTCGCCGGCGCCGAGCGTGGAGCTTTCCAACATGTTTCACTTCAAAGGCAGGTTAGCGCGTTGCAATAACTGGGTCGGCATGGGCACGGACAACAAGGGCAACCGCATTCCCTGGGGCAGTCCGACCACCGATTTCAGCTACATGCAGGGAACATATTTCGCCGGACGCCAGGAACATACTGGCGCCTTCGCGCATATATGACTTACGTTATTCAACGGGCAGGTCGCCCCGCAGAATCAGATCCATGATTTTCATCCGCCGATCGCTCCCTCCGGCCTGTACTGGGTGGCACCCGTACCTGACGGCGGACTCGTTTTCGGCGCCGACGGCCGCAGTGCCACCCTCAAGATGGACCGCGTCCCCATCATCGACCAGCCTCGCTGGCCGGCGCTGGATGCCGAGCCCAAACCGGCCTTTCTCAGCTTCCGCATGACGTGGACGGCCAATGGCGCTCCCGCCAACACCGACGATCCCGCGAAGATCTTCCGTTTCAACGGAAACAACGCCACAGTCCAGTTGGAGGCGCAGGTGGAAGTCCCGGATATCGGCTTCAGCTACAAGACAGATCCCTTGCAGAGCTCCCAGTGCAAGTTCGCCCTGATGGGCGAAGAGGTGAATGGAAAATACTACAGCAAGTAGGTTGTGCGCCGGCCACGTTCATCTTCGGCAGGATCCCACGGGGAGCAGGCCTTCAGCCTTTTATCCGCTCGACGACATCGATTAGGTACGGGTGGAGCAGGTCTTCAGGCCTTCGGCAAGTCCCTCAAAAGAAACCAGCTTTAGCCGCTGAGGTAACGGGTCTCGTTCGAACGACGGGTGGAAGAGGCTCTTCCTTTCAAAGACATTTGCGGTTACAAAGCAGGTGGACTCAAGTTGTTGCGCCTCTGCAAGGAATGGTCAAGCAGCACCTCAGCGGCTAAGCCGGCATTTTACTGCAGCTTGGCCGCAGGCCTGAAGGCCTGCTCCACCCACTGTGCCGTATTCAGGCGTCCGTCCCACCGGTCTTTGGCAACCGGCGCTAAAGGAGAGTCCCAGCCGCTCCAGATCGGTCTGGCTATTCGCTGACGGTACGACCAAAATCTGCCGTCGCCTTGCCCCAAGTCCGATTGCAGAAGGTAGCCTTAGCCAGGCAGCCCAAACGTCCGTATCGTCAGTAATGTTGCTTGCCGGCGATTCATGCGCTGATAATTTCTTTTGGAAATGTTTACGGGACAGCCGGGTCCGATGTACTCACCCGGCCTTGAACCTCTGTGGCCGGAGGGAGCGTCGCAATGAAAGCAGAAGAGAATGCATGGATCTGGAAGACCTGGACTATCTGGTTTGGCCGGGGTGTCGCCGTCTTGCCCGTGGCCGTGATTGCGTGCTGTTCCATGATGATGGCGGGATGCAAGAAGGCATCTGAACCTGCCAGGCCCGTCGTGAAATCTGAAGCTGCAGCGTCCGTCGCGAAAGTTGAAGATCCTGCCACGCGTGAGCTGCGCGCTATTGGCGACAGAGTCATGATTGCAGTAGGGGCCAGGGACATCAACACCCTGCTCGAGTATGACCATGACCCTGACGATGCGGCGTCGTTGAAAAACAAGAGCGGCGATCTTTATTGCTATCTTTTCGATTCCAGCTGCATTCAGGGAGGGAAGACGCGAGCCGTGTACGACATACTTTCCACTTCGCGCCAACTGGCGATCGACGCTTCCACTGCCAAAGTCCAAGACACGCGCTATGGTCTTCTCATGTTTTATGACAAGTCGCAGATTTCCGACACGGAACTCTATTCACCGGATTTTCTTTGTAGCGACCGAGCGCGAAAAGGAACGGCTTCATGGCACTTCGTCCTGGCCAACGGAAAATGGAGCACCAGCACCCTCTTTGACTACAAAATCGAGAGATCCTGTAAACAATAGTTCGAAGCTTATCCCTTGATCGGGACCACGGAGCAAAGCTTTTCGCAAAGATGCCGGCGAAAGGCTCAAACCAAGGCGCCAGAATCCTCCGCTCCTCAGAACCCCACCCATGAAGAGGGCCTAGTTGCTTTTCGGTTTCTTAGTTGCAGCCCGTTTGCTCGGTTCGATGGAGTCGATGTGAATGGTTTCGCCATCGAGAGTACCCGTGACGGAAACATCGCTGGCTGCGTAGTGGGCGGCCTTGCTCTGCGGCTCCAGCTCGTAGACGTGGCGCCCCACCCACAGGCCATATTTCGAGCCTTGTCGTACGCATCGGTCGACGCATTTCTTGTCCGGGCTCATATTCTTTGTGACTTGGCAGTTTGTGCCGCAATGCGTGTCGGTAACGAAGCCTTGCCATGTCTGTGGCGACTTGGCGCTCTGCGCGTCGGCGACGGTGTGCGATTGACCTGCCTGGCCAAACACAACCGCGTTCATCCATAAAACTACGATTGCAATTTGAACCATTCGCATGCAGGACATTATAGCTCCTGAGAAGAATCTTTGTAGCTGGCTTGCGGCTACACCAAATCCGAGATGAAGAGAATCGTTCGCTCAGCCAGGTTCGGCTGCGACCCTAATTTTTCACGATGGCGCCTAGGTTACGACAGCTACGAACGGATTTCCCATTTCCAGATTGTCAAGTACGCTAGCACGAGGAGTTATCTCCGCGGAGCGCATCGTACTAAGGTGGATCATGGCTGTTGTCCCGGATGACAAGAGCAACGGTTACGAACAAGTGGCCGAGACTTTCATGCAGGTGCGAGATACTTGGATCGGCCCCACCACGGTCCGCCAATGGAGCCGAATCCTACCGCGTGGCTGCGCAGTCCTCGAGCTGGGATGTGGGCACGGCGTGGTTTCGCAAGCACTCATTGACGAAGGCTTCGAGGTGTATGGGATTGACGCATCGGCGAAGATGATCGAGGCATTTCGCAAGCGATTTCCTCACGCTCATGCCGAATGCTCGGCTGTCGAAGACTCGGAATTTTTCAGACGAACCTTTGACGGCGTGGTCGCATGGGGATTGATGTTCCTGCTGCCTCCCGATGTGCAGGTCGCCGTCATGCCTAAGATTGCCAGAGCACTCAATGCCGGAGGCAAACTTCTGTTCACGGCTCCCAGACAAGAGTGTGCTTGGCAAGACATTCTGACCGGATGGGAGTCGTTTTCCCTCGGAGACGAGCGCTATCGAAAACTTCTGCATACCGAGGGCCTGGCTCTCGATGGCGAAGAGCAGGACGAAGGAGACAATCACTACTACTTGGTTTCGAAACCCTGAACAACCGACTAGGAGCGTGTCCGAATATTCAACTGGGAACGGCTGATTTGTATTGAAACTCACAGGGAGGATATGTCAGTTTGGCGACATGGCCAAAGCTTACCGAGCTTATCTGCCTGAGCAAGATCTGCTACTACCGCCGAGCCTGCGCGATTGGTTGCCGGAGAATCACTTAGCGCATTTTGTCTCGGATGTGGTCGATCAGCTGGATTTGAAC
>DATDGY010000164.1:0-63684 GCA_036521855.1 Candidatus Angelobacter sp.
GTACTGGGCATGGCTCGGCCGAAGAGAAACCCGGAGAGCTTGTTTACTGCCAAGTCGCTCCAGAACTGATATACGTTCACGTTCACGCCGTTGGCATTCGCCTTTTCTCGGGTAGCAACCGCGGCCGTGCAACTAGCGAAACCGGCGCAGTAAGCCGAGGTTTTCCCCAACGATGTCTCGAAAAATGGCTGCACCGGAACTGCCGTAGGGGCGGTTCCCGCGGTGAGCGCAAGGTAGAGGTTGTCGTAGGCATTGGCAAAGCTCTGGCCGCCCTGCACAAACATGTAGGGCACTCCGTCCAGGTTGGTTGACTGGTATTCGTTCTTCAGGATGCGTCCGATGTAGCCGACTTCAATGGCCACCTTCCGCGACACTTGTCGCTGAATGGTGAAATCGAACTCGTCGGAGCGCGACGGCCGGAAGTTAGGATCGAGCGCCTGGCCATCGCCTGCGGTCGGGTTGCCATTGATGCCAGGGAAGTAAGGCTGGGGCAGCGTCTGGGAAACGCTGGGCAGCGGCGCCGTCATGCCGTCCACGCCGATGCGGAAGGCGCTCGCGGGCGTGGAACCGCCCGTTCCCAAACATTGATTACCGCCGACCGCATTGGCCGCGTTTACCGCGCCAATGCAGGAGACAGCTTGGCCCAGACCGGTGCCCAACAGCGGAACCAGCACCAGGTCTACTCCGTTCAGTCGCCCGTAGATGCGGTTATAGCCGCCACGGATTACCGTCTGGTTGTGGCCGAAGATCTTGCCCAGGATGCCGCTATCGAAATTGGGACTCCATGCCGCCGCAGCCCGCGGGCTGATGCCACCGTAAAATGGGTTGTAGGGATATTTCATTCCCAGGTTCTTGACCGTTTCAAATCCCAAAATTGGATTGTAGATCTGTCCCTGCAGAGCCATGCTCTGTTTCGTGTTCAGGTAATTCTGGAGATTGACCAACTTGCCGCTCTGGTCAATCAGCTCAACCTGCTTGCCGTTGGCCTCGACCGGCGGCATTTCGATGGTGTAGCCGGTGCCAAAGCTCAGCGAGAGGTTGGGCCTGATGTGCCAGGTGTCGCCGAAATACACGTTGTAGGAAGGAATGGTGCTCTGATCGAACATGTAGGTGCCCAGCGGGTCGAGGGTAAGGCTGGAGCCACTGCGCGTGTAGAGCACCTGAGGCTGGGAGGTCATGCCCAGAAGCTCCGCATAGAGCTTGTTCCAGGTGGTTGCCTGGTTCGAGAGCAGGCCGGTCGGCTGGTTCGCCGCGCCGATGGAGATCCCACCGCCCTGGTTGGCCGTCGTGCCAATCTGGTAGACGATGGCGTTCATGATTCCCTGGCCATTGTCATTGCGCAGGTGATAGTCCCAGTTGCGTTGATAGGTGCCCCCAAACTGGAACAGATGGTTGCCGCGAATCCAAGTCACGTCGTCGCGAATGTAGTTATCGTGGCCGTCCCAGAAGCGCTGGCGTGCGTTTTGCGTGTTGACGTTCATGGGAATCAGTGAGTTCAACTGGGATTCACCGCCGATCTCCAGAGCGCCGCCCAGGCCGGCAAGCTGCGCCGGCGCCGCGGCGGTCAGCCACTGCCAGAAGTTTCGCGTGTAGCTGTAGTGAAAGTCGTTGGTGAGGTTGGTGGATACGTTGGTGGTCAGCCCGGCGGTAATAAGCGAGGCCACCGACGGCCGAACCGAGTGTGAAGCTCCTTGGCCGAAAGTATCGCCTGCCATCACGCCGCCGATATCCACCTGGTCGGTGGTGTCGGCATCCACATGGTAATAGTGATATGTGGTGGTAAAGTGCCATTTCTGGCCGAAATCATGGTCAATTCGGGTCACGCCAAAGTTGTCATTCCGCGGCAAGGCGACCGTGGTTCTGTAGCCCTGGGTGTTCAAAGGGTCCGCGCTAAAGCCGGGATCGTTGGGGTGAGGCTCGAACTTTGACCACAGTTGTTGAATGATCGGATTCAGGCCAATCCCTCGCGGATCGCAGTTGCCGGGGAGGCCGCCGCCACAAGCAGCCGGCTGGTAGGTAACGCCATTCACAGTTACAGGTACGGGATTGACGTTGTACGCGGTAAGCGTGGGGCCGTTCTGGATTTGGATGATCCCCGCACGAAGCGTGTCTGTCGGCACCAATCTCTCGTAAGTTGAAACATTGGGGAACCGGCGTCCTTCATAATCGGCGAAGAAATAGGTCTTCCCCCCCAAAAAAGAGGGCAGAACCGGACCGCCAATGGCGGCGCCGAAGCGGTTCTGGTGCGTAGAAGGTAACGGCGTGTGGGTACGGTTGTTGGTCCAGGTGTTGGCGGAGAAATTGCTCCCCAAATAGTATTCGTACAGAGCGCCATGCCACGCGTTGGTGCCGCGCTTGGTCACCATCTGGATCTGCCCGCCCGAGGAGCCGTTGAAGTCGGCGGTCTGGTTGTTGGTGGCGACTTTGAACTCCTCGATGCTCTCAACCGGTGTCGGGAGCACGCCCGTGGTCAGGCCGCCGGTGGAGTTGTTGGTGGTTGGGTTGGCGGCAAAACTCAGCGTGTAGGTGCTCTGCGTGCCGTCCATGTCGCTGCTGTTGTTGCCACCATCCAACTGAAACGTGTTTTGATCGCGAACCGATCCAGCCACCTCGCCGGTAGGATTCACAGACGGCTGCAACGTCATCAGCGTGGAGGAATCACGGCTGAGGTTCGGCAGCACTTCCATGGCGTTGAACGTGATTGTGGTCCCGATCGCGGCGTTCATGGTCTGCATCTCCACGCCGCTGGCGGTGACCTCTACCGTCTCTGTCGCCGTGCCAACTTTGAGCGCGGAGCTGGCGTTGGTTACCAGGCCGATCTCGACTGTCAGCTTGGCGATAAGCGCCTGCGCAAATCCGACTTTACTGATCCGGACATCGTAGGTTCCTGGTGTAACGTTCACGAAGATGTACCGGCCAACCTCGTTGGTGGTTGTCCCTCGTGACGTACCTGTGGCGCTGTCAACGAGCGTGACCGCGGCTCCGATGATGGTCGCGCCAGTTTGGTCTGTAATTTGGCCTGACACCGTGCCGGTCGCAGTCGACTGCGCCCAGGCTGCGGGTAAGGTCCAGCCAAGAAGTAACGCCACGCAAGTGATTTGTAAAAGCAAGGCTGGCAGCAGCGTGCTCCTTGCCGGTTGCAGGTGATTAGGCTGATTCCGTCTCCTCCAACAACTGGAGGCAGGAAAACCCCACGATCTTCCGAGCAGTGTCATATCATCCCTCTCTCTCTAAGAGTTGATACCGCTAGCCCCTAAGTTTTTTGATCGACGAAGTAAAAGAAACTAGAAAGCCCGGAAGAATTTGAGAATTATGCCGCTCGCCCCAGAGCGAACTCTTTAATGCGCGCCATTTAAGCAGAACACACGCCGGAAGTCCAAGAAAATTTATGAATAGTCGGAATCCAAAACAGCGCATAACCGGCCCTCCGCCAGGCCTCAGGTCATGCTGCACAAGTTCAGTTTTACCTGGTGAAACGAGGCTGGATCAGGACGGCGGTTTGGGTGACGTAGGCAGCGGCGAGCTTCCGGCGCCGGCATCGAGCAACCGGATTGTTTCCAGGATTACGTCACCGGCGACTTGCAGGCTTTTGGGGCTTAGCTTGTCGAGCGTGTCTTCCGTGGTGTGGTGGTAGGCGTTGTTATAGCCGTAATGGATGTCGATGATATCGGCCACCGGTATGCCCACCTTGGCGAACGGGAGATGATCGTCTTCGAGGCCGCTCAGCGTGTCGGCGAAAAAGTATGACTGGTAGCCCAGCCTTTGCGCCGCCTGCAAGATCAGGTCCTCGAGCCAGGCTGCTGATCGGTCATCGCGCTGAATGTCGAGGTCCTTGTCGCCAATCATGTCGGCCAGCATGAAGGCCTTGATCTTCGGGGCGGTGCCGTCCTGCTGCCACTTGGCCGCGAGATGCCGGCTGCCGTACAGCGCCTGGTCACTCACCCATTTCAGGTCACCCGGGGTAGCGGAAGGAATGGACTCCTCGCCGTCGAGGAAGGCCAGCCACACGCTGTAACCGTCGCGCTTTTTCCCGCGGATTTGGTCGGCGATGGCCAACAGCAGCGCGGTGGTGGAGGCTCCGTCATTCGCGCCGACGAAGCTGGTGTTGCGCAATGGGTAATTGGTGTCAATATGCGAACCCAGCACGATGATTCCGTCCTTCGTCCCGGGAAACTTGGCGATGATGTTGCGCATGGGAATCTTGCCGGCCGGAGTCTCCGCAACAAACGAATCTTCTTCCACCTGATCGTTTTTGAGTTTGCTGTGAATATAATCGCCCATCCGTTGTTGGCCCTTGCTTCCGTCCCAGCGCGGACCAATGGCGACGATCTCCTTCACGTACTGCCAGGCCTGCGCGGAATCGATGTGCATGGCCGGGCCAGCCGTCTGCAAGGGCGATGGAGACTGTTGTGCGACCACCGGCGTGGGTGGCGATGCCGGCGCGCCCGCGGCGGCCGTCTCATTGCGATTACAACCAATTGCAAGAAGCAGGATGATCGGGATCACAACCAGCAGAGTACTGCGCCGTAGAGAAAGAATCACTTCTGCGCTCCTGGCCGGGTATCAGAGTAGTTTCGTTTCTTTTTTTGGGCACACCGCTACCAGTCTAATTGATCGGCTTCGACCGATCCTCCCTTTCCCGCTTTTCCCTGCGTTTGCGCCGCTGCCGGGGATGGACCAGCCAGGCAATGCCGATGCTCCCGACGTAAAGCATGATCATAGGACTGGCATAGATGGCCAGGTTCATCATGTCGGTGGTGGGAGATAGAACCGCCGCAATGATGACGATGATCAGCACCGCTCCGCGAATGTGTACGAAAAGAAACTTGGCGTTGACCACTCCCATGGCTGCGGCAAAACCGATGATAATGGGCAACTCAAAAATGAAGGAAAGCCCCAGAATGATGGTCAGAAAAAGGTTGGTGTATTCGGTGATCGTGATCACCGGCCGCAGGCCGGCGTTGGTCCCTGTTCCAATCAAAAAATCCAGCGCCACCGGGAACACGACCCTGTAACCGAAAAAGCCGCCGCCGAGGAAGAGCCCCACCGAAAGAAACAAGAAGGGCAGGATGAACTTCTTTTCGCGCCGGTACAAGCCGGGAGAGATAAACATCCAGACCTGGTACAGAAGGAACGGAGACGCGATGAAAATGCCGGCGATCAGCGCGATCTTGAGTTCCATGTTGAAGGGATCGGTGGGATTGAGGAAGTTTAGATCGGTGGGCAGATTGTGAGCAGCCAGAGCCTGAGCGATGGGCTTCTGCATCAGGTGATAGATGGCTTCCCACTTGAATATGCCCAACCCAAAACCGACCGCCATCGCAGCCAGAGAATAGATGATCCGCTTGCGCAGCTCCTCCAGGTGCTGGAGCAGGCTCATCGAGCCCATCTGGCGTTCTTCTTGCCGTTCCGGTTCAGCCACGAGATCAGGCATCGTAGTCCTGGGGGACGCTGTTCTTGATGCGCTCGCTCAGCCGGTTCAGGGCGCCAGAAATGGAAACGTCGTCGACGTCATCCACGAGCTTCTTCATTTCACCCACGGCCGGCTCAAGATGCTTGGTGGGATCAGCCTCCTCCAGCTCCAGTTTGCGGATTTCCTCATGAATCTGGCTCTGGAAATCGTTGCTGGCCTTGCGGAACTCAGCCATGAACTTGCCCATCTGGCGGGCGATCTCCGGCAGCCGCCTCGGTCCAAAGAGGATGAGAGCCAGAAGCAAAATAAAGACGATTTCGCTGGAAAAGCCCATGTTCAATCGGGTTCACCGCCATGATACTCCATTTCCCCGGAAACGATCTTGCCCGGGTAAAGTTTTACAAAGTAGGAAAATTAGCCGAAAATGCATTTGCCATCCTGCCCAAAACCAGCATCTTACGTGAGGCTGCGAACCCGGAGCGGACGGGGGCAGACTGTAGGGCTGATCACGCGAATGAACCAAGGAATGAACCAGGAAACCCGGGTCAGACCCCGTTGCAAACAGTGTTATACTTGGCAGTAGTATCCCGACTATCGGGCACAAAGCTTATCGGTCAAGGAAGATTCATGCCTCGTCGCACACGTCGTTCTCTCTTCTTCGTTTTTTTGGTCATACTTATTTGTGGTTTTCTGGGTGCGGGAGCCCAACGTAACGGAAGTTCCCTGGCGCCCACGCCGGACACCGACGTCCGTGAAAGTCTCAGCCAGTTCGCTCAGGTTTACAGCATCATCGAGCAGAACTATGCCGAGCCGGTGAACGCCGACAAAGCTATTTACAACGGCGCCATTCCGGGAATGCTCCATGTGTTGGATCCGCACTCCAACTTCTTTGACCCCAAGTCGTACTCCCTGATGCGGGAGGAGCAGAGCGGAAAATATTTCGGCGTGGGCATGCAAATTGCCCCGCGCAACAACAAGATTATTGTGGTGGCGCCCTTTGTGGGCACGCCTGCCTACAAAGTCGGCTTGCGGCCGGGCGATGCGATCCTGGCTGTCGACGGGAAACCCACAGACAACATGAGCGTGAGCGACGTGGCCGACTTGCTCAAGGGCCCCAAGGGCACCAACGTGCACATCACGATCTTGCGTGAAGGCGCCGACAAGCCCTTGGAATTCAACGTGGTGCGCGCCGAGATTCCCCGCTACAGTGTGGACCTGAAGTTCCTGATCAAGCCCGGCATCGGCTACATGCACGTCAGCGCCTTCAATGAGACCACCGAACAGGAAGTGGAAGATGCTCTGCAGCAGTTCGGGGACCTCAAAGGCTTGATCCTGGATCTGCGCGGCAACCCCGGCGGCCTGTTGAATGAAGGCGTGGGCGTAGCCGACAAGTTCCTCAAGCGCGGCCAGGTCATCGTCTCGCATCGCGGGCGCAGCTCGCCGGAGAAAGTATATCGAGCGGCTCACGGCAACGGCGGCAAAGAGTACCCGTTGGTGGTTCTCGTCAATCGCGGAACGGCTTCAGCTGCGGAGATCGTCTCCGGGGCCATCCAGGACCACGACCGCGGCCTGATCGTGGGTGAAGTGACATTCGGCAAGGGCCTGGTGCAGACTGTGTATCCGCTCTCGGAAAACACCGGCTTGGCGCTGACCACCGCGAAATACTACACGCCCAGCGGCCGGCTGATTCAACGCGACTACAACGGAGTGTCGTTGTACGAGTACTACTACGCCCGCGAGGATGACGAGAACCAGAACAGCGCTGCCGCCAGTAACTCCAAGGAAGTTAAACTCACCGACAGCGGCCGGGCCATGTACGGCGGCGGCGGCATCACTCCGGACGTGAAAGTCCCCAACTTCAAGCCCACACGTTTTGAAGATTCCCTGCTGCTCAAGTATGCCTTCTTCAATTTCGCCCAGCATTACCTCACCGGCCGTCATGTGGACAAGAATTTTGAAGTGACCGATGCAGTGATGCAGGATTTCCGCAAGTTCCTGGATGCGCAGAAAATCCCGTATACCGAGGCCGACCTCAGCGAAGGCCAGGACTGGATCAAAGCCACCATCAAGTCGGAGATCTTCATCTCGGAATTCGGCCAGGAAGAAGGGCTGCGAGTGCGCGCCGAAACAGATCCCCAGATCCTCTCGGCCCTCAATCTCTTGCCCAAGGCCAAAGAACTGGCAGACAACGCCAGGAAAGTGCTGGCCCAACACGCCGCGGCGCAGCAGTCAAATCGCTAATCTTACCTACGTAGAAGACAAGGCCCGCCAAGCGGCGGGCTTTGCTTTTAGCATGGCGTTTGGATCATAGCCGGAAGCTACGCCACAGTTCTCTTCAACTGTCCGCACGCCGCGTAGATGTCCCTGCCCCGCGGGCGACGAATGAAGGCAGGAATGCCGGCTTGAGCCAGCACCTGCTGGAACGCTTGCACCTGCTTCTCTTCCGGAGTGGAAAAGGCGATGCCAGGACCGGGATTGAGCGCGATCAGGTTGACCTTGCAGCGAATGCCCCGCAGCAACTCAGCGGTCTCGCGCGCGTGGACGGGCTGGTCGTTTACCCCGTTGAGCAAAACGTACTCAAAGGTAATCCGCTCCCGGTTGCGCAACGGGAACGCGCGCGCGGCGTGTATCAGCAGCTCCACGTTCCACTTCTTGTTGATGGGCATAAGGCGGCTGCGGAGTTCGTCGTTGGGGGCGTTCAGCGAGATGGCCAGCTTGGGACGCAGAGGCTCGCCGCCGAATTCGTGAATGCGCGGGACAATGCCCGAGGTCGAGACCGTCATGCGTGATTCGGGAAAGCCCACGCCTTCGACCAGCAGGTGTACCGCCTTCATGAACGGAGCGTAGTTGAGAAACGGCTCGCCCATGCCCATGAACACGATGTTGACCCGCTGCCGTTCCAGGTCGACGGTGCGGTCATTGAGCACCGCAATCACTTGGCCTACGATTTCTCCGGCAGTCAGGTTGCGTTTCACGCCCAGCAACGCAGTAAGACAGAACTGGCAATTCACGGCACAGCCTACCTGGCTGGAAACGCAGATGGTGGCGCGCTGCCAATCCCGATCGCCGGCTTCGCTGCCGTCGCCGCTCTCGCCGCCGTCGCCTTCCGGCATCCAGACGGCCTCCACCGATTCGCCGTCAGCCATGGCTATCAGATAACGAATAGTTCCGTCACTCGAGCGGAAGCTCTTCTCAATGGGTGGCTGGCCGATCTCCGCGCCCTCATCTCTCAGGGCAGAGCGGAATTGCTTAGGCAGAGTAGTAACGGAATCCAGGGCGCCCAGGCGCTGGGGATATATGGCTTTAAAAAGTTGACGGGCCCGGTATTCCGGCTGGCCGTATTTCTGAGCCAGCAGGCTAAGCTCCTCAAAATCAAGACCTAACAACGCGCCTTGTGACGATGGCTGGGACAAGTGCAACCACTCCGAGGCAATTCTACACTTCATATCATATGCCAACCTCCGCCGACCAGACCTCCTAAACCACTGAAAATAACTGACATATAAATGCCCAAGCGACCATTTCCAGTGTGTGAGAATCATATATGGCGGCAAAATGGCGAAAACAGCGGCACTAAAACCCACCCTTAACGAAGCTCGCGACATTCATCGCGAGGTTCTGCCCAACGGTCTGATCGTTCTCAGCGAAGAGATGGCCCATATCCGCTCCATCTCCATCGGGATATGGATGAAGACCGGGTCGCGCGACGAATCCCCGGAAGCGAACGGCATTTCGCATTTTCTTGAACACATGGTGTTTAAGGGCACCAAGACCCGGTCTGCCCAGGATATTGCCCGGCAAGTGGATTCCATCGGCGGCAACATTGACGCCTTCACCGGAAAAGAGATTATCTGCTTCAACATTAAAGTCCTGGACGAGCACCTGCCGATCGCCATGGACATTCTCAGCGATCTGGTGCTGAACCCCATCTTCAATCCCAAGGACATCATCCGGGAAAAAGGCGTGATCCTGGAAGAGATCAAGATGGACGAGGACAATCCCGACTACCTGGTGCATGAGATTTTTACCCAGAATTTCTGGAAAGACCACCCTCTGGGCAAGCCCATTCTGGGGACCAAGGAGACAGTCCGCTCTTTCGAGCAAGAGAAGCTTTTTGACTTCTACGGCCGGCGGTTTGTGCCCAACAACATGATCATCTCTGCTGCCGGCAACCTGAACCATGGCCGGTTTGTGGAGTTGATTCGGGAGCGCTTTGCCGGGCTCAAGGCCGTCCCCAACGGCTTCCATGAGCCGGCTCCCGCGGTTACGCCCAGAATCATCACCCGCAACAAGAAATCATTGGAGCAGGTTCAACTCTGTCTGGGGGTGCCCTCCCATCCTATCTCTCATGAGAAGAGATTCGTTTCCTACGTGCTGAATACCGTTCTGGGCGGAGGCATGAGCTCGCGTTTGTTCCAGAAGATCCGCGAAGAACAAGGACTGGCCTACTCGATCTACAGCGATCTTAGTCCCTATCGCGATACCGGCTGTATGACCGTGGGCGCTGGTACATCGCTCGAATCCACGCGCAGCGTGGTGGATTCCGTCCTGGCCGAGTTCCGCGAACTGAAGTCGAAGCCCATTCCCGCCGAGGAGCTGCGTCGCGCCAAGGATCAGCTCAAGGGCAGCCTGATGCTGAGCCTGGAGTCAAGCACCTCGCGCATGTCCAACCTGGCTCGGCAGCAGATGTACTTCGAGCGTTTCCTCAGCATGGATGAAACCATCGAGCAGATCGAAGCCGTTACCGACGAGGGTGTCTGCGAAATGGCAAACTACCTCTTCCAGCCCGATAAGATTGCCGTCACCGTCCTGGGCAATCTGGATGGGTTCAAGCTAGCGCGAGAACACATGGTGTGCTGAGGGAGCACTCAGGTATCGCCGATTCGTTGGTGTCGCCTCGCACGAGCCTGTGTCGCACCTACGGCGGTCGGTCAAAACACTAGATTGCAACGGCTCGCGGAGCAAACTGCGCCTACGCCGACTTGTTCAAGGGAGACGGAAACTCGATCAGCTGCCCGCGGAGACTTTCCGGAACCCAACGGGTCGGTTTCGTGTGGCCCTCCGGGACGTAAAATTCAATGACCTTCGCCCTTTCACGTTCCCCGTCTCCGGATTTTGATTGCTCCACCGTCACCTCTGGGTACCTGCGTCTTTCTTCCTTGCTTTATCAAATATCGACGCAAATCCATGCAAAAAGTTGCGCTGCAATAACGGCAGCTTCCGCGAGTCGCCGGACTCAATGATCGTGCCGCGGACGAACTGACTCTCAGCCGCGCAGTCGGCACCATGGGCTTCATCTTTCGCCCCCCGACAACCCGCCGCGCGAAATGATCAGCTAACCCAACAAGGAGGAAGCGGATCATTGCCGAAACGGGGGATTCATGGCCACACGACGCTTCACCTCCGGCGCGCCGACTTGGTGGTTGTTGGGATAGTAGTCTTGTTCGCCCTGCCTTGCCCGGCCCAGGAGAACTACGAGATCCAGGTCTACGGGTCGACAACCGTCGCGCCTAAGACCACCATGCTCGAACTCCATAGCAACTTCATCCTCGAAGGCAGCACCCGGGTCCAGGACGGAGTCCTGCCCACAAATCATGTCCTGCATGAGACGTTGGAAATTACGCAAGGAATCACGCCATGGTTTGAAACCGGCTTCTACATCTTCACCACGGTGCAGCAGGGCCGCTGGCAATGGGTTGGCGACCACATACGCCCGCGGGTTCGCGCCCCCGAGCAGTGGCATTGGCCGGTCGGCGTGAGTCTCTCCGCCGAGTTCGGATACCAGCGGCGCCAGTTCGCGACCGCTACCTGGAGCCTGGAAGTGCGCCCGATCGTCGACCAACAGAACGGCCGGCTCTATTGGTCCGTCAACCCGGTGTTCGACAAAGGCTATACCGGACTGCCCAGCGACCTGACATGGCAGTTCTCTCCGGATGCCAAAATCTCATGGGACTTTACAAAGCAGGTAGCGTTCGGCCTCGAGTATTATGGCGGCTTCGGTCCGGTCACGGGGGTGTTTCCGTTTCATGAACAGTCGCAGCAGTTCATTCCCGCTTTCGATCTCGATGTCTCGCCGCGATGGGAGATCAATTTCGGAGTGGGCGTCGGCGTCACCGCCGGTACAGACCACCTGCTGGTAAAAGCTATCATCGGCCGCAGGTTCAACTGGGGACATTCGCCCACTCCTACGGGCAAGTACTATCGTGTTCGCTGAGACCTTCCCCGCCCTGCGGGCGGGACTACCCACCGCGCCTCCGGCGCTCGGAGCATCGCGGAAACGCCGGGAACAAATGGAAACGCAGTTCCGGTGAAAGACCGGCGTGACCTGCTATTTGCTAAACTGCTACCTCTCCACCACGCCCTCCAGCATCTCAAAGAAACCCGGAAACGAGATTTTCGCCGATTCGGCGCCGTGGATCACGCTCTCCCCTTCCGCGCGGAGGGCGGCCACGGCAAAAGCCATAGCAATGCGATGATCGCCGCCGGAGTCGATTTCGGCTCCGTGGAGTTTCTGGCTGCCGGGAACGCGCAAGCCGTCTTCACGCTCTTCGCATTCCGCGCCCATCGCGCGCAGGTTGCGCGCCACCAGGGCGATGCGGTCAGATTCCTTCACGCGCAGTTCTTTAGCGTCGCGAATCTCGATGCCGTCGCGCGTGTATGGAGCGAGAGCGGCCAGCACCGGCAATTCGTCGATCAAGGACACCGATTGTCCGCCCTCGATGGTGATTCCCCTGAGCGCTCCGTGCTCGATCTTTACCGTTCCCACCAGTTCACCGTGGTGCTCTTCCAAATTGATCACCGAGATGCGCGCGCCCAGAATTTTGAGGACGTCAAGCAACGACGCGCGCGTGGGATTCAGCAGCAGGTCTTCGATCACCAGGTTGGACCCGGGAAACAACGCGGCGGCGCAGAGGAAGAAAGCCGCTGAAGATATGTCGCCCGGCACTGCGGCCTGGATGGCATGCAGCTTCTGCCCGCTACGCACCGTCACCCGATTGCGGCTGCGCCCAAGTTCGACGCCGAAGGCCCGCAGCGCTTGCTCGGAATGGTCGCGGGTGCGGTAAGGCTCGTCCACTGCGGTTTCACCCTGGGCCAGAAGTCCGGCGAACAGGACCGCCGACTTCACCTGCGCGCTGGCCACAGGCATGGTGTATTCAATCGCGCGCAAGGTTGCGCCTTGTACCTCGAGCGGCGGACGGTCTCCCGCCGCGGCGCTAAAGCGAGCGCCCATCTGGCGCAGAGGCGTCATCACCCGGCCCATGGGACGCCGCGAGAGCGACTCGTCGCCATGAAGATGGCACAGAAAATCGTGCCCGGCCAGAATGCCGGAGAGCATGCGCATGGTCGAGCCGGAGTTGCCGCAATCCAGACTCTCTGCCGGCTTGGCCAGCCGCTCAACCCCCTCGATTTCTATCAGTTCCGGGGCGCCGCCGCCGTCACGGCTCAGGCGAATCACAGAGCCAAGCTGGCGCAGGCAAGCCAGGGTACTGGCACAATCCGCCCCAGTCGAGAAATTGGTGAGCCGCGTGGTTCCTTCGGCGATGGCGCCCAGCATGGCATAACGGTGGGATACCGATTTATCTCCGGGCAGGCGCAACGCGCCAAGGACGTTCCTGGCTGGACGAACGATCACCAAATCTGCTCCGAATACAGAGTTGTCATGCGGCTGAGTTCCTCTTCTGCTCTGAAAATATTGTTCTACGGAGGTTGGACCTGAGACAACTTCCATTTTTAATAGACATTCTCACCTCTAGCATCACGCACCACGGTGCGAGTGCCAGGAAGAGTTGGTTTCCGGCAGGTTTCCGCCACCCGCAAGAGATTTTCTCTTTCTCATATTCCCAGGTTAACAGGTCGTGGTTATGGTTTGTCGGGCGGTTGCTCTTATCATTCTCGTGTTTAATCTCGCTCCCTTGTGTGTTGCCCAGGTTAATCCCATTCGCCAGCCCAACCCGTACCAAAGCGCGCCAGGACAAACGAACTGGAATTCTTCCATGCGGAGTTTCAGCTCCATCAGCGGATCGGTGGTCAGCTCCGATAACCGTCCCGTCGGCAATGTGCGCGTCGATCTTCGCGACAGCAAAACTGGCACACCTATGGGCTCCGCCTATACGGGCCCAGGCGGACAGTTCGAATTCCATCAGATACCTCAGGGGACTTATGAGGTCGTGGCTTATTCCGGGACGCAGCAAGCCGAAGAGCGTGTGGAACTTAACTCGCCCATGACCTCGGTTAGCCTTCGCTTGCCGGCCAGCAACGCCGCGGCGGATGACGGCAACGGCAGGCAGACTGTCTCCGTGACGCAGTACAAGGTGCCGGAGGCGGCTCGCGAGGAGTTGAAGAAGGCACGCGAGGCTACCCTCAAGAGCAAGTTTGACCAGGCTCAGCTGCACATCGAGAAGGCTCTGGGAGTGGATCCTGACTATGCGGATGCGCTCACTCTGCGCGCCATACTCAAGCTCGATGCGAAAGACTCCGACGGCGCGGTCACCGACCTTCAGAAGGCCATCCAGAGCGACGGAAATTATGCCATGGCCTACATGGTGTTGGGCTCGGCCTACAATAACCAACTGAAATACGAAGACGCCATCCGCGCCCTACAGCGCGGCGAGAGCCTGGCCCCGGATGCCTGGCAAGTCTATTTTGAGATGGGCCGGGCTTACGCTGGCAAAGCCGACTATGAATCCGCGATCCGGGCCTTGGACCGGGCGCAAACCCTTGCGCCCCAGGAGTATCCGCTGATCCGCCTGATCCGCGCCCACTCGCTCATGGGTCTGACGCGCTATGGCGACGCAGTCGCTGAACTGCAGGCCTATCTCCAGAAAGCCCCCACCGGCCCCGACGCGGAACAGGCGCAACGGATGCTGGAGAAAGCCAAGGCGTCCATGGCCGCAGCACCGAAATGATTGACGGTTAGGGTTGTCCGCCGATCCGCCCGGGCGTTATTGTGTCTCTTCTGATCACCCGGTTTTCGCCGATCCGTGCCTTGCTACTTGTTGATGGCGATTGCCTCGCCGCTCGCCGGCGCGGTGAGCAGATACGGTTCCTCAGGGACAATAATCCAGGCAGCGGCGTAGGCTACCACGCCGAACAGACCGAATATCGAGCACACGCACCAGACTACCCGGACCAAAGTTACGTCGAGGTCGAAATACTCGGCGAACCCGAGGCAGACCCCGGCGATCTTGCGTCCCTTCCGCGGACGCACCAGCCTCTCGCGCGCGATCACTCCGGCCGCGCGCTTGCCGCAATACGCGCAGAGCAGCGCATCGTCAGGAATCACCTTACCGCAGTAGTTGCAATACATGAGTAATCCTCTCCGCGCCGCACAGCCGAGAGCTGCTAGCTACTAGCTTCTAGCTCCTAGGACATCCGTACGCCGCGATTCCCTCACCAACGAAACACCCGATGCCGTTCCATCTTATGCAGGGACGAAAATCAAGGTTCGCTAGCAGCCAGTGGCTAGCAGCTAGGAGTTTCTTTTCAGCAGCTAGCGGCCTTCTTCATCATACGCGGCCGGGACCTCGTTGGTTCCCAGCTTCAATTCCCCCGATACGGCCTATCCATGTACTTGCGGGCGGCATCAGCTTCTTCGGTCGAGGAATCGAGCGCGATGGCGGCCCGGTATTCGGCCAGCGCGTCGTCCCGTTTGGCCATCAGGTCTGAGACTTCTCCAGCGCCGAGCAAAGCGCGCTGGTGCAGGTCAGGATCGTAACTGCTGGCGCCGACGGCCGCTTGATATGCCGCCAGCGCGTCGGGTAGCTGGCGCTGGCCGCGCAGAGCTTCACCCAGGGCAAACTGGGCCATTTCCGCATGGGCTCCGGGATAGCGGCCGGCTTCGCAGCCGTTGAGCAGAGACCGATAGGACGCAATCGACTCCGGACCGCGTCCGGCGTCGCGCAGCAGATTGCCTTCTTCCAGGGCAAAGAGGAAGTTGTGGGGATGATCGCCGGCCAGCCCACGGACGATGTCGATCGCGTCCTGGTAGCGTTGCTCGCGGCGCAGGAATAGGGCCAGGGTCACGTTGGCGTCAATGCTACTCTCGCCCCCGGCCCGTCCCGCATCCGCGAGCATACGCAATCCTTTGTTCTTGTCACCGTGAATGCCGACAATTCCCGCCATGACCCGGGCTGGCGCGGAAAGGCTGCCCACCACATACTCGTGGGCCCCTACCACGGTCTTAGCGTCGGCGAAGCCGGGCTGGAGTTTGAGCACCTCTTCGTGATCTTTGCGGGCGGTCAGTGCGTGGCGCAAGGCCGGCCAAAATGAGTGCTCCCCTACCGCGAGGTAGGTCGAGAGCAACCCCTGCGTTACCCCCCGGCTGTACAGCGCCTGTACGTCTTTAGGGTCGGCTCTAAGGCGTTTATCTGAGGCTGCCATAGCCTGCTGCACGAGGTCCATGAGCCGTTTCTTCGTCGCTGGATCGATGGGAACGTGCTTGCTGCCCAGAAACCGCTCTTTGGTATAGAGCCGTGTGTCCAGCGCATTGTGTTTGTAGAGTTCTTGAAACAGCTCTGCTTCAAGCAGATGGTTCAGCGCTTTTGGCTCGTCAGGACGCTCTTCCCGGGCCTTTTGGAAGTCTCGGATGGCCTGGTCATATTCCAGATTGTAGTAGTGGTTGAAGCCGCTCTTGGTCAGCGCATCAAAATCCGGCTTGTTCGAAGGCGAACCTGCCGACGCCGGGACCGCCCCCAGCAAGATGAACACAACCCATGAAAAAACTGCATTCCTGAAGGCATCTAAAAAGGGGGATCGGTAAGGTGTCATTGTACTCTGCTTAAGAGTTTACCCGATTCCGCGCCAGCCACCGAAAAGGTAAAAGAACGCAGCTCCCCCGCATTCCAAACTTGACGGGATACGGAACAACATGACACGACCGCTAAAGCCAGTGAAAGAGTTCTATACAGAAACGGAAGCTGCTGGCTATCTGAACATTTCCATCGGCGAGCTGCATGCGCTGCTGGATGAATATATTTTCAACGACGGCAACCGCCGCCCCCAAGACATTACTTTTTGCGAGTCTGACCTGGTACTGCTTGGTTTCTGGAGCCAGAGCCGGGAGAACAACGCCAAAGTGATTTGCATGCCCCGGCGCCACGCGCCATGAGGCAAGGGCAGGATCAACGCCCGTGGACTTGCCGGCAAAAAAGCCGCTCGTCCAGAAGCTTTTACAAGGTAAATTATTCCCCGCTGGGCTCAGCTGTGTTCTTTGCTTTGAAACAACCTTCATGTTGTCAACTGTTTAGAAGAAGCTGGCGACCTGGCATTCGGGGTGCCTTTTAGATTCAGCAAAGGAAGAGGTATCCCCGATGGCAGATGTGGCGCCCAATTACGAGGAGCGTCAGGAGTTCTGGAAACCGGCGGGGTTTCCTCGCCCGGAGTCCCTACCCGCCGAGGCGAGCGAGTCCACCTGCCGCCAGTGCAAGAGCGATTTGATTGTAGGGTCGCAATTCTGCCATACCTGTGGGGCCGAACAGCGGTCCATTGCCGCGTCTCCTTGGCGACGCTTTCCTTCCCGGCAATCGTTTACCCTCATCCGCGACGCCTTGGGTCAAAGCACCGCGTCTCTTGGGGCACTGATCCTGGGATGCGTCTGCCTCATGGCTGCTCTGTTAACCGGCTTCATCTTTACCGCCAGCACACTTTTGGACTGGCAAGCCATTCAGCTCTGGCGCATTGAATGGCTGCTGGCTGCCATCGCGCTCTTCGCGGCCGGAATCCTCCTGCAGAAGACCCGCTAGATGCAACTGACATTTTTTGTCATTCTCCAATCGTCCACAAGGTTCGTACCAAGCTTCCTATCTCCTGAATTCGTCGTCTAATAGGAAGCCCAGAAGAAACTCTGATTTTGGTTGATCTCTCTGGCGGCATTGGGACCCAGTTCGCGCGATGATGCTTCCAATGAAGCGGAAGCACCCCAAAATCGGCGCCGGGGAAAGACAATGCCGTTCCAGAAAATCACTCCCAATTTGATGGTCCATGACGTAACGTCCAGCCTCAAGTTCTATGAACAAGTCCTCGGCCTGCAGCGCCGGCTGACTGTTCCCGACCGCGAGCCGTATGTCTTTGTTTCCTTGGTGGCCGGCGAGGTGGAGATCTTCTTGAACCAAGACCAGTCCGGCGCCAAGCCCCAAGCTGGTGGCATGAGTCTATACATGGAACTACAGGGTCTGGACCAGCTCTTGGACCGCGTGCAGCAGCACGGCACTAAGATAGAAGTTCCCCTGAACGAGACTTTCTACGGGATGCGCGAGTTCGCGGTGCTCGATCCTGACGGCTACATGATCATCTTTGCCGAACCGGTGAAAAGATAACACTGCGACGAGCAGCGGACCGAACCCTGGAGGCCATCAGTCAATCGGGACCGCCTCGATAATGGAAACCAAGGCGCTTGCAACCGGGATGACGCCCCAACATTCGAATCCAGCGCTTGCCAGCAGCGTCCGCCATTCCGCCTCCGTCCGTTCCTTGCCGCCAGTGACGACGAGCATGTTCAGGTCGCTCATCAAACGAGTCTCCAGGTCCGGATCAGCGTGGTCTACGATGGCCGGAAGAACAAACTCGATCACCAGCACACGGCCATCTCGCGGCAAAACCGAACAGCAGTTGCGCAGGATCTTGACGGCCGCTTCGTCCTTGCAGCCATGGAGAACGTGTTTCAACATGCAGACGTCGGCTCCTTCGGGGACTGCGCTGGACAAGTCCGCGGCCACCAGCTTGCAACGCCCGGCTAGGCCATCCGATGCGATGCGCGCTCTTGCCCGGTCCACGGATTCCGGACGATCGACCAACATCCCGTGCAAGTTGGGAAATGCCGAGAGCACGGCTGCGATAAGCGCGCCTCCACCTCCGCCCAGGTCGGCAACCACTCGGCGCTTGGAGAAGTCCCAGGCCCGCGCGATCGGCGCATAATCCTCGGCGGGCGCCGTGCCCATGACGGCGCGGAATATGGCTGGAGCATTCGGGTCTTTGGCCCAGCGAGACACAACGCCCTCGCGCTGCATGATCTGCATGGCATTGTCTTTTCCTGAACGAACGCACTCCGTCAGGTACGCCCAGTTGTCGGCGAGCAGGTCCGCCCAAAAGATGATTGCAGACCATTCTGATTCGGGAACGTCCTTGCGTAGCGGCCGGCCAAATGCGGTAAGGACAAAGCGTCCGGGATGAGCCTCAGCCACCACGTTAAAGCTGGCCAGGGCGCGTAGCAACCGGTGGAGCGCGGCCGGATCGGCGTTGCAAGCAGCCGCAAGTTCGTCCACGCTGCGCTCGCGATCGCCCAACGCATCGGCTACGCCCAGCTGCGCGGCCGCGCAAAGGACGCGGCTGCGCGCATAGCCCATGGCCATATCGGTCAGCCTGCTATTTTGGATCACATTGCCTATGCCGCTGCTTTGGGCCATCGCCATTTCTCCCGCCCCAGCATAGACGGTGATTCACTCGCGGTAAAGAAGATCGTTGCACTACTCAGGAAAACCCTGGTGAAGTCATCATAAATGGGTCGCCTTGTGTTCCGCTTTCGCGTTACTCTAATGTAGTAGTTGATACGAGCGAGATCGCTGCTCGCGAAAGGATGATGTTATGGCTGATCTTGCCAGCAAGACCTGCGTTCCCTGTCGCGGAGGTGTTCCGCCTCTAAAGGGCAAAGAGCTGAGTGATCTGGCTAAGCAGGTGCACGGATGGAAGGTCGTCAGCGACCACCACATTAACAAGACGTTTACGTTTCCCGATTTCAAGGCCGCGCTGGCTTTTGTGAACAAGGTTGGCGACGTGGCGGAATCGCAAGGCCATCATCCCGATATTCTTCTGGGCTGGGGTAAAGTGGAAATCACTACCTGGACGCACAAGATCGACGGCCTCACCGAAAGCGACTTCATACTCGCAGCGAAAATCGACAAACTCTGAGTCTCACGCTTACTTAATAAGCAACCGCCGCCGGCAAGTTGGCGGCGCCGCAGAGCCTGGCGGGTTCGACTTTGCAATCCCGCCAAGCCGGTTTAGGATTATGGGGGTTTTAACATTGCTTTAACAATCCCTGAAAGAGGCTCCCAGATGATCCTGCGTTTCCTCCTGACTTTTCTCACCAGCCTGATCGCCGTTCCTTGGGTTGTCGCCGCTCCACCCGATACCGTGCGCGTTGAGCAAGGATTGCTCTCCGGGACCGCCGGGAAGAATCCGGACGTCCGCGTCTATCGCGGCATTCCCTTCGCTGCGCCGCCGGTGGGCGACCTCCGTTGGAAGGCGCCGCAACCTCCGGCGTCGTGGCAAGGCGTGCGCGAAGCCAAGGAGTTCAGCAAAGCCTGCTGGCAGACTCAGTACCCGGCGGGTTCGATCTACCAGGCGAAGCTCCCACCGCTCAGTGAGGACTGCCTGTACCTCAACATCTGGACTGGGGCCAAGTCGCCGAAAGACCGGCTTCCTGTGATGGTGTGGATTCACGGCGGCGGGTTCACGCGCGGCAGCGGGACCACTGACGCCTACGACGGCGAGAACTTTGCCCGCAAGGGCGTGGTGCTGGTGACGATCAACTACCGGCTGGGAATCTTCGGCTTCTTTGCTCATCCAGCGCTCACCGCGGAGTCCGAGCATCACGCGTCGGGAAACTATGCCTTGCTGGACCAGATCGCCGCGCTCGAATGGGTCAAAAAGAACATTGCCGGCTTCGGCGGCAACCCGAACAACGTGACCATCTTTGGCGAGTCGGCGGGTTCGTGGGCGGTCAACGGTCTCATGGCCAGTCCGCTGGCCAAAGGCTTGTTTCAGCGCGCCATCGGCGAGAGCGGCGGCTTGTTCTCTCCCATGAAGACGCTCCCTGAGGCGGAGAAAGCGGGCGAACATCTGGCCTCGACCCTCGGCGCCACACAGGACGCGCTGAAGACCTTGCGCGCCAAGCCCGCGGAAGAACTGCTGAAAGCCAGTGATACGCCAATCGCCAGCGCCATTGCGGATGGTTGGGTTTTGCCTCAAGACGTTCAAACCATCTTTGAACAAGGCAAACAGAATGACGTCCCGTTGTTGGTCGGCTTCAACGCCGACGAAGGCACCACGCTGGCGCCGCAGGGAGCCATGGTCACCAGCGCCGCCTTCAGCGCCGGTATCCGGCAGCGCTATGGCGACCAAGCCGATCACTTTCTCAAGATCTATCCTTCGGGATCGGACAGCGAGGCCGTGTTGTCTTTCTATGCGGCATATCGCGACCAGGTCTTCGGCTGGGAGATGCGCACCTGGGCGCGCTTGGCTTCGAAGACCGGCCATCATCCTGTTTATCTCTACTACTTCAACCATCGCCCACCGGGTCCGCAAAGCGCCCGCCTGCGGGCTTTTCATGCCAGCGAGATTCCCTATGTCTTTGGCAACTTCATCTGGCCCTTTCCCTGGGGAGATGCCGATCACAAGCTGGCGGAGACGGTCTCCACCTACTGGGTGAATTTTGCCAGAACCGGCAACCCCAACGGCGGCGGCCTTCTCGTCAGCGACCTGGTCAAATGGCCGGCTTACGATCCGGTGAAGGACCAGGCCCTTGAATTCGGTGATCAAATCGGCCCTCATTCGCAGGTGAACAAAGCCGGCTTGGATTTCTTCGACGGCTACTATCAATCTCTGCGCGCGTCTGCTGGGGCAGCCGTGCCGGCCAACGGGACGAAATAGCGGCGTTTCTCCATCGCTCATCATCAAGGCGAATGTTTCCGCATCTCGCGGGAGCATTCGCAGACGCTTTGCTGGTGCCCGTTCAATCCCAGGAAAGCTGGTTATTCTCGAAATCGAATGCCAGGCGGTGCGCGCTCAGAGCTTGCGGCCCGATCAGGCCGTCGAAGCCGGCAAGTTCCAGCGACGCATCAATGACTGAGGCTTCCAGGCTCGAGGTTCGCCAGTTGCCGATTCGAACCTCCGCAGCGCTCAGACTGGCCGCCAGCAACGTGTGTGCCGGGGTCACTATCTGATTCGCGCGGCTGGCCCGAACGCCAAACGTGCCCGGCCGTTCCCCATACAGCAGCAGGCCTTGAAACCCGGTGTCCACCTGGAGGACCATGCGCTTCCCCATAACCAGCGCTTCGACCAGGGCCAAGCGCTGGTCATGAAGCAATGGCGCGGCGTGGGCCAGGGAGGGCACGGCGGTGAAGATGAGCTGCCGGGCTTTGTAGTCGATCAGGAAATTCGTGCGATGGAGCACGTCCATGCCGATAAGAATGTCGGGACGAATTCCGAATTGGCGAGTCAAAACAGAGAGGTCTGTCGCAATTCCGGCCAGCGGTCCCGTGCGAAGAGGCCCTAATTGCACAGAAGGTATGGTCACAGCCCAGACCGGCGCTTCCCGGGTAAGAAAAGTCGCGCGATCGTCGCGGGTCTCGAGTGCCAACCGCTCGACCAGGCTCTTATCTATGGCGCTCTCGGTAACGCCGGTATCGACAATGCCGGTAAGGTCCGGGAAGCCCCCGATGGAACATTTGACCACGATCAAATATCCCCGCTGCAAGCGGAAAGGCACCGCCTGCGCCTGCGAGCAAAGCTCCCCCGAGAAGGAAACCACAAGCGAGATCAATAGCATGGCCCGCTTCACAACGCCTCCCGCTGCCACGGCAGCGACATGGCCGAAGCTAGCGGGTCACGGCAGAGGTAGTCCTGAGGAACGGCTCAGGATTCGCACAAGATTTACTGAAATTGGCTCCCTCAGCTTTTCCTCAGCTTTTCTACGGCTGCAGGGAGCAAACTTTTGGCTCTGGAGGACGTAATATTGTCGTGCTTAGCCAGGAGCGCCGCTGTGGACAACGACTTCCGACTGGGAGATTGGGTGGTAACGCCTAAGCTGAATGCCCTCTCTTGCAACGGGAGGGTGGTTCGCCTGGAGCCCAAGGTGATGCAGGTGCTGGTGTGTCTGGCTGAGACCGGAGACATCGTTTCCAAGCAAACCTTGATGCGGACGGTTTGGGCGGACACGTTCGTTACCGATGACGTCCTCACCCGCTCCATCTCCGAGCTGCGCAAGGCGTTTGCCGACGATCCCAAGAACCCTCAATACATCCAGACCATTCCCAAGGGCGGCTATCGGTTGCTGATTCCGGTGTCAGGGATGAAGAACGGCAACGTCGCCGCCGTCGCCAACGGGAACGGGACGCCGAACGCAACGGCCGGTAGATTGGCCCAAGCTACCGCGACGCCTCAGGCGCCTCGGACATCCCGGCTTCTTTCGGTAACCGTTGCGACTCTGGTGGGAGTGGCGATTGCCGTTGCCTTGATGGCCTTCTATGCGGCCAAGAGATCGACCGCGAACCGCGTGCAGGTTTCGCCGGGACGGGTAATGCTGGCGGTCATGCCTTTCCAGAACCTCAGCAACGATCCCCAGCAGGAGTACTTCGCCGACGGTCTGACCGCGGAGATGATCTCCCAACTCGGCCGCCTGCCCTCCGACCAGTTGGGGGTCATCGCCTGGAACTCGATGATTCATTACAAAGGAGTCAAAGCCAGTGAAGACGATGTAGCCTCGGCGCTGGGCGCGAATTACATTCTGGAAGGAACTGTCCGCCGCTCCGGCAACCACGTGCGAATCACCGCTGAGTTGGTCAAGATCGGCCAACACAGCCACTTGTGGGCCGACAGCTATGACGCCGAACTCGGCGACGTGCTCGAAGTCCAGAGCCGTGTAGCCCGCGAGATCGCGCGCGAGATCCAGCTGCGCTTCACGCCGGAGCAGGAAGCCCGCCTGAAGACCCCAACCAGCCTCAATGGGGAGGGCTATGAAGCGTACCTGAAAGGCATGTTCTGGACGAGCGGCAACGGCGCCGGGATTCGCGACCAGATCGAGCATTTCCAGAAGGCCATCAATCTCAATCCCCTGTACGCCGCGCCGTACAACGGGCTGGCTGGCGCTTACATTCAACTGGCCAGCTTTGGCTATGCGCCGCCCCACGAGACCTATGCCCGGGCGCGCGCGGCCGCCGAGAAGGCCCTGGAGATCGATCCCGAATCCGGAGACGCTTACCTTGCCCTGGGGTGGATCGAGTGGCGAGGCGAGTGGAACTTTGCCGCCGCGGAGGAGAACTTCCGGCGTGCCATCGAACTCAATCCCAACAACTCTCAGGCCCACGGCCGCTATTCCCTGTACTTGAAGAGCATGGGCCGGTTCGAGGAATCGCTCCAGGAGATCAACCGGGCGATGGAGCTCAGTCCGCTGGATTCGTATTCCCAGGCCAACGCCGGCTCGCTGCTGGGGGTGATGCATCGCGACGGTCCGGCGATGGAGCGATTCCATCGCGCGCTGGAGATCGCCCCCAACGAGAGCTATGTCCATGAACGGTTGGGAGCCGCTCTGCTCTGGAAGAACCGCAACCAGGAAGCCATCCAGGAGTTCGAAAAAGCGCGCGCGTTATCCAACATGCAGCCGGAGAAGACCGCGTGGCTCGCCTATGCTTACGCGGCCAGCGGCCGGAAGCAGGAAGCGCAGGAATTGCTGGCTCAGCTCAACCGCGTCTGGCAGGAGAAGCGCGAGTATCTCTCGCCTATGCATATGGCCTTCGTCTACATCGGGTTGCATGACAATGACGGTGCCATGCGCTGGCTCGAAGAAGCTTATGGCCAGCGCGACGAATGGCTGGTCTACCTGCATGTCTATCCGGAATTCGATCCCCTGCGCTCTGATCCGCGCTTTCAGGATCTGGAACGTAAGGTGGGATTGATCCAATAGGACCACTTCTAGAAACGATAGCCGAACTCCAGGGAGACGAACGGGTAAAACCTCATAAAGAAGAGGTCATCGTTGATAGTCTGTCGCCGGGCGATGATGTCCGACTGTATTTGCGGATCGCCGGCGACAGCCCCACAGAACATCCCAGAGACGTCACACGCGCTCCCCATCAAGGTCAGGGTTGCATGCGGCGCCCCCTGGAATACGATCCCGAAGTCAGCTGAAAAACTGAAATGGCCGGTTCGGGGAACAAGGTTCCCAAATCCGAGGCCGATGATAGGCGCCACCTTTCGCAGGCCGCTTTCGGCCCGGCCGGTAATCGGATTCGAAGGATCGCTGATGAAATCCTCGCCGGCGGCCGTCAGAGTCTGGCTCGCCGGCACGCTAGCGTTTGCGCTTACGCGATTACCGTTGTAGACCAGGAGCCCCGTACTCAAGTGGAAGCTTCTTGCGAACGGAAACCAGTCAACCAGCGCTTGCAAGGATCTTAGCCGGAAGGTGGCATTGTAGGCGATGCCGTCGCTGCTGAGGTCGCGGCCATAGTTGAATGCGTTGAAACCTGCCCGCAGATTGAAACGCCGCGTCAAGCGCACTCCTCCATCGATTCCCAAGCCCAGGGTTGATGCCTTGAGCCCGATGGCAAACCTGTGTCCGGCTCGCTCGGTGGGCCCGGAGATTCCTTTTTCCGCCCTCTTGTCAACGGCCATCGGGAAGACGATGACGTTTTGATTCGGGGTGTTCTCATACCGATCTTGAGTCTCCGGTTGGGCCCGCACCGCGGGCGCGGCAACCACCAGCCAAGCCAAGATCATCGCAACTAGCCACCATCGCCAATGGCTCGCGCTTCGGCTGGCCCTGAGTGATTGAAATGGATTTTTGCTGCTGACGGCACGAAGGAAAGACTTGCAAACGGACACGGCCCGGGCCCCTTATTTCTACTTACCTTGGGCTGAGACGAGGAACTTACGTCATGGGTTGTCGCGTCGCGAAAGTCTTAACAAAACTCCGTCGCCAGCCGATCGGTCGCCGTCAGACGCAACGCTCCAGCCGTGTACGCAGGCCATCGTCTGCGATTGGGAGCATGGTGGTCACGCCTCACACAGCCTGCATCTTGGTAAGCAGATAAATGCGGTAGGAAGCGTAGTCCGCCGCAAGCACGGCCACAGGAATCAGACCGAACCAGAATAGCCGGTCCCAGATTCCTTCCGAATAGACATCCAACCGCGTATAACAAACCACCATGTAAACAGACAGCACGAAACAACCTGCCAGAGTCAGCTTGGCGCCGAGTTTTTGCCTGTTTGGAAAGAACAACAGAACTGCCCCAATCAACAGGGGCAGTGGGCCGGCCAGCGAAGCGTAACCCAGAATCTGATCCAAGACAGGCGGCCGCGAAAAGAGTGAGAAAAGAAAACTTAGGGCCACCGCGAACGTCAGGAAGCACGCAGTTGCGCCGCCCACAATCAAGACAAAGGCTGCAAGTCTTTTCACTGACTTCATAGCCAATACTCCTATTTCCTTCGCTGGCTGACTGACGATTGGATGGAAAAGAGTATAAGCCACAGCACCGGCCAAAATGGCGCTGGCGATGTCCGGCTGGCGCGGGCATAATCTGATGTCCAGCCGCGCTACGGGGCACCACTGAGGAGGAACTTGATGAGGAACCTGCTGATCCTGCTGCTGCTTTCGCTGTCCGCGGCGCCATCGCTCGCCCAAGGTGCGCCGCCGCACACCGGGACCGACCAACCCTACGCCATGGAGTACTACTACAAAGTGCAGTGGGGACATCAACAGGAATTCCTCCAACTCTTTCTCAAGAACCATTACCCGCTGCTCAAGAAGATCGTGGAGAGCGGCCGCATGATCTCGGTGAAGATCGAAACCCCGTCTTACCACATGCCGGAGGAGGCGCGCTGGGATTACCGGGTCACCATCCGGTTCAAGAACTCAACGGCCGCTACCACTCCCAATCCCGACGAAGAATCGTTGATCAAGCAGCTTTGGCCGGACCAGGATGCGTACAAGCGCGAAGAGCAGCGGCGGTTCGAGATCCTGCTGGCCCATTGGGACCTGCCGGTCACCGACATTACGCCGCAAAAGAGATAGCTTTCGTCTTGCCGGATGACTGGAGCGAGCTCCGTGTCTGTCCTTGGCAACGCGACGGCCAGCTTTGCCATCCTCCCTATGGTCTTCCGCAATCTCATTTGACGGGAGACCAAGGAGGAACTGAGTATGGCAAAGGTTGTGACGTGCAGGGATGTCGGCATGGATTGTGACTTCGAAGCTCGCGGCGCCACCGTAGAGGAAGTCATGAAAAAGTGTTCGGAGCACGCGCGCTCCGCGCATGGCATGAAGGAAATTCCAGTCGATCTTGTGATGAAGGTGAAAGCTGCGATCCATGAGGAGAAGGCGGCTTAGGCCGATCGCTCATCAAGTCGTCGTGTTTTCGGGACCCTCGTGTTTACGGCTTGGTGGCGGCCTTAGGGTCTTCCGGTTTGGTTGTCGTGGGTGGTGCGGGAGGCAGATCATCGCGCAGATCGAACTCTGCTAGTTCGCCGGTGTAAGCACTGTCGGGCGATGGCCTGTAGCGCACCACCGCCCGCAAGCCCTCCACATGGCGGCAAAAGGAGAAGTGGTCCTCGCCGTACCAAAGCGTGTCGGAGAAGCCGCCCCGGAATCCTCCCTTGGCGATGAAACGGAGCGACTGGCCTGCGTGGTCCACCTCAAAGCTGGTCCTCTCATCTTTGCTGCCGCAGCTGGCTGACTTCACCCTGCCTTCGACGACCTGAGTTCCTTCCGGCGCGGGCGCAGGAGCCAGTTCACCGGTGGGCCGTTGTGTTGCCGGCACGCTGTTCCAGAGCTCGACGGCTTCGTCGTGGTCCGGACCGGTCCAGCGGTCGGCCACATACTTGGCGAAAGCCGCGGCCTCAGCGCCGCGTCCCATGCGCAACAGAATCTGACCGCTCTGGATGTGATAACCGGCGCGCGCCGGCTCCAGTTGCTCCGCTTTGCGTGAGACACCGAAGGCCCCGTCCAGGTTTCCCTGGCGCACGTAGAGACGTGCCAGTTGCACGTAAGCGGGCGCAAACTGCGGGTTGAGATCAAGCGTCTTCAACAGGGCATCGCGCAGGCTTGACTGGGCTGCGGGATCATCAGACCGCGCCGAGGGCGACAACATGGCAAGCGCGAACTGAGAAAGGTAGAGCTTGCCATCGCACCGGACGGCCTGACCGAACTCTCCGACAGCTTCTGCGTCTTTTCCCTGGATGAAGTCGATAAAGCCCATGGTCTCATGGGCCAGCCCCAGCTTGGGATCGTCCACAAGCGCCTGTTCCGTCAGTTTGCGGGCCTCGGCCAGTTCATGCTGCCACAGATGGAAGCTCCCCAGCTCGGCTTCGGTCTCGGCTTCGGTGAGTCTGCGCGCCGTGAAGTCCTTCTCGTCGATCTGCGGAGGATTGTTGAGAATGCCGGTCACCACCGCCACCTGACTCAGATAGTTATCCAAATTCCGTTCGACATGCTGGATGTCTCCGAATACCTGCTCGAAGATTTTCTTTTGATCGCTTCCCTGTTGCAACAGGTTGGCGAACTGCAGCATCTTCTTGCCGTTTTCCATGCCGGGCCCAAAGGTCAGGTAATGGGTGAGCGCCCACGATTCGGCGTAGAACATCTGTACTTTGTCCTCATCGCGATAGTAGGGAGAGTTGTGGGTAACGTCTAAGAGGGTTGTCAGGGGAATGAGCGTCCTGCCGCGCAACACCGCGACGCGCCGCTCAGGAGCGCCTACGACCAGCCGCTTGGATTCCAATAGCGTGTTGCCGTAGAAGTCGGCGAATCCTTCATCCAGCCACACCGGCAGCCAGCGCAAGTTCAAGTGCATGATGGTGTGGACGTACTCGTGGTAAACCACCTGATAGGACCCGGGCTGGTCCTGGTTGAGCTGCACTACGGCAAACTCTTTGTCCCAGCCGTGATGGAAATAGCCGGCGGGCTTGGCTCCCTTCTGCTTCCATAATCCCGGCGCCAAAGCTTTCATACTGTCTTCGTCGCGCACCGCCAGCACCAGCAGCGGCGCGCCGGAGTCGAGACGGATCTTGGGAAAGATTTCATTCAGGGCAACGCGCATCTGCTCGAATTCCCGCGCCGCGCGGCGGGCATCTTTGTCGCTGCCATCGGTGAGCACGCGGAAGTGCGGGCTGCGGACCTCCGTCCAGGGCTTCTCGGCGGCGCGCGCCGGCAGCCACGCAAGGAGAAAGGCAAGCACCCGGCAGAACGCGGTCAACTTCAAACTCGCCGTCCCAACGTGGGACGGTTGAGACTGAAATGCTATTTCACGCGTAACGAGATCCTGCACCCGGCCTGGCCTCCACCTTGTTGATAGTTGGTAGAAGCATACTATAGCTTGTCTCTCATCCCGTTCCGAATTTCCCGGCTTCGGCGTCGACAGTTCAGCCGCTGCGGGCGAAGGGCCAGGGGCTAAAGCCCAATTCTCAATAGCTGTTGACGGCACGACTTCACAGACTGTCGTTCGCTACGCTCACTCCGTCTGCTCAAGTCATGCCCTGACACTTGTCGCGTGCCCCCCAAGACTTCAAGAGTTGCTGGCGTAGGAGTATCCTTCAGGACTCTTTCCAACGTGTCGAGCCCGATCTCAGTGGCTGGCCCCGGCCATTCGCGTAACCGTAATCTGCTGGGCGGCGTAGTGGGTGGCCTCGAACATGGCCGTGATCCGGACTTCAGCGCCGACGGCCAGGCGACCCGAGGCGCCGGACATGGAGGGGACGTAATAGATGTCGTAGGTCTTGTCGTCGGAAATGTTGTGCACCGAGAGCAGATTGCGGTGGGTATCGAGGAAGGTGATGGTCCCGGCAAAAGTGAAGATGGAACCGGGGAGAGCGAGGATCGTGATCTCCTTGGCCAGCCCGCGGTTAGAGCGGTCCGGAGCAAACTGGACGCGCACCAGCGAGCCCGGCGCCAGATCCCGGAAGCTCGCCGGTTTCGGGCCGCGAGTGATGCGGGTGGAGCTATCCACGACGAAGCGGACCGACGAGGAATTGATGGTGTCCCTCAGGACGAACTCGCTGCGGCCGGGATCGACCTCTTCGATCTGGCCGGCGGCCTCGGCGGGTGGAGTCACCACGCCGACGCGGATATTGCGGGCAAAGATGTCGCGATTGTTGTTGTCGAGCATGGTGTCAACGTAAACGCGCTCGCCCTTCTTCAGCGCCAGGGGCGTGACCTCGGCGCCACTGCGGAAGATGTGCGTCCGCTCGTCAAAGTACACGGTCCAGTGGCCGGCGCCAAAGACCGAGACGGTGAGATGGTTGCGAATGCGGTCCACGCCGCTGATCACGCCGCCCACCAGCGTGGTGGCCCCTGTCGGGAACGGCGGGGGATCGAGGATGGGATCATGACCGTCGGTGGCCAGCGCAGCGGAGGTGGCGCTTGAGTCCAGGATTTCTGTCTTGGGTTCTTGCGGCGGCTGCGGCGTCTGCGGCTCTTCCGGCACGGGCATCTTGGCCTGGTTCTTCTGAAATGCCGGGATTTGGCTGGACCTGGGCGCTTGCGTCTTGTCAGGCGTCACACTTTGCGGAACCGTTGCTGGCGCCTCGCTGTTGGCCGGTGATTGCGAGACGGGGCTGCTCGCCGGGGCCGGCGAAGCTGGGTTCGAAGCCGCAGGTGACTGAGTTGGCGACGGACTGGCCGGCACGGTTGGCGCAGCCGGCGGTGGGGCCTGAGGCGAAGGGTCTGGCGCAGGTGAGCTTGCAGACTGTGCCGCGCACAGAGTCGCGCTGAACAACAGAAGTATTGGCAAGACAACCGAGGAACGGTACATAACCTGGAGGCACACACCCCGACCCAAGCTGGTTGGATGCAGTCGCAAGCAGCGCAGATGGCAGCGGCCCAACCCGAGCCCGGAACCCGCCATCCAACGATAGGCAGAGCTACTGCCCGCGTTCTTGTCGGCCTGCGCCGAAAGACGGCCGTCCACGAAGTTAAGAGAGGATTTCGTTTAAGCCATGCGTTCCCTGGTGCTCGCGATATTGCTGTCATCACTTCCCTTCTCCGCCTTTCATGCGGCGGCCCAGGACCTGCGCGTACCTCTGCCGAAGAGGAGCAAGTTCACGCCGGTGCAGCAACTCAATCGCGACGGCGTAAAAGCACTGCAAAAGCATGACATCGCCAAGGCCAAACGGCTCTTCTACAAGGCTTACCTGGTCGATCCCAACGATCCCTTCACCCTCAACAATCTTGGCTACGTCTCCGAGTTGGAGGGCGACCTCGACCGCGCCCAGCGTTATTACGACCTGGCCGAAGCCAACACGTCGGAGGCGGTCATCGACCGGTCCACCGAGAAGCAGTTGGAGGGCAAAGTCGTGTCCAAGGTCGCGGGACAGTACTTGGGCGACCAGATGAAGGTCAATCAACTCAACACGCAAGCCGTCCGGCTGCTGAACCAGGACCGCGCGCCGGAGGCCGACCTGGTCCTGCAGCACGCGCTGAAGATCGATCCGAATAATCCGTTCGCGCTGAACAACCTGGGCTTCGCCAAAGAAAAAGAAGGCGACCTGGAAGGAGCCATCAAGAGTTATCAGCGGGCCGCCAGCACCGGCTCACAGGAGAAAATCGTGGTGACGGCGAACAAGGATTGGCGCGGCAAGCCAATCAGCGAAATTGCCCAGAGCAATGCCGCCAACGCCGAGTACGAGCTGACGCGGGCCGGCAACATCGATGCACGCGTGGCCCGGCTCAATCTGCAAGGCGTCTCGGCCATGAATCGCAACGATCGCAAGACCGCGCGCGCCGATTTTCTCCAGGCGTTCAAGCTCGACCCCGGCAATTCATTCACGCTCAATAACATGGGCTACCTGGCGGAACTCGACGGCGACAAGGAGACGGCGCAGACTTACTATGACCAGGCCCGGGACGCTCAGCGCTCGCGTGCCAAGGTGGCGGTGGCAACGCGCGCCGACGTGGAAGGCCGCGAGATGCGTTACGTTGCCGAAGAGAGCAGCGAAATGATGGATTCCAGCATGGAGGCGAAGGCGGAGGCCAAGCGCAGCAGCGGAACGCATCCCACACTCAAGACCCGGGAGAAGCCTCCGGCAGTGGGGCAGCCCGCGAACCCGGGCACGAAGTACACGCCGCCGGAGTTCAGGCGCCCGCAGAACCAACCGTCGTCTCAACCTTCACCACAGCCGCCCGACAATCAGAAAAAGCCGCCGCCAGACTAGCCCGCTCGGCGAAGTATGGAGCGGTGAGTATGATGTGAGCGAATCGGACGCCTCACACTATGGGCCCCACTCCGCGCCCCAGGGCAGGCGGGTTCTTGAGCGCCGTCTCCACGAAAGCTTTGGCTGCCTTGGCGGCAGCGGTGAGGTTCTTGCCTTGGGCGAGCTTACATGCGACAGAGGTCGAAAAAGCGCAGCCGGTTCCGTGCGTGGAGTGCGTCACGATCTTGGTGCCGGTCAAGGTCACAAAACCACGTGTCGCGCCCAAGCTGATCAGGTCCGAAGGAGGATCGAGATGGCCGCCGGTGATGATCACGTTGCGCACTCCGGCCTGGCGCAAGCGCAGAGCGGCAGCGCCCATTTCATCGAGGTTGGTGACGGTGAGTCCGGTGAGCGCGGCGGCTTCTTCGGCGTTCGGCGTGATCACCGAAACCATGCTCAGAATACGGTCCTTCAATATCTGCAGACCGTCCTTCGAGAGCAAACTGGCGCCGGAAGAAGACTTGAAGACGGGATCGAGCACCACGTGGCGCGGCTGATAACGCCGGAGAAAGCCGGCTACGGACCTGGCTGCGTCCGCCGATCCGAGCATGCCGATCTTGACCGCGGCGATCTCCAGGTCGGACATGAGCTCATCCAGGGTGTCAGTGATCACCCGGCCTTCCACGGGCTCCACGCTTTTGACTCCGCGCGTGGATTGGACGGTCAACGACGTGATGCAGGTTACGCCGTAGCATCCGTGCGCCGCGATGGTTTTGACATCGGCCGTCACGCCGGCGCCGGAAGATGGATCGTGGCCCGCAATCGAAAGGATCACGGGACGGAGTCTTGTTTTGCGTTCGGCTATGGGCGCAAAGGTCACACTATTGGGGTGACTCAGGTGTAGTGGAAAATCCAGTATTTAGCAACCAAAATCATCGGCCCGGCAGGCGGTCACTTGCTTCAGGCTTAGGGTTCCTGCAACACTGGAGTTTTCGATGCAAATTATTTTCGGAATCCACGCAGTGGAGGAGGCCCTGACGGCACGCGGCCGCGCCTTCGAATATGTGGCGCTGGCTCCCGGCCGCGGCGATGCCCGAATCCAGAGCCTCATTCAGCTCTGCCGCGCCTCCGGAGTCCCAGTCCGCTCGATGCCGCGGGATCAGCTTACGCGTCTGGCCAAAACTGCCCACCACCAGGGCGTGGTTGCCGTCACCGCTGAGAAACGGTACGGCGACCTGGAGGATTTGCTGGCGCATAAGCGCGCGGCGTACAGCTTTCTGCTGGTACTGGATGGCATTGAAGACCCCCACAACCTGGGCGCGCTCATCCGCACCGCCGAGGGGGCGGGCGTGGACGGCATTGTGATTCCCGAGCGCCGCGCCGTCGGAGTAACGGCGACGGTGGTCAAGGCTTCGGCCGGAGCGTCGGAGCACCTGCCGATTGCCAAGGTCACCAATATCGGGCGGGCGATTGAGGAGATGAAGTCACGCAACATCTGGACTGTCGGCCTGGATGAAAGGGGCCAGAAGACCTACGACGAACTCGATTACAAAATGGACTGCGCGCTGGTCCTGGGCGCGGAAGGACACGGTCTGCACGAACAGATTCGGAAGAAATGCGATTTTCTCGTTTCCATTCCCATGCTGGGCAAAGTGCCGTCGCTCAATGTCTCCGTGGCCGGGGCCATCGTTATGTATGAGGTGGCGCGGCAAAGGCGATCGAAATGAAATGTCCAGCACCCGGCTCTCGAAGGCGGAGTTTACTTGCCGGGTTCTTTTATTTCCGCGCGCCTCTTGGCTCGGATCTCGATGGCAAGATCGCCGTTGCGGATATTGGTAAACCGCAGCTTGACGCGACCTTCTTCATCGAGCGAGATCACCGCCGGCGTGTTCACCGAGGTCAGCATCCATCCGGAAGGCAAGGTGACGTAGTTCAGCGGGCGGCCCAGCGTGCGTGTCCACGTGAGTTCGCCGTCTTTGACAACGTAGCCTACGGGATCGGTGTACGTCTCCTGGACCCGTACGCGCGTGGACTGGCCCTCGGCGATCGCATGCAGCAAGTCGCCCTGCACGGCCACCGACTCGGGATCCACTTTGTCCGGATAGTAACCCAAAGCGTTCACGTCCTTCCCGCTCACAGTGTAGGTCTTGAGCTCTTTGCCGGCGTCGAGATCGAACATCCTGGCATCGGGCGATACAACGCTTCCCTTGCGCACGAAGCTGTGCACGTACTTCTGGCCCGGACGGGTTACCGTGAAGTCATGGGAAATACGAAATTGATGCGTTGCGGGATCGAGAAGCCAGTAGCTGATCTCGCGGTCTTGCTCGGCGCGATGAAACGATTCCTGCTGCGCCGAAAGCACGCCGGCGGCAACAGCGACGAAGAGAATGAGCGATCGCTTCATGGCAGTCTCCGGGCAACGATCTTCACCGGCAACTGGTCATCGCGATCGTTGAGGAAACTGACGCGGATGCGTCCGTCGGAGCCGGTGGAAACGATGGCGGGTGAGGCGGTCGCCACCAGTTCCCATCCCGCGGGCAGGACAACTACGTTGCGTTTGATACCCAACGGGCGCTCAAAAACGAGCTGGCCATCTTTGAGGTAATAGGAGGGCACGTCGGTGTAAGTCTTGAAGATACGAATGCGGGTCTCGCCACCCTTCGGCACCGGTCCCGGCAAATGAACTTTGAGGAACTGGGCATCGTCCGCGGTCTTCGCGGACACCAGGCCGCCGGCCTTGGCGTCTTTGCCGCTCACGGTTTCGAATTGCAGTTCCTTGCCCGTGCTGCGCTCGATGACGCGTTCCTTGGTTGCCGTGGAGCCCGGGCGGATGGGATTCAGGAAGAACTGTGCGCCCTGGTGGTTTTCGGTTACGTCATAAGTGATGGCAAACTGGTGCGTCTCAGGAGCCAGGAGTTCATAGAGGGTGAACTCATCCGCGGCGGCGGCCGAGGCACACAGCAGCACGACGAGCGTAGTTACCCTCGCGAGCATCACGGGAAGGCAACGAGTGTATCACAGCAGACGCCATGCGGCCCGCGGACGACACAAGGGTTTCAGAGTGCTCCGCGCTGTTGCCGACGGCTCCGCGGTTTCGCCGGGAATTTGGCTCCCTGCCGGAAACAACGTAAACTATCTGGTTGCGAAGCGAGCCAGGGACACCTCCTGGCGCCTGGGCGCCGCTTCGCCGCGTAGTACAGACCCCTTGCTGATTCGAGGCCGACGCTTAAGCGCATGACCGTTTTTGACAGCGTACCAATAGACACTTGGCCGCCGGCGACGCCGCGCGAGGTTCGCAGATGACTGCGACTCTTGCAACGTACATTGTTCTCGCCCTGGCTGCGATCCCATTTATCTACTACCTCATTGCGCTCTACAGTTCGATCCTGTATTTTCGCAGCCGGTCGCCTGCGAAACCTGCCCGGCAAGAGTTTACTCCGCCGGTCAGCAACCTGAAGCCGATTCGCGGGCTTGATACCGACGCTTATGAGAATCTCGCCAGCTTCTGCCGCCAGGACTATCCGGAGTACGAGATTCTTTTCTGCCTGGGCGACGCCGATGATCCGGCCCTTCCCGTAATCGAGAAGCTGATTGCCGATTTTCCCGAGCGGCCGATCCGCGTACTCTTCGGTTCCGGCCGCAGCGCAACCAACGACAAGGTCGCCAAACTGGCGCGTCTGGTGAGCGAAGCGCAGCACGAAATCGTCGTCATCAGCGACAGCGACGTACGAGTCCAGCCTGATTATCTCCGCACCGTGGTGGCTCCGATGGCCGATCCCAAGGTCGGAGCCGTTACCTGCTTCTACGTCCCCACGCACGAGACGACCCTGGTGCAGAATCTGCAGTCTGTGGGCATGCTGGCGGACTTTTATGCGGGGATCCTTACCGCCTGGCAGTTGGATGGAGTGAAATTTGCCCTCGGACCCACGATCGCGACTTCGCGCACACGGCTGGCCGGCTTCGGCGGCTATCAGGCAATCGAGAACCGCCCTGCGGATGATCTGTTGGTGGGCCGGCTGATCGCCGACCAGGGTTATGCCGTTGAACTCCTGCCTTATTCCGTATCCACAGTCGCCGACTACCAGAGTTTCCGCGACCTCTTTCACAAGCGGCTGCGCTGGATCGTGGTGATGCGCCACATGCGGCCCTGGGGTCACCTCGGCCTGATCTTTACCCATGGACTGCCCTGGTGTCTGGCTGCGATTGCGGTTGAGCCTTCGCTGCCCGTAGCCGCCGGATACCTGGGCACATACTTCTTGTTGCGTTCAGCCATTGCCTGGGTGATCGGCGCCCGCGGCCTGAAGCAGTCCGTTCCCTTGAAAAAGCTGGCGCTGATCCCCTTGTGGGACGCGATGGCGTTCGCGATCTGGCTGATCAGCTTCGGACGCAAGAGCGTGCGCTGGCGCGACAATGACTACTACATTCGCGACGGCATGCTGGTGCCGCTCACTCCGCCCGCGCAAGAGTAAGCCTTCAAGCTACGGGCGTGCCCGTCAGCGCACTCAGCGTTACACGGCGATCATTGCGCGTGTACCGCCAGTTAACCCTCGGCATCATCAAAGATGCGTCAACTCTTTCCTTGTATTTCATGGCGATATTCAGCAGTGAGTCGAGAAGAGCGTTGGAAAGAAGATGCGGCTTCAGGCCCAAGTCGATCAGCTTGGAGTGTTTCGCATTGTAGTAATGTTCTTCGGCTTCCACCCTGGGATCGGGGAGGTGCTCTATTTCGACGCGTAATCCGAGCTGCTTCGCCGCCGTTGCCGTGAGTTGCGCCAGCTGGAGAACGGAAAACTGCTCGGTGAACTGGTTGAACACGCGGCATTCACCCCGTCCCGACGGATTTAAGCACGCGATCTCCACGCAGCGAACCGTGTCGCGAATGTCCAGGAAACCGCGCGTCTGTCCGCCCTTGCCATAGACCGTTAACGGATGGCCAATCGCAGCTTGCGCACAGAAGCGGTTCAGGACGGTTCCAAACACTTCGTCGTAGTCGAATCGGTTGATGAGCGCCTCGTCCAGCGCAACCTCTTCGGTCAAGGTTCCGTACACCACGCCTTGGTTGAGATCGGTCGCCCGCAGTCCCCAGGCTTTGCAAGCGAACATCATATTGTGGCTGTCGTGCACTTTGGAAAGGTGATAAAACGAGCCGGGCTGCTTGGGGAACGGGAGCGTGTCCTTGCGGCCGTTGTGCTCGATGGTGATGTAGCCCTCTTCGATATCGATATTGGGCGTGCCGTATTCGCCCATGGTCCCGAGCTTGATCAAGTGGCAGTCGGGCTGGAACTCACGCAGGGCAAACAGAAGGTTCAGAGTGCCCACCACGTTGTTCACCTGCGTAAAGACCGCGTGCTTCCGGTCAATCATGGAGTAGGGCGCGGACCGCTGTTCCGCAAAATGGATCACTGCTTCCGGCCCGAAATCTTCGATCACGGAGGAAAGAAACTCGTAGTCGGTCACGTCGCCCACGAAGCACTCCATAGTGTTTCCGGTGAGTTCGTGCCACGTTTTCAATCGGTCCGAGAGCGGACAAATCGGGGTCAACGTCTGCGCCCCGAGCTCGTGGTCCCATTGCCGGCGCATGAAGTTGTCCACGATCGCCACCGCATGCCCTTTGCTGGACAAATACAGTGCCGTCGCCCACCCGCAGTACCCGTCCCCTCCTAATACGATGATCCTCATTTGCTCTCTCCTTGACCGCATGGAATCTTTCTAATGCTAAACCTCAAAACCCAGTGGCCGTGCTTACCAAGGGATGATTTGTCACCACGAACTTGCCGCCGCTTTCAGTAACCAAGTTGATCTGTTGGTCGCCGACCAGTTGTTCCAGGTGCGGCAGGACCGACTCTTTGGCGACGAAGTAAGACCGCTCCGGCCGGTTCCACAAATCCTTGAAGTGCGAATCGTCCACGAACACCGGCGGCGCGCCGGGCGCATAGGCTCCGTACTCAAGATTGTTGAAACGGCCGTTCAACAGCAGAGCCTCGCGGTCGGTATAGAAAAAGACGGATGAAAACGTGTAGTAGTGATGGTCCACGATCAAGGTGCCGCCGGGAGCGCGGAGCAACGCCTCCGCCAGCGGCCGCGACGACATGTAAGGATCAAAGGTCACCATGGCCAGGCGCGCGGCGTGAAAGAAGACTACCATCATCACCGCAGCCGCCAGGAAGGCGCGTTGCGCGGGGGCGCGAAGCGTGCCGAGCACCGCGATCAAGAAGCTGAGCGCAGCCAGCACCAGGGGGATGCGCAGGTACGCAAAAGCTCGCAAGTTTAGGTCTTCCACATGGCTCAAAGCCAAAGTGTAAAACTTTAGACGCTCTGTCAGAGCCACCGAGATGTCTCCCGGAGTGGGAATATTACGGACCAGGAAGAGGATCGTCAACAGGACCGTAGCCGCCGCCGCTGCCAGCGCCGTCAGCACGCGCGTTCCGCGCTGTATCCAGACGCCCCCCTCCGCCATCGCCGAGCCCAGCAGCAGACAGAACGCCGGATAACAGGGCATGGAGTAATACTCTTGGGTCGTGGAGAAGGTGAAGAAAACCAGAAGGAAGCCGGTCCAGCACAGCGCGAGAAGCCGGGTGCGTCCCGCCCGGTCTAGCGGTTTATACGAAAGCTTGGCTGTGGCGGGAAGATAAACGCTCCAGGGAAACAGCCACAAAAGATGAAACAGCCAGAAATACAGACGCGGGACGGTGTTGTAGTCACGCGGATAGCGCAGGTTCAGAAAGCGCAAGACCTGCTCGTTCATGAAAAAGAACCACAAGAATCCGTGATATTGTCCGGGGCCGCTGTGCAGCGCCAGCGAGAAGTAAGGCGGGTTGCGCATCGCCGCCAGAATGTGCCATGGAGCCGCGATCAGCAGCACCACCAGGGCCCCGCTCAGGGGCCGCAGCCGTTTCCAGGCCAGCGAGGAGAAAAGCTGCTTGGTGAGGAAGAGATAAATGATGCCGGCGGCGAGGGGAAAAAGCACGGCAATCAAGCTCTTCAGCAGGAGTCCCAGTCCGAGGCTCGCGGCCAATATAAATGCCCACAGGCGCGGATGGGCTTCCTCTTTATCGAGTACGCGGAGAAATGCCCACATGGCCAGGGCTGTAGTAAAGGTGAGCATGACGTCGGGAATCAGAACCCTGGTGAAAAGGAACAAACCAACGCAGGTAGCCGCGCACAAGCCGGCGTAGAGTCCGGCTCGCCGGCCGAAGGCCCATATGCCGAAGGCCGCGGTGACCCAGCAGACGGCCAGCGAAGCCAGCGCCATGGGAATGCGCGCCGCCCAGTCATGAACGCCGAAAACTTTGTACGAACCTGCAATCAACCAGTAGATCAGGGGAGGCTTCTCCAGATACACAACTCCGTCCAGCCGGGCTGTGACCCAGTCGCCGGAAGTGAGCATGTTGCGGGCGATCTGGGCCTGGACTGCATCCACGTCATCCATCAGGCTCGGTGGAGAGACCATACAACCCAGATAAATCGCGCCGGCAACCGCCAAAACGGCTAGATAAACACGCCAGTTTTTTCCAGCATCGGTTTCTCTTCCCGTGCTGGTAGCTGGATTCGCCATTTTTTCATCCAAAGAAACAAAATCATCAAGCCCCAAAGGTGATACCCCACATTGGCTCGCCTCTCCATATGAGAGTTCAAGAAATTGCGCACTGCACTCGCGCGGAAAACTTCACTGTATTCCGAAATCCCGTCCGTCAAGGTCTGTTCCAGCAATGGACGAAGCGGACCGCGGAACCAGTCGTGAGCGGGAATATCCAAGCCTAGTTTCTTCCGGCGCAAGGTTGATGAAGGCAGCTTGTCCTTCATCAGCTCTTTGAGGACGACCTTCTGGCGTGCCCCGCGAATCTTGAGCGACGCAGGCAACGAGGCCGCGAACTCGGCGATCCTGTGGTCGAGGAACGGCGGCCGGACCTCGACGGCATGAGCCATGCTGATCCGGTCAACCTTGTACAGAATATCGTCGGGCAGGTAATACTTTTGATCAAACCACAAATACGGCGCCAGCCGGTCGCCGCCCGGCAAACGATCGGCGAGTTCTCTTAGGACCCGATCCAGCGCCGGCGGAAGGGGTTGCGCCAAAAGCTCGTGTTTCTGTTCGGCAGAAAATGCGCCATTCCAATACACATGCGCCGCCGCGGCCGGCAAGAGGCAACCCTCCAGGAAACGCTTCAACTTGTACTCGAGACCGATCTTCTCATCGGAGACCGGCCATCGATGCAACTGACTCAGAGAAAAGCCAAGTGCGCCCGACGGCAATTTCCGCGCCCGCTCCGCCAGCAGGCTGGCACGATGCGTGAGGTATCCTCCAAAGAGCTCATCCGCGCCTTCCCCGCTAAGCGCTACGGTGGTTCTCGTCTTGCAGAGCTTGGACAGGAACCAGACCGGTAGGGCTCCGGCGTCCGCGCTCGGTTCATCGGAGTAATAGGCAAACTCCTCGATCGCGTCCAGCAAGTTCAGGCTAGGATTCAGATCAACTTGCTCGTGCTCCGTCTGATACTGCTCGACGATCTGCCGGATGTAGGGGGTTTCATCGAAGCTGCGTCCCTGAAACGAGATGGAAAAAGTCTTGAGCCGAGAGCTTGACGCTGTGGCTGCGTAGTGCAGGATCGCCGAAGAGTCGACTCCCCCGCTCAGCCATACGCCCAGCGGCACGTCGGAGATAAGGTGCTCCCGGATCGACTGGCGCAGTAGAGAATCCAGTCTCTCTTTAGCCGAATCCAGCGACTGCGGGCTGGTCCCGAACGGCAATTGCCAGTAGCAACCGGTACGCGTCTTGCCGTTCTCCCATTCCAGCCAGTGGCCGGGAGGAAGTTTCTCGATGCCTTCCACCAGCGTCCAGGGGCAAGGCACGTAGTTCATCGACAGGTAGCAATCCAGGCCGTTGAGACTCAACTCACGGGGGATCTCAGGATGAACGAAGATGGCCTTCAATTCCGAGCCGAAGAATATGTCGTCGCCGAGATGGGCAACGTAAAGCGGCTTGATCCCCAGCCGGTCGCGGCCCAGCACCAGCCGTCTCTTGGATTCGCTCCAGATGGCGAATGCGAACATGCCTCGGAGGCGTGAGAGGCACTTTATGTCCCATTCCAGGAATGAGCGAAGCACCACTTCAGTGTCGCAGCGGGAGCGAAAGCGGTGGCCCAAGCCCTCAAGTTCGTGGCGCAACTCCTGGTGGTTATAGACTTCACCATTAAAGACGATGACCGCATCACCATCCTCGCTGCGGATGGGCTGATCGCCGCCCTCCAAGTCGATAATCTTGAGCCGGGTCGCCGCCAGGGCCACTGCGTGCGATTGAAAGACCCCTTGCTGGTCAGGTCCTCGGTGCTGCAGCGTGGAGGCAGCCCTGCGGATGCGGTCCGGCTCTGCCACCCAGTTGGTATGTGTAAAACCAGCGATCCCGCACAAAGTAGTGCACTCCTTACTGGCTTCGGGTTAAGATGCCCGGCTGCCTGGCTCCGGCGGCCTCGCCCGGCAGCACACGAGGTCGCGCATCTTAACAAGATAAGACTAGCATAAGACGGCTACTCGGAAATCCCGAGGCCGAGAACTCTGGTCTACCCCGGCCGCTTCCCTAACAACACCAGTGTGACTCCTGCACACACCAGCAGAACACCAGCCCATCGCCTCCCCGTAACTCGCTCATGCAGAAACAGGCTGCCACCTAGCGCCCCGACGAGATAACTCAAGGCCGTGACCGGAACCACGAAGCTGACATTCTCGATTGCCAGCACTGCCAGCAAAGCAAAGAACGCCAGGGTCATCAGTCCCAGGCCGACCCAGGTCCAGCTTACACGAAGCGCCCGCAGGGCCACGGCGATGAGCGACCTTGGACGAAAATCGGTGACCTCGCCCACCGTCCGCATGGCGCGAGCCATGCAAAGTTCTCCCGCAGTTCCCGCGACCATGACCAGAAAAAAAAGCACCATCTCAGTCAACATTCAGATGGTCTCCGTGGTACGCGGCGGGGTTCGGGTTACGATCAGAACCCCCAGACAAATGACCATGATGCCGGCCCATTGCACAGGGCTGACCATCTCACCAAGCACGAAATGGCCCAGCACGGCCGCCGTGCCGTAGGCAAAGGCCGAGGCCGGCTGCACAAAGCTGTAATCGGCCCACGACAGAACCAAAGCGTATGCCACGAAGAAAACGATCAACGATCCGATGCCCAACCAGACAAACTGCGACGTCAGGACGAAAGTCACAAAGCGCGCCAGTTCAGCCGGCGTCCAACCCGCCATTGCGCCCAGGCTCTTCATGCCCTTCCCGAGCAGCAGGTTGCCCATGGGACCAAATATTACGATGAGCAGGATCAAGATGTAGGTTTTGAAATGTAAAGGACTTGGTTTCATACGGCCCGCGCCGGTCTCTCCGCAACTCTATAATAAGGTAATTGGGAATGCCCGATATGATCAAGAATGAAACCTGGCAGGTCGCTCTGGATGCACTACTGGCCAACAAGGTGAAGGCCGCCTTGACCATGCTGGGGATCACCATCGGCACCACCTGCATCGTGCTGGTGGTAACGGTTGCAATGATCGGCAAGAATTACGTAATGGCCCAAATCGAGGCCACGGGAACCGACCTGGTTTACGCATATTTTCCCGGCAATAACGTGACTCGTTCCAGCGCCGATGAGATTTCCCTCCAGGACTTGGAAGCAGCGCGGTCGCTCCCTCATGTGGTTGAAGCGGCTGGAATTCACGATATTGGAAACACCAGCGTCGTCATCAATGGACGGGAAAAGGCGGTGACTCTGATAGGCGTGACCAAAGGCTTCCAGAGGATCCGCAATCTTCTCATCCTACAAGGCCGGTTCTTCGACGACCTGGACATGCAGTCCAACTCCAAAGCCTGCCTGATTACCCAGGACCTTGCCAAGGAACTCGGCCAGGACATGGTCGGACAGGTGATCCGCGTTGGCGACCTCAGTTTCACCGTCATCGGAGTTTTTCGTGAGCGAGTGACTACCTTGGGACTATCCGAAATCACCTCCGAATCCGTGCTGGTGCCGTTCTCGCTGCTTAAGGACTATCAGGGAGTGGATTACGTCAGGACCCTTTACCTCCAGGCCGATTCCCACGAAAACGTAGCCCTGGTGACAGCCGAGCTGCGAGTGCTGCTCCAGTCGCGGCACCGTGAAGGCGTTGCCTACACAGTGCAGAATCTTGCCGGCATCCTGGAAGCAGCCCGCAAGATATCCATGGCCCTCACCGGCGTACTGTTGGCCGTGGGGTGCATTGTCTTGCTCATCAGCGGCGTCGGTATCATGAACATCATGCTGGTGACCGTGACTGAGCGCACCCGCGAGATCGGCTTGCGCAAGGCCGTAGGCGCCAACCGAAGGGAAATCCTGCTTCAGTTTCTGATTGAGGCCCTGATCATCAGTGGTCTGGGGGCCGTTCTCGGCATTCTGATCGCTATCAGCATCAAGATCCTCGCCGAACCTCTGCTTTCCGTCGAATACAACGTGCGTATTCCGATTTCCCTGGTTTCCATTGTGGTAGCTTTCATCGTGGCCTGCTCCACCGGCATACTCTTCGGCTATCTGCCGGCCAACCGGGCATCCCGCCTGCAACCGACCGAAGCGCTGCACCACGAGTAAACACTGATACAATGCTCGCGCCATTTGAGGAGGTCCTCTCATGCCACGTGCACCTCAAACGAGACTCTTGCTGACAGTAGTCGTATTTGCCTCGCTAGCAACATCCCTAGAACTATTCGCGCAGGCCGACGCCGCGCCCAACTCCCAGCCCAATCCCTATCGCACGATCGAGAACTGGGCCAAGCTTCCCGCGGGCAGGACGTGGGGATCGACGAGCGCTATTGACATCGGCGCCGACGCCACCATCTGGGTCGCCGAAAGATGCGGCGCCAACACTTGCGCCGGGTCGAACCTTCCGCCTGTCCTCCGCTTTGACAGTTCCGGCAATCTGGTGAAGAGCTTTGGCGAAGGTATGTTTGTTTTTCCCCACGGCATTTTTGTGGACCGCGCAGGCAACGTGTGGATCACCGACGCCCAGGGAAAAGACGGCAAGGGGCACCAAGTGATCAAGTTCAGCCCGGAGGGCAAGGTCCTGCTGACCCTGGGCAAGGCGGGAGTTGCCGGTGATGGTCCGGATACATTCAATCAGCCCTCCGATGTGGTGGTCGCTCCCAATGGCGACATCTTCGTGGCTGACGGGCATGGCGGAGCCAGCAATGCCCGCATCGTGAAGTTCTCCAAGGACGGCAAGTTCATCAAAGCCTGGGGAAAAAAGGGCACCGGCCCCGGTGAGTTCGACACCCCCCATGCCATCGCCATGGATTCTAAAGGCAGGATTTTTGTGGGCGATCGCGCCAACAACCGCATTCAGATCTTCGATCAGGACGGAAAGTTCATCGCCGAGTGGAAGCAGTTTGGCCGGCCGAGCGGAATCTTCATCGACAAGCATGACGTCATCTATGTGGCTGACTCTGAGTCGCGGGCTGACAATCACCCCGGCTGGAAGAGAGGCATCCGGGTTGGCAGCGCCAAGAATGGCTCCGTGACCGCGTTCATCCCCGATACCGAGCCCGATCCCGACCATAAATCCACCAGCGGCGCCGAAGGTGTTGCTGCGGACAGCAACGGCAACATATACGGAGCCGAGGTGGGCGCAAAAGACGTAGAGAAGTTTGTCAAAAAATGAGGAGCGTAGTCCCAAGGCTCTTATCCGTCTCTCTTGTTGTGGAGGCATTTTAGCCAGAACGCTGCTTGCTGCCTGTTGCTAAGGCAAGGTTGTGGCTCCCGCGGAGCAAGAGGTGGAGATGACTGCAGGCATCAAAACTTGGACGCGCCGTACATTCTTGGAGCAGGTCGGCCGGGCCGGAGGAGCCTCGGCTGTCTATAGAACCATGGCGGCGATGGGGCTCATGCCTGAGCCGGGGCCATGGTCTGGCCCGATCGAGCTGCCCGCAGGTTCCGCGCCGGGCAGGACGGTGCTGATTCTGGGCGCAGGCATCGCCGGTCTGGCTGCAGCTTACGAGCTCACACGCGCCGGATTCAAATGCCGCGTGCTTGAGGCTGAAGCCCGCGCGGGAGGGCGCAGTCTCACCGTCCGACGCGGCAGCGTTATCACCGAAAAAAGCGCGGAGCACGGGACCACCGAACAGAAGTGTGAATTCGACGAAGGCCTTTACGTAAACCTTGGTCCCGGACGGATTCCCTACCACCACCGCCGCATGCTGCACTACTGCTCGGAGCTGAACGTTCCCCTGGAGATCTACGTCATCGAGACCACGGCCAACCTGTTCCATGTGAAGGCTGCGTTCGCGGGCCAGCCCCAGGTGAGGCGGCGTATCAGCAATGATGCCGATGCATACATTGGCGAGCTGCTTTCCAAAGCGGTTACGCAAGGAACTCTTGACCAGAGTCTGGACGCCGGCGACAAAGAAAAACTGCTGGGCCTGCTTGCCGTCTTTGGCGATCTTCAGGCTGGAAAACCCTGCCCTCCCGGAGCGCATTGCCCGTCCAGAAATACGCTCTGTGAAGATCCTGCGACCGTGAACGACGTGTGCGAGCCACGCGCGCGCCTTCAGCTCAGAGATTTGTTGAATTCCCAGTTCTGGCAACACCGCTTCTACGGCGAAGAGAACTATGACTACCAGCCGACGCTCTTCCAGCCTATCGGCGGCATGGACAAAATCGTCGACGCCTTCAAGCGCAAGGTCGGCCACCTGATTGACTACAACTGCGAAGTGACGAAAATCAACCTGGCAGACAACGGCGTGGAGGTCATCTATCGCGATCGCAATCGTGGACGCGAATCCGAATCGATGAAGCGCGCCGACTACTGTTTGTCGAATATTCCGCTGCCGGTGCTCCAGAAAATACCCTGCAATTTTTCCGCAGAGTTCAAGAAGGCGGTGGACTGTGGCCGCTTCTCGCCGGTCTGCAAGGTGGGCTGGCAGGCGAACCAGCGCTTCTGGGAATCGGACCGATACCAGATCTTTGGCGGCGTAAGCTTCACGGATGAAATCATTCGCGAAATCTGGTATCCGTCACACGGCTACTTTCAGAAGTCTGGGGCCTTGGTGGGCGCCTACATGGCTGGCAACGATGCCATGGAGTTTGGGAAGATGAATTGCTCCCAGCGCCTGTCGGTGGCCCGCTCCATCGCCGCTAAGTTTCACCGGGAGTTTGCCGATGACCGCATTGTGCCGCCGCACTTGGGGCTGTCGATTGCCTGGCATAACATACCCAGCCAGCTTGGCGGCTTCCCCGGCTTGGGGCAGGATAGGACAGAGGCCAGGAAAGCCTACTTACGTCTGCTGGAGCCCGACGGCCGGTTCTACGTGATCGGCGATCAGGTCTCTCCACTTACGGCGTGGCAAGAGGGCGCCCTGATGTCCGTGGAGAATGTGGTGAAACAGATCGGCGGTCAGCACGCAGCATCAGCCAGGACGGCCTGATGGCATGTTACGCTCGCCGCACAATTCTTGTTTTGCATTGCTGAACAGCTTGTCATAGACTTCCGTGGCCTGAGGGCACGGATCAGCGAAAGTAGAGAGAAGATGGCAACAACACGCAGAAGATTTCTGGAAGGTTTGGGCGCAGCCGCGGCGCTAAGCGCCACAGGAATGCCGGCGACGGCCGCCATGCCGGGGCCAACCGTTGCGACCGCCGCGGCCTCAGCGTCGGTGGCGCCGGCCGCCGCAACGGAAAAATGCCTGTTTTGGATCGCCGCAGCCACGCCTTGCGACAAGAGCTTGAAGTTCGAAGAAGGCCTGTACCGGGACATGATGGCCTACTTCAAGGAGAATGGGGCCGACGGCGTGGTTGTACTGGGCTCGACGGGAGAATATCCGTCGTTTTCCGTCGCCGAGCGAAAGAAAATCGCGGAGACCGCGCTCAAGCACAGGAATGGCCTCAACATCATTATTTGCTCGGGCACGTCGAATTTCCCGGAGACCATCGAGCTATCGCAGCACGCGGCCGTCAATGGCGCCGATGGTTTGTTGATCATTCCACCTTTCTATTACAAGCAGCCGCCCCTGGAAGGGCTCACCAAGTACTATTCTTTGATCTTCGAGCAGGTATCCATTCCCATCAATCTGTACCACTACCCGCGCATGAGCGCCGTGCCGGTGACGCCCGAACTGTTGCACAGCCTTGAAAAATATCCCAACCTCGCCGGAATCAAGGACTCAAACGGAGATACTCCGGAGTATGAGCAGTATGTAAAAGAATTCCCCAAGCTGAACATGAGGACCGGCACCGGAAACAATCTGAAGCCCGCGCTCGAAAGCGGGATGGGCGCCATTCTGGCGGAAGGCAACTTGTTTACGAAACAGATTGCGGCGGTTTTCGCCGCCAAACGAGCCGGCAAGGACATCGACGCGCCGATGACCAAGCTGCGAGATGCGCAACAGGTGTTACGCCCGGCAGGGGTTGGCAGCTTTGGGCCGATGAAATACGCCCTCAGCCTGCAGATGGGCGCACCGCAGAGTTATCAACGTCCTCCCCACCCGGATGTGACCGACGATCAGAAGGCCAAGATTCGGGAAGGCTTGCAGCAGATCAAGCAAATGGCGTGAACCTTTATTTCTCACGGAGACCCTGCCCATGCAGAGCAGAACGATCGTCGGAGCAAAGCATCTTCTAGTGTGGTGGCTGATTGGCCTCATGGTGACAGCATTCGCTGCCGCTCAGGACCGCGGCAAAGGCGGCGAGTGGCCGACGTACGCGGCCGATCTTGCCGGCACCCGATATCGCCCGCTGGACCAGATCAACGCTGCGAACTTCAACAAGCTGGAAGTCGCCTGGCGCTTCAAGACCGACAACCTGGGCAATCGTCCCGAGTACAAGCTGGAAGGCACGCCGTTGATGGTAAATCACCGGCTTTTCGCTACGGCGGGCTCGCGCCGGGCCATCATCGCGCTCGATCCGGCTACCGGCGAGTTGCTTTGGGTGCACGGGGAACGTGAAGGAGCGCGCGGGGCGGCCGCGCCTCGTCAGCTCTCCGGACGCGGCCTGGCTTATTGGTCGGACGGAAAAGAAGAACGGATCTTGTACGTGACACCGGGATACCGGCTCATCTGTCTCGACGCCAAGACCGGTTCGCCCATCCTTTCCTTCGGCGACAAGGGCGCTGTGGACCTCAAGCTCGACGACGACCAGACGTTCCTCCCCGACATCACCACCGGCGAGATCGGCTTTCAATCGGCGCCGGTGGTAGCCAAAGACACCGTGATCGTAGGCGCGGCTTTTCGCGAAGGCTTCACGCCCAAGAGTATGCGCAACAACAAAGGCTACGTTCGCGGCTTTGACGTTCGCACTGGCAAACGCCTGTGGATCTTTCACACCATCCCCAAGAAGGGCGAGTTCGGTTACGACACCTGGTTGAACGGTTCTGCTGAATACACCGGCAACACGGGAATGTGGACGCAACTTTCAGTGGATGAAGAATTGGGGCTCGTCTATCTGCCCATTGAGTCGCCCACCGGAGATTTCTACGGAGGCCATCGTCCCGGCAACGATCTTTTCGGAGAGACACTGGTCTGCGTGGATCTGAAGACAGGCCGGCGGAAGTGGCACTTTCAACTGGTGCATCACCCGCTGTGGGACATGGACATTTCCTCAGCGCCGATCCTCGCCGACGTGGCCGTGAACGGGAAGCCCACGAAGGTAGTCGCCCAGCCCAGCAAGCAGGGCTTCCTTTACGTCTTCGATCGCATCACGGGAAAACCGGTTTGGCCGATTGAAGAACGGCCGGTCGAGAAGGGCAATGCGCCGAGCGAATGGTACTCCCCCACACAGCCGATTCCCACTCGGCCTCCCGCTTACGCCCGCAACGGTGTTTCTATTGACGATTTGATCGACTTCACGCCGCAAATGCGCGAGCAGGCCAAGGGCATCGTCTCAAAGTATCATCTGGGGCCGGTGTTCACGCCCCCGGTCGTCAGTCAGATCGATGGCCCGCTGGGCACGCTTACCCTAGGCACGGCCAGCGGCGGGACCAATTGGCCGGGTGCTTCCTACGATCCGGAAACGCACATCCTTTATGCATTCGCGTGCAACGCCTGCCTTACGCCTTTGGGGTTGGTTCAGCCGCCCAAGGATGTTTCCGACATGAACTACGTGGCTGGAACTGCCGGACAGAAAGTCCAGATGCGGACTGGGCCGGGTGAAAACGTCGGCGCCGATGCATCGCGGCCGGCCAGGAATCGTCCGCCGGCAGCAGGTGGCGGCGGCTACAGCCCGCTGAACATCGATGGCATACCTTTGATCAAGCCCCCATACGGAACTATCACCGCCATCGACCTCGATAAAGGCGAGATCGTGTGGCAGATCGCGCATGGTGAGACACCGGATATTGTCCGCAACAATCCGGCGCTCAAAGGTCTCAATATCCCGCGTACCGGACAGACCACCTACAACGTGGGCACGCTGATCACCAAGACCCTGGTCATTGCCGGAGACGGCCAGGTTACGACAACAGCCGATCATCCGCGAGGCGCTCTCTTGCACGCTTACGATAAGGCCACTGGGAAAGAGGTGGGCGCGGTCTACCTGCCGGCCCCGCAGAGCGGATCTCCGATGACCTACATGGTCGACGGGAAACAATACATCGTGGTGGCCGTGAGCGGCGGCGCGTATTCGGGAGAGTACATTGCGTTTACTCTGCCCACGGAGGAGAACTGAAGCGAGATGAGGACCAGTTTACTGGCGGCGATCATCATCGGGTACTCGCTGTGCGCGTTGTACGGCACTCTTCCCGCGCAACAGGATAAGCCGGAGCAGACGGCGCCGCCCGCGCCGTCCGCGCCGCCCGGATCCGCGGGACCGCGCTCGGTCTGGGACGGCGTCTATACGGAGGAACAGGCTAAGCGTGGCGACCCGCTCTATCATTCGAAATGCGCCTCCTGCCACGGCGACAAGATGACCGGCGGCGAATCGGCCCCGCCGCTTGCCGGCGGCCAGTTCCTCTCCAATTGGAACGGCCTTACCCTCGACGTTCTGTTCGAGAGAATTCGCGTCACCATGCCGTCAGACAATCCGTCGCGCGTGGGCAGGCCGCCGAAAGCCGACATTCTCGCCTACATCCTCAGCATGAACCGCTTCCCTCCCGGCGAGACCGATCTTCAATACAAAACCGAACTACTCAAAGGAATAACCTTCGAAGCGAACAAGCCATAGGCCGCATCGCCACGATGTTTCTGGTTCCCGTTGAGAGGCGTGCTTCGGGCGCACGAGATTGGGAGTTCGAATCTCCCTCCCCGACCAAAGCTTCTGCGGCGAAGGAGCAAGACTAGAGGTCCAGTTGTTCCAGGAAGCTCTTGGCCTCCGCCAATTGTTTGCTCCTGCGCCGCCTACGCCAGATCATGAATATCCACATTCCCAGAAACACGACAGGCACGATGACAAGACGCCCAAAGCGGTCGGCAGGGGAAGCACGCAGTAACCACTTCACCCGGAAAATCCAGATCACGCAGGCCAGAAAGCAAACTTCAACATAAAGCACATAAAACACCACGCGCAACCCGCGAAGCTCGGAGCGCGCGCGTTTGTACGAAAGCTCGGCATAAGCGCGAGTGCTCTCGGCATCCGGCCGCCAAGTGCCGATCTGGTTCCACACAGCAAATGCGACAGCGAGTGGCATAGCGAACCAGACAAATGCCGTCAAAACAATGTTGTCCGGACTGGGATCGCGCATGGCGAGTCTTGCAAAATAAGCAAGGCCCAAAACACTTGCTGGCACAGCAAAAACCCAACCAGCGATCATCCACAGAGTCTGGCGCCTGACCTTCTTCTTCAAGGTCGGGAGGGGGCCGGTCTCCGCGCGCCATTCTTCTTTCCACAGTTCCAGTTCACGATCTTCAGTAATCACAGTGCAACTCCCAGGGCTTGCTTGAGCGCTTTTCTTGCCCGGTTCAAACGTACAGCGACATTGTTTTCGGTGATCCCTAGCACTTCCGCTATTTCGGCTTGAGAAAGATCTTCCAGCAGCAGCATGACGATTTGCCGGTAGGCCATCGGAAGCGTTTGTACGGCGTCGAGCAGCCGTTTCTTCTGGTGCTGGCGCGCCGTCTGCTCTTCGGGATGAGGGCGCGGGTCCACGGGCTCATGGACCGCTTCGAGTTCATCCAAAGGCTGGTGGACGGGATGGCGATGCCACGCGTAGCTCAAGCCGCGATTGTGGGCGATGCGATAGATAAAGGTGCGTTCGGAGCATTCGCCGCGAAAACGCGGCAGCGCCCGCCAGATCGCCAGCACGATTTCCTGCAGCAGGTCTTCGCGCTGGCCGTGGACCGGCTCATAGCTGGCGGCCAGGCGCGACAGTGCCTGACCGTACTCGTTCATGATGCGATCGAAATCTTGGTCCAGGGCTGTCGCGACCTCCGCTCGCGCGATGTTAGCTCCATCCACTGCATAAAGCGAATTAGCGGGCAAGGACAATCTTTTCATCTTCAAGTAACCGCGCCGTGTGTTTCAGACAAACCACGGCCAGGGTTACGGAAACCGTGGCGGCAATGAACAGCCCAAAGGGAGGTCCATTCTCTCCGCGCATCAGCGAAGCAAACAGGACCTGCTGGCCAAGAAGCGGTATGGCTGACATCCACGTGGCTGGGTTAACGTGACGGAATTCCATCAGCATCGTGGGCAGAAGAGGCACAAGGGGCAAAAGACTTAAATAGGTCTGCCCTTCACGGACGGTGCGGGCGAACGTGGCCAATAGGAGTTCGAGTGCACTGATGAAGATGGAGAACGGGAGCGCAATCAAGAGTATGATCACGACCTCGCGCGCTCCGATGCCCAGGCTAATGCCGATGTTCTGCAAGGGAATCAGATTCAGCACCACCAAAATACTTGCCAGCGTGAGGCCGAAGCCGCCAACCGTGAACGCCACCACTGCCAGCCATTTCCCGGATACCAGCGTCTGACGCGGCACCGGATTCAGCAATAGAGGCTCCAGCGACCCGCGCTCTCGCTCGCCTGCCGTGCTGTCAACAGCGACGTACACGCCCGCGATGAGGATCACTGTCATCAATATCGTCGGGATTATCCCCAGCAACGTCGCCGAACGCGATTTCTGCGTGGAGAGATCTGTCTCCTGGAGATCGATGGCCTGGGCCACTTCCGGGCTGACCCCCCGCGCCAGCAGCCGCAACCCCGACACCTGACTGCTATAGCGGCCGATGACTTGTGCGACACGAAGGATGGTATCCTCGGCGGAGCTGCGGGAAAAATCCGCAACCAGCTTCAGTTTTGCCGGCCGGGCGGAGACGAATTCTTCGCCGTATTTCTCCGGGACCACCACCACGGCATCGAGTTTGCCGTCGCGGACCAGGGCTTCGAAGTCCGCAGGCGCGGGCTGAATGGTCGCGCCTTCCTGTTTCAGGAAGCTCACCAGCGAGGGCGCGCGCTCTCCGCCGGATAGCGTGATGATCAGAGGCCGGCCTTTCTTTCCGTCGTGGGCCATGGATCCAAACACGACGCCCAGCATGAGCGGTATCAGAAACGGGACCAAGAGCGCGGCAAAGACCGAACGCCGGTCGCGCAAGCTGTCCTTGAGTTCTTTACGCAAGATGGCCAAAAGCTGTTTCATATTCCAACCAGCTCCTCTCTCGATCCAATCAGATCCACGAACGCGTCTTCCAGGGTTGGCTGTCCGGTCATGCGGATGATCTCTTCCGTAGTTCCGCTGGCCACGACCTTTCCCTTGCCGATCACGATCACGCGATCGCAGATGGCGGTAACTTCCTGCATGATGTGGGTGGAAAACAAAATGCACTTGCCTTGCTTCCTCAGGCGGAGGACCAGGGCGCGCAGGGCGCGGGTGCTCATTACGTCAAGCCCGTTGGTGGGTTCGTCCATCAGGATGTTTTGCGGGCCATGCACCAGGGCCCGCGCCAGCGCAACTTTCACTCGCTCACCCTGGGAGAACCCGTGCACGCGGCGGTCGGCGATATCTTCCATTTCCAGCCATCCGATCAGCTCATCCATGCGTCGCTCCAGATCTTGGCCGCCGAGGTTCTGGAGTTCACCGAAGTAGCGCAAATGCTCGCGGCAGGTGAGCCGCGGATACAGGCCGCGTGTATCGGGAACAACACCCAAGCGCCGCGCGACCTCAACCGTATTCGTGGTACAGTCCTGGCCATCAATGAGCACGCGTCCGCTGTCCGGCCGGGCCAGGCCGTAGATGATCCGCATGGAAGTCGTTTTCCCCGCGCCATTCGGGCCGAGCAGCCCCGTGACCTCTCCATCGCGGGCGATGAACGAAACTCCGTCGACGGCAGTAATATTGCCGAATGTCTTTCTGAGTCCATGTGCTTCGATCATTTTCCGGCTCCTTGCTACGGTGTCGTACCGGTCGCTGAAGTAAAGAACGGGGACTGCAAGCCCTGGCTCGCGCACGATGTGTCCAACCCGGAAGTGCTGCCTCGCTTCACAAAGCTGGCAATCACGTCAGGCATACAGCCGAGAGGGCTGACGCCGTGGGCGGCCCCGGGGACCACCACCTGGACGGGCTGGCAGTGTACGTGACCACCAGGATTACGCCCAGCAACAGCAGCACTAACACGTTCTTGATGAGTTTCGGTTTTTGAGACCAGTCCAAACGCATATGACCTCTTAACGGTTTTGGCCGTCATAAGAGGTAGTCTCAAATGGCAGGAAAACCTTACATGTTGTTTGAGGAAAAAATGGGACTCCGCCGCCAGTCAGTCATCAGGCCACCAGCACGGCCGCCTAATGTTGTTCACACGCGCCAATACGTTGCTCGAGGAATTGCCGCTCCATCGGATTACGCCCGAGGGTGAGCGCATTCCGGAAGTGTTCACGCGCGATCTCGCGCCTCCCGACGTGAGCCGACTATTCACGGCGCCCTCCACGCGTACGGCGCCGAACCCTGTAAGACCATCAAGTTGTTGATTGATTTGGCTGCCTACCAGCGATTCGAACCCCGATATACTGATCCAATTGCCGGCCCGCGACATCACCCTGGCGGGTACCAAGCCCGACAAACTGGTCAATTTGGCCAGCGAGTTTTTCAAACCGTCATTGTCGATTTGTTGTTGTGTATACGTCGTACAGAAGGAGGACCAATATCATGCAATACCTGCTGCTGATCTATGAGAACGAAAAGCGTTTCAGTCAGGGCTTTGACCCTGCTGAGATGGGCGAATACCAGGCTTTTGGCAAACAATTTTCCACAAACATCAAGGGCAGCAATGCGCTGCAGCCGACGGGTACGGCAAAGTCGGTACGCGTGCGAAACGGGAAGGCGGCAACCACCGATGGTCCTTTCGCTGAGACCAAGGAGCAGCTCGGTGGCTATTACCTTGTGGAAGCGAGTAGTGTCGATGAGGCCGCGAAGATGGCTGCCAAGATCCCCGGGGCGCGCTTCGGTACCGTCGAGGTGCGTCCGATCATGACTTTTTCTTGAGCGGCGATTGGCGCGTGAACTCGTGGTCAGTAGCGTGCGCAATGAAGATCTGCTTGCGCCAAAGCTAGATGAGGGATCATTCAAGGGTAGTGCGGCAGACGATGATCCCTCGTCTTCACCTGGATTCCTTGGCGAGTTTCTATGGAAAACGGGTGGAACTGTCCCAACGCCCCCGAGAGCCTGCACCAATAAGACTTGCGTGCGTCCAGGTTCTCCGCCCGCTAGTCCCGAGCTGTCTTTTGGACCCGACAAATCTCAAGCAGCCGCGCCGCCTGCCAGAACCTTTTGTAAGATATTTACCTCGAAAGGTTCTTCTACCAATTCCTCTTTGCCGGTTCATGTCCTGGTTGTCAGCATCGGCCGATCCCCCGGTTTATCTTTGGATTCGACGAAATCCGGTAGGGTTCGCCTGGACCCGGAGGGACGCGACGAGATTGGAATTCGCCGGGCAGGAGGCCACTTCTCGAGAGCTCGGGGGGGAACTGTCAAGGGCGGGGTGGATTCTGTGGCTGCGGTTTTGGGAGTCACAAATGGGCTCTAGTGAAGTGTCCCGCAGCACTCCGGATGCTTTGGCAAGCTCGAGCTGTCCCACCCGCCTCCGAGGGCCTGGACTAATAAGACCGCGGCCACCATGCGACGTCCTAGAATATTTACTGCAGCAACTTCATCGGAAAGCGCAGCGCTCTGGGCAGTGGTCACTTCCAGGTAACTGGTGACCCCGCCTTTGTAGCGGATGATCGAGAGTTCTAATGCCGAGGCGTTGCTGGATCTCACGTTGACGCTCCCGTTCGGCAAGTTGCCAGCGGCAAAGGAAAAGGAAGGTGAGAATCGTCGCCACGGCAGTTCCGGTGAAGCGCCACTGCCCTGTCCTGTGCAGGAAGTCTATGTACACAACCCACTGCAGGCCGACCGACGCGCCAAAAACCAACAAGGAAGCAACCGATGCGAGCAGGATGATCCGGAGAGAGGACGGGAGGCCGCCTCTGCCCGCCGCCGTGGTTTCATTGAATCTCATGTTAGCTACACAAAAATTGTACCGTTGGTCGGAAGCTCATTCCAGTTCCGCGAGCTCCGCTCCAGCGACCTCTCGCAACCATCGCTGATTTGGGTCAGCATGAAGGAACTCTTGGGCGGAGCAAGGTTTTCTGCGTTTGCCACGCTCCCATTTGCGAAGAACGATCTCACGTCAGACATCCACGGCAACATCAGCGGCGTCAGCGGATTCTATGTACGGATTCCTGGCCCCCACCGGCCGTTTTGCCGCGGGAGCCAGCGACAATGTCGGTTCGGGATACTGGACGAATGCGCTCTCGTCTGGCCAAACGTTCTACTTGACAAAAGAGAAATCTTGGGCGTTCTCGGCCTACGAGATGTATGAATTCCATACCGTCCAAGAAGCGACCGAAACCCATCCCGGCCAAACCTTCGATCTTGATTACTCAGTCACACGCGCGTTCACTCTTAAAAATGGTCGATCACTGCAAATCGGCGTCGCCGGCTACGAACAGCGGCAGACCACAGCGACGACCGGGCCGGCGATCACGCCGGAGGAAACGACGGAACGCTACGCCGTGAATGCGGTCGGCGCGGCATCGAATGTGACGTTCCCGAAGCGAAGAGCGAACCTTGGCTTGAAGTTCTCTGAGGAATTCGCGAATCGGGCGACTTTCCAGGGGTTCTCGGTGTAAGCTTCCGGCTCCGTCAGGTTCTAGTTTCCTCCCGAGAGCATGCTTGCACAATCGCCGGCAACGCGTTCAGCAGCCACGTGCTCTCAAGAGGTCTACCCAGCCTCAATTTGCGGTATTTCCATGTTGGATGCACTACGAGTGTCTGGTGTTTTGCGCAAATACCTGAGGCGTAATCTATTTCCTTCGGCCGGGATTGGGCGGGCTGGGGATTTGAACTTCCTCGTGCGGGGCCGCCGCTTGTTTGGCGCTAGCGCTCACGTTGGCCTTCTCCCAGGCACGCACGTTGCGTCGGGCTGCGTCGAACAGGCGCTCGTAGTTGCCTTTCCGCACTTTCTCTGACGCTTGAGGAGTCAGCAGCTTCCATAGGGGATCGTAGAGCGAATAGATCTTCAAGTACTGCTCCTGGCTCGTGGGCGCGACCTCGTCTGTCCCGAACAAAAACCGGTCCGGGTAGCGATTGATCAGATCGGCGGTGATCTTGGTCGCCTCCGGCGTGGCTGTAATGTACTTGGCGACCTCCGTCCAGGAAATGTCAAAGTACAGGTTGCTGAAGGCCGGGTCTTTGAGCATGGCTTCCAGAGTCGCTGCGTGATGCTCGACCGGAGTGACCACGCGTCCCATACCGGTGTGCGCCCAGATGATGGTGGTCTTGGGATGTCGCTTGATCAGGCTCCGCATCTGTTCGAGATACGCCGGTGGCTTGTCGGGTTTGGGAAAAGGAGTATCGAGATCGTTGTGAATGATCGCCAGCAGGCCGCTCTCGGCGCAGAAGTCGAGAATACGGTCCAGGGCGGGATCGTCCAGGCTGGCCACCTCGCCGGCAATCTTGGCGGAGACGAACTCTTTGTGAACGCTGAACTCGCCGATCCCGGTAAATACGCCGGGAAAAGTTCTGAGAACGCGCTTGATGTGATCGACGGCGTACATGTCACTGGGGTTGAAGCCGGTGATCATGGGGTCGAAGCGCGCCTGCTGCTCTTTGGTGAGCGACTTGTAGGCCATGGCGATATACGCATCAGTGAACGAGTAGTAGTAGAGCGGTGAATCTGACTCCAGATAATAGGTGGGCGCGCGGTCGCCGGAGTTGCGGTACGACCACTGCTGCTGCAAAGGAATGCCGAAGAGCGCAACGCGACCCACCTTCGTGCCCATGATCTCGAGAAACTTGTGGATGTCCGTACCCTCTTGGATATAGTTGGTCAGGTGGAAGTGGGAGTCGTTGACCTCCGGCCGATCAGACCCGGCAGGACCAGATTGCATCCCCCGGCAATTGCCACAGAGCAGCACGAAAGCAAGCAGTACCACGGAGCGCTGCCTGAGCTGGCGGCGGAGACGGCTGGATGTCCTTAACACTTGGGCTCTTGCCTTCAAAAGGCCATCTCCAGGTTTGAGTGGAAAACGAGACCGGTGCCTCCCACCACGAAGGGAACGGATGTGTAGCCGACGGGAGACTTGTAGAGATAAAGGAACTCGTTGTTCACCCGGATGACTTTGTTCTTCCACGGGAACCAATTCAGCCCGACCCGAGTGTCATAGGGATTGCCGAACTTGCCAAACACGGTGGATCCGCCGGCGTAGAACTGGAGGGTTTTGGGTATCAGCATCGCCGAGGCCTGCATCTGGAAACCCTGATCAAAGAGGCTGGGGAGGCCGGCTGTACCGGGGCCAGCGAAGTTATTGAGCCAGCGCGAGAAGTATTCGCCGTCCAGGGAGTAACCGTGATACTTAAGTCCGCCGTCGAAGGCAGTCATCCTGGTATTCAGCGCATTCACCGTGATGCCGGCGCCGAAGAGGTTCGGAGTAAAGATGATTGTTCCGTCGGCGAGCCGTATTTGGGTGTTGTCAAACGCTTGGGTGTTGGGCTGCTCCTCCGCAGTTTCGCGGCTTCGGGTGAAATGCCCGGCAAGGCGGACGGCAAGTTTTTCATGGTGTTCGAAGTCGCCAAAGCCCTGGCCGAACTCGCCTCTTGGTTCCCAGATGAGCGCGCTGGCAAGGGTGCTGAAATTGTTGTCGAGTTGGAGGGCGCTCACACCGAGCGTGCTCAGGTTGTTGCCTAGCATCGCCTGGTAGCGAAGTTTGTCCGTGATTGCACCTTTGGCCCAAATTCCTGAGGTGTAGGACGGCCGAAAGAACTCGTCGGTGATCAGCCGGGTATCCACCCCCAGCCAGAAGGGAAAGTTACCCTCTACGCTCCGCGTGCCCGGCAACGAGGTGATCCCTGCCGAAAAGGTGAGATGTTTATTGAACGTGTAATTCAGGTTTCCGGCGACCACCACCTGGGCGCCTTGGCCTTGGGTTGGGTTGGAAGTCCAAACGTAGAGAAAATACCGGAATTTCGGGCTCATGATCCAGCCCAGGAACTTTATCTGAACCTTCTGAATCTGGAAGTCCTGACGTTGCTGGACAGGCGTGGTCACCGCGAACGCATTCGTATACGTGGCATCGAGTAATCGCTGATTCAGGTAACGGGTATAGGTGTATATGCTGATACTGAGATCGCCATAATCGGTGTTGGCCACCTTGAAGCCAAGGTTGGGAGTGTAGGTGCCCCATGACTTTTTTTCTTTACCTTGCGGGGGCTTCTCCTGGCCCACGGAGAGATCGGCGGGCTGCGAGTCTTCGCTTTTCTGAGAAGCTGTCGCACTACCAGTCGCACCCGTCGCAGCTTCCTTCTCGACTTTCACGGCCTTCGCTTGCGCACTTGCGCCGTGAGACATTGCAGGTTGTAGCTTGCCTGAGGCTTGGGCTAGAGCCCGAGTGCTTTCAGCCGCTTCGCCAGCCAGTTTTTGCCTGATTTCGCGAATCTCATCCAACAGCAGGCGGTTCTGCTCTTCCGCCTGGCGTGCCTGCTCCTCAAGCTTCAGGTTCTGCTGCACCAACTGGTCAAGTTTCCTGACAAGCTCCGCTCGTTCCGGCTGTCCGAGGCCTGAGTTGCCGGCCTGAGCATCTGGCGATTGGGCGTTCGCCGGGCCAAGACCTATGGCTGCAAGCAACAGGATAGTCACACATTGGAAACTGCGGTAAAGAGTTCCGCCCATATGATTCGTCCCGCTGCGCCGCAAACATGGAGCCGGCAGCGACGTCTTGTCTTCACTCACTTCAGTCCCACGGAACGGGGCGAGTAAAGATTGATGCCGAGCTTGTCGGCGACGTAAGCGATTACTTTCTGGGCTTTCACGCTGTTGCCGGCTTCATCCAGGCGCGGAGCAAATACGGCGATGGCGCCCTTCCCCGGAACCACCGCCACGATACCTCCGCCCACGCCGCTCTTCGCGGGCAAGCCCACTTGCCAGGCCCAGCCGCCGGATGAGTCATACAGGCCGGCCATGGTCATGGCGGCGAGGATCTCCGGGATGTTCTCCCGTTTGACGACCTGCTCACCCGTCACCGGATTCACGCCAAAGTTGGCCAGGGTCGCGCCCATCACGGCCAGTTGCTTGGCGGTTACGCCGACCGAGCACTGTTTGGTGTAGTTATCCACCGCCTCCAGCGGGTCCGAGTAAATGCGCTCGTACTTGAGCAGCAGGGCAGCCAATGCTTTGTTACCGGTGTTGGTGGCCGCCTCCGACGCGTACACTTTCTCAATGACTGTGAGCTTTTCTCCCGCGGCTTTGCTATAGAAAGCAAGAATCTTGTCCCACTTGGCTTCCTTGTTGGCGCCGGAGATCAGGCTGGCAGTAGCGATGGCGCCAGCATTCACCAGGGCGTTGGCGGTGTGGGTTTTCATGTCCACCACGGCTTCCACGGAGTTGAAAGGTCGTCCTGTGGGCTCATTGCCGATCCGTTCAAAAACCCTGTTTGGTCCCAGCTCTTCCATGGCCAGGGCCAGAGTGAACACCTTGGAGATTGACTGGATGGAAAAAGCGTAGCCCACGTCTCCGATCGTGACCTCTTGGTTGTCAGTGGTGACAATGGCGATCCCAAAGAGTTTGGAATCCACGTGGGCAAGTTCTGGAATGTAGTCAGCGTTTTTCCCGCTCGTATCACTCAAGAACTTGTTATAGGCCTCCTTCACCGCGGCCTCCACCTGCTCCCGGGTGGGCGCCACGGGGCTGCGCTGGCCCACGGTCTGCGGTGCGGGTTTGGCCGCGGCCTGCGCGAATGCCGCCGGAAGCGAGGCGAACATCAGCATCAGCCCGAGAACCAGGCCGGCCACACTCGCGGATTTGCTGCTCTTCCATTGCATGGATTTCACTTTGTACCCCCAAGTAATTTGAACGAGAAGTTGTATTTGAATGAGAACTGGAGGCGGTAGTCGTCGAAGGTAAAGCCGTCGGTGAAGTTGTCGCGACGGCCCCAGATGAACTCCCCGCCCAGCATCACGTTTTTGACCGGGTAGTAGAGCAAGTCGGCGATTCCGTACCAGCCACGGCGAAAGGTGCTCGGCAGCAGCAACGGCGTGTTAGTGATGTTCACCAGAGAACTGCCGAAGGTGCTGCTGAACTTCTCGTTCCAGTAATGGTCGTAAAAAGCCACGACGCCAAGCACCGGCAGCGGCTCGCCGGTGAGCGGCCTGTGGAGGTCAAAAAGCCTGGCCTTGGGTCCGATGTCCACGGGAGCGTCGTTCATGTAGTTCTCCACGCCGTTGCCGTAGATGACGCTCCACTTGATGGTGTCCTTCTCACCCACGCCCACGTTGGAGCTGACGTGCGCGCCCCATCCGTAGGTATGGCCTGTGAGGTTGGTGATGGCCGTGGGAGCGTTGTCGTCCCAGGAGATGTAACGGAACATTCCGGCGAGCTGGATATAGGTGCGCTTGCCGCCGTAACGCACGTGGCCGGAGATGTCCGGCGCGGGGAAACGAAACTGCACGCCCTGCAGGATGTCGCGGTCCTGCACCGTTCCCAGGTCGGCGCTGGCGCCGGGCCGCTCCAGCGCGATCATCACCTGCTTGTTGCCGTTGTTGATCGGCTGCCATCGCAACTGCACGTTGCGGAAAAAAACCATGCCGTTCGGCCCCCAGTACTCGATGGAGTTGGGAAAGACGTCCGGGTCCATAAACGGGCTCCAGGTCTGGCCGGCAAGGAGCTGACCGATCTCGCCGTAAGCCTGGCGCAGACGGAAGGTGGTTTGACCCGCGTCGATACCCACGCCGAACAGCTCAAATTCAAAGACCGTCTTCAACTGGCCAAACTTGGTAGGAAACAGGTTCTTCACGCCAAAGCGTGTCTGGCGAACTCCGGTGAAGAGCGTGCCGTTCTGTCCGAATTCGTTCTTGAACGCGGGCAATTGGGTGGGTCGCTCCACGTCGAACCAGTTGGGATTGATCTGCCCAAAGTCGTAGCCCAGGTCCAGCATGGCGTGACCGTAGACCTCCATCTCCGGCTTCGACACTTTCTCTTCGGGTGGAGCAGGCTGGGGTGGCGCGTCTTGAGGATTGGCAACGGGAACGGCGGCGGCGAGAGGGGAAGTGTCCTTCGGCGGCGTTGACGCTGGCGGCTGTCCGGCTGTCGAAGATGTTGGTTGCCCGCCGGTTGTGGCCGTGGCATTTACCACTTGCGGCGTGCCGGACTGCGCTTTTTCCAACTCCGCCAGCCGCGCCTTCAGCTCCTGCGTGAGCTGCTCCAGTTGCTGGACTTTCTCCTGCAACTGCTGCACGTCTTGCGTCTGTTGAGTCTGGCTCGCGTCGTGATTCTGAGCAAAGGCGGAGACGCCGCCCGCGCAAAGTACAAGAACAATCCAAACCGATGTTCGGCCCATGCGACCCGTCCTTGGTGCGGCCGGCCAGTTACTTCAACCCACGCCGCATAACTCAGGCACTCCGTTCACGGGCGTCCTGAGGAGCGTCCAAAAAAGCAGAGCTGGCCCGCTTACCTAGATGAGGCGGATTCTTCGTGGGTTGGCATTCAGAATCACTGAATGCCGGGGAGAAAAAGCGTAGCTGAAACACTTGGGTCCAGAGCGGGCCGAAGGTAGGGTTATTTTGGTGAGAGGAATTAGTAGCGGTCATGCCGAGGGGATAACACCCCGATTCTGCGCACTGCACTTGCCTAGCCGCAATACAGATTGGCAAGCTTTGGCGATTTCGCGCCTCGGCGCTAAACGAGTGGCTGGAGAAGATTGCGAGTTAGATTCTTGTGCATCGACAGCGAAAAAATGGCGAGAATTGGCGGGAATTGCGCAATGATGTGTCCTGACGGTCGGCACCATTTAAACAAGGAGGTTTATTGTTTAGACGGACGACATACGCCGTGAATGCAGTCGGCGTGGTATCGAATGTGACGTTCCCGAAGCGAAGAGCGAACCTTGGCTTGAAGTTCTCTGAGGAATTCGCGAATCGATCGACTTTCCAGGGGTTCTCCCTGCAGGTCTCCGGCTCAATAAGTTTCTAGCCGGCACGGCTCCCATCCATTCGAGCGACTGTTTTCTGAACCTATGTTCGGCAACGCTTCCTTTACGCCGTTCTCTCCGTTTTGCCCGCCATCAGACGGCAGCGAGATTTCCTACGCCAGTTTCCTACGTTCTTCCTCTCTTCGCGAGGTGCGTGCTTCTTCAAAAATGCTGACAAACTCCTGATAGCGACGGCTGATCTCGTTTACCGCAGCTTCACGGGTGATCTTTTTGTCGCGCCACTCCACGAGCGGATCCCAGAACACCGTGCGGCCCACGGCAAAGCCGATGAAACCCTCAACCGGTGCTGCCGTTGCCAGCCACTCGCGGACCTTCTTTTCGTCCTCACCGCGGCCCAGAACGATGCAGCCAACTTTATTCCGGCCGCCCCGGCGCGCGGCGACGACGATCCTCTCGCAGTCCTCAGTGCGGTCGAGACCTTCGATCTTCCAAAGATCCGGCTCGACACCCGCGTCTTGTAGCTCGTGGATGGCCTGGACCATCAACCTGGGGCGGACCTCGAGGTCGTAGGCCTTCTTGTCTCCTTTCAGACGATCTAACTGCGCCTTCTCGGCTGGAACCAGCAGCTCGAACATGTACATGCTGCGACTCTTGCCATGGAGATAGTCGGACAAGAGTTTCAGTCGCACGGCTTGCCGTTCGTTTAAGCCTGCGTTGCCTTCCGGGTTGTAACGCACGAGAACTTTGCAGAATGTGGGCTGGAATGCTTCGATGTGTTTGGCGAAGTCTTCGCCGAATTCGAAATCGAACTCATCCAGGCCGCTCTTCTCGGCGGGACAGGCGGTGAAGTACTTGTTTTTTGCGCAGTCGCGCAGAATGGCGGACCCGAACTGCTCGTCCACCAGGATGCCCGCTCTTTCTTTTGGCACGCCGGCGGCGATGGCAGCCTGGAAAGCGTCATAGATCACCTGCTTGGCTGCCGCGACCTGAGCTGTTTGCTCAGGGGTGGGGGTCCCCTTCCACCCGAACATCTTGGTGTAGAACGTAGCCCGATGGTCAAACGGAAGAACGTAGAGGTCTTTGTCAAATCCAATTGTCATTGCATGTCCCCCTTCATCTTGCGATAGCGACGGATCAAGTTATTGGTTGAGCTATCATGCTCGAGCTTCGGCTCTGTTTTGCTCTCGAGCTCTGGAATGATGCGCTGTGCCAACACCTTGCCCAACTCAACGCCCCATTGGTCGAAGGAGTCAATGTTCCAGATCGCGCCCTGGGTGAAAACGGAGTGCTCGTAGAGCGCCACCAGCTTGCCTAGCGTCTCCGGCGTCAGCCGTTCAGCAAGGATCATGTTCGACGGGCGGTTGCCGTCGAAGACTCGATGGGGCGCCAGCCAAGCCGGCGTACCCTCGGCGTTCACCTGCTCGGGTGTCTTTCCGAAGGCCAGTGCTTCCGCCTGAGCGAAGACGTTTGCCAAGAGAATATTGTGGTGCCGGGGCAAGGGGTTAAGAGTCTGAGTAAAGGCGATGAAGTCACAGGGGATCAGCCGCGTGCCTTGGTGGATGAGCTGATAGAACGAGTGCTGACCGTTGGTGCCAGGCTCACCCCAGTAAATAGGCGCCGTTTGGTAATCGACCGCGGACCCGTCCAATGTGACGTGTTTGCCGTTGCTCTCCATTGCCAATTGCTGCAGATACGCCGGGAATCGCTTCAGATATTGCTCGTAAGGGAGAACCGCGACAGTCGACGCCCCGAAGAAATCCGTGTACCAGACACTGATGAGAGCCATCAAAACTGGAAGATTCTGTTGGAACGGTGCGGTCCGAAAATGCTCGTCCATCTGATGGAGCCCGTCCAACATCGCCCGGAAATTCTCCGGACCGATAGCCATCATGGTAGAAAGACCGATCGCTGACGCCATTGAGTAGCGCCCGCCTACCCAGTCCCAGAATTCAAACATGTTGGCGGGATCGATACCGAACTTCGCCACCTCTCC